>JANWWR010000174.1 GCA_025055835.1 Gemmatales bacterium | reverse complement strand
TCCAAAGCGCGAGTGACGTACTGCTGCGGATCGGTCCTCCGCAGGGCATAGACATCCTCTCCGGGATAACGAGCCACCGGAACGTAGCCGTTCAGAGTGTCGTGGGCTGAGGTCTGGTCAGTCAGCACATCGGGAGTGATGCCACGGCGAACCAGCTCGGGAAGAACCTGGGCACAATTGCCTACGAGGCCAACCGATATCGACTGCTTCCTTCGCCGAGCGTCTTCGATCCATTCCAAGGCTTGATCCAGATCCTCGGTGATTCGATCGAGGTAGCCGGTAGCCAGGCGTCGCTCGATGCGATGTCTATCGACTTCGATGCCGAGAAATGCGGCCCCATTCATGGTGGCGGCCAATGGCTGAGCGCCGCCCATGCCGCCCAGACCACCGCTGACCACGAACCGTCCCGCCAGGTCGCCTCCGAAATGCTTGCGGGCACACGCTGCGAAGGTTTCGTAAGTACCCTGAAGGATCCCCTGCGTTCCGATGTAGATCCAGCTGCCGGCGGTCATCTGGCCGTACATCGTCAATCCCAGGGCTTCCAACCGGCGGAACTCGTCCCAGGTGGCCCAGTGCGGAACGAGCAGACTGTTTGCCAGGAGAACCCGAGGTGCGACCGGATGGGTTCGGAAAACGGCCACGGGCTTGCCAGACTGGATCAGAAGAGTTTCATCGTTATCGAGTTTCCTGAGGGCGGAAACGATGGCATCGAAATCCTTCCAGGTCCGGGCCGCCTTGCCGCAACCACCGTAAACGATCAGATTGGCCGGGTCCTCGGCCACCTCGGGGTCAAGATTGTTCATCAACATTCGCAGGGCGGCTTCCTGGATCCAGCCCTTGCAGGTCCGTTGAGGCCCTCGGGGCGCTCGGACTATCCGCGGCGAGGAAGGCAGCGGTGCGTTCATGCTCGGAGCCTCATTGTGTGGGAATTTGCTTGCATTCGGATTGTACCAGATTTGTCGAGTCGAAGGGGACGAGGCCGTTTCGGTCCGTTTCAATCCCTACAATCGCCGTGGTTTTCCCGTCCCGCCTGGCCAATTTGCTCTTCCCAACCTGCTTGCCCCGGTTAAGATTGAGAGGAACGGAGGCTCTTGCGGGCAGTTCCGGCGGATTCATTCCCACGATTCGGGAGTCGTGCATGGCAGCCAAGAAGCCAAGCATCATTCCGATGGTAATTCTGAGCGTGCTGGCGTTCTTCAACATCGTCGCAGCTGGTGTTCTGTTCTACTACGCTGGCGCGGTCTGGTACACACGGGTCCAGTGGGTACGGGCCTTGGAAGAGCGACAGAAACTCCGAGACGGCTTGTCCACGGACCAACTCATCGCTCAACTGACGCCGGATCAAAAGGAAAGTCTCAAGAAGTGGGAAGCGGAGTACACCCGCCGCAAAACGGCTGGCGCGCTGCAACTCAGCGACCTGAAAGAGAAGCCCGACCAGATTGGTGGACAGGAAAGCCAGAAGGCGGCACGCGAATACGGACCAGCCGACTACCGGCGGATCCTCAACGAGTTCGTCAAACTGAGAACTCCTGAGTTGCGAGCCGAGGAGCAGCGACTCGCCGAGGAGAAGAACACCCTTCTTCAAATCGCACGCAATTATGATGAGCGGATTGCACGGCTCAAGGAGGAGATCGCCCGCTTCGCCACGGATGAAGGAAAGCCGGAAGAGATGCTTGCCAAGGAACGCGACATCCTGGAGCGACTCAAGACGGAAAACCAGGCACGGCGTCTTGAACTGGCCAACTTGTACGCGGAATTGGAAGAGGCGGTTGCCGCTCGCGAACTAGCCGAAGGAACCCTGGCCGACTACAAGCGCCGTCGCGACGCCATTCGAGAGAAAGCCTCTGCCCTGGTCGCCGAAAACCTCGAGTTAGAGCAGGAGATCAAGCGCTTGGAACGGGCCAAGGCCCAGGGCACCACCGGGAGCGAGTAATCCGACATGGGCAGCTTCGCAAGAATTATGACGGTATTGGGCAAGGTGATGGTCTTTGTCACCTTGGTGGTCAGCCTGACGGGCTTGGGAGTAGCCCTGTGGGTCGCGGTGGATTATCGCGACTGGAAGGGGGAGTGGGATGCCCTCAACCGGGAAATCACGCAATTGGAAATTGCCCGCCAGCGCGAGGAAATTGCCCTGCGGGACCTGTTGATCGAAATCAAGAGCGGCCAGCGGAAGATGCCCTGGAATCCTCAAACGTTGCTGGGGGCCGGGGATCCTAGTGCCGAGCCGCCTACCGTTGCCGCTCTCCGAAAGCAGATTCAGGACCTGGTCGCCGAGAACCAACGCAAACTGGACGAGGCCAATAGTCTCCAGACGCGACTGTTGTCAGCCATCGACCTCGTGACGAAGGCCCGGCAGGAGACCGAAGCCGCCCAGGTCGAACAAGCCCGGTTACGCGAAGAAATCACGCCTGACCCGGCTAAGGATCCAACCAAGCGTCCCTTCAAGGTGCTGATCGAGGAGCAACGGGTCAATCAGCGTCGCGCTTTGGAGGAGTCCGGCCGGTATCGGGCCGGGGTCAAGGAAGATCCCGAGAACTATCCAGGGGAAATCAACGAATTGGTAAACTTGGCTCAACTTAGAAAACGGAATGCGGAATTGAAGCAACGGCTGGCGGAGTTGAAGGGAGCGACTGGGACGGCTGCGAGTGCCCGCTGAATTGCTATTCCAGAAAAAGACAAGCCATCCAGGATGACGGGGAGGTGACCTCTTGCTGGGGCAACGGCAGGGCAGGGAGATCAGAGGCTTGTAAGCCGCTCAGCACCTACGGATAATGGTTTTTGGCCCAAAGATGATGTTGACATCCTTCAGACATTTGGCATAGTCCGCCCCCGCTTTTGCTCCGCCGTCGGAGTATGATGCGGAGCCAAAGCAGTGCGGCGGGTGACGGGCGGGGGAGCACCTTCCCAACGAAGCCCTGCAAGGGGGAGCGACGATGACGGTTATCGGGAAGATTCTAACCTTCATCATCTTCTTCATGAGCTTGGTTTTTCTGGGAATGGCCATCACGATCAACCAACTCAACAAGGATCCCAAGACCAAGCAGAGTTGGGTGGACGTGGCCAAGCATTTTCGGGAAGTGGAGATTCCCAAGCTTCAACGCGACGTCGCGGTGAAGGACTCGCTCATTATTGAGCGGGATGCCGAAATCCTGAAGCTCAAGAATGAGATCGCCCAGATTCGCCAGGATTGGGAGCGCGAAGTTCGACAGGCTCGTGACCAGGCCGCGGCCGATCGAGCCGAAGCTCAGAAGGCCAAGGCCGACTTCGAGAAATCCCAAGTCGCTGTGCAAAATCTGGAAATCGAACTGGCCAAACGCCGCGAAGAAGCCATCGCCTTGCAGGAAGTCATCAAGCAGAAGGAATTGACCAACGCCAACATTCAGGCAGATCTCGTCAAGGCGACCAACGAGAAAATCGCCGCCCAGGTGGCGGCCCAGACCTACGCCGATCGGGTCCGCACCCTGGAGAAGCAAAACCAGGAATTGGTGCGGGCCTTGGAAGAGGCCAATCAGCAGAACTTGGAACGGCCCACGGCAAAGACCGAGATCGTTCGCCGTCCACCACCGGATGACGTTCGCGGCATCATCAAGGCCGTCGGTCAAGATGGTTTGGTAAGCATCAGCATCGGCAGCGACGCCGGCCTCCTTCGCGGCCACACTTTGGAAGTTTTCCGTACCGAGCCGAAGCCGCAATATCTTGGAGTGGTGCAGATCATTGAAGTGTCGCCTCACGAGTCTGTTGGCAAGCTGCTGACACCGCAATTCAAGAAAGCCGTCCAGCCCAACGATCAGGTCGCCAGCAAGATCCTGCCGTCGCGGCCTTGAATCCAGCGTTGGGCTAGGAGTTCGCGGAGAGCCAAGACATGTCCACCTACGGCATGAAGAAACTGACCGAAAACCGCGCGCCGGCTCGGGATGACGCTTACACCGTGATGTTAAGCATCAGCCTGCTGGCGATGATCGCGGCCTGCGTAATCCTCTTTTACGATCTCAAGCGTTACCCCTCGACGACGCCGCCCGCGGGATTCAGCAAGCTCCCGGCCGCGCCTCAGGTGACGCCGCCGACCGACACGCAACAGCCGCCCCCGCCAGCCGACGGGACCGCTCAGCCTGCTAATCCGAATCAGCCCATTCCTTAGGCTTGGCGCATACAATCAAGTGAGAGCCATCGAGCCGCGAGCCGATGCCGACTCGAGTCGGTTCTTCTCGCGGCTTGATTGTTTCTGAGGTTGAGCCGGACATGGCACGTGTCGTGGTAGCAATGAGCGGCGGCGTAGATAGTTCCGTGGCAGCCCTGCTGCTGAAGCGGGCTGGACACGAAGTGATCGGCGTCTTCATGCGCACCGGCGTGCAGCACGAAGGCGATGCCTGTGAGCCACGCCACAAGCAGGGATGCTGTTCGGCCCTCGACGCCCAGGACGCCCGGCGGGTCGCTGACCGGCTCGACATTCCCTTCTACGCCTTCGACTACGCGGAGGAGTTCGACCGAATCATCACCTACTTCGCTGACGAATACGCCTCTGGGCGCACACCCAATCCCTGCGTGGTCTGCAACACGTGGCTGAAATTCGGCAAGCTCTGGCATCAGGCCCGACGTCTTGGTGCGGATTGCATCGCCACGGGGCACTATGCCCGGATCGTCCAGAATGGTGGCTCTTATGAGCTGCACCGTGCCGTTGACCTCGACAAGGACCAGTCCTACGTCCTCTTCGGGCTGCGGGTCGAAATACTCTCCAACTTGCTGCTGACTGTTGGGGAGTTTACCAAAACCCAGATTCGGGCCTTGGCCCGGGAAGCCAACCTCCCGGTTTCCGAAAAGCCGGACAGCCAGGAAATCTGCTTCGTCCCAGCAGGCCGTTATGTCGAAGTGGTACGCAAGCGTCGTCCCGACCTGGGCCGCAAGGGGGTCTTCTTGGACCGAGATGGCAACGTTCTCGGCGAGCATCCCGGCATCGAAAACTTCACGGTCGGTCAGCGGAAGGGGCTGGGAATCGCCACGGGAAGTCGGCGGTTTGTTCTTGAAATCATCCCCAGCAGGGACGCGGTGGTACTCGGTTCTCGTGAAGATTGCCTGGTTTCTGGACTGCTCGCGGAACGGGTTAACTGGCTAATCCCACCTCCTTCTGAGCTTGTGCGTTGCGAAGTGAAAATCCGCTACCGCTCCCGACCGGCCCAGGCCTGGGTGAAACCGCTCGCCGCCGACACGGCTGAGGTGCGCTTCGATGAACCGCAGATGGCCGTGACGCCAGGACAAGCCGCTGTGTTCTACGACGGCAGCCGGGTGCTGGGAGGCGGATGGATCGCCAAGCCCCTTCGACACCACGCCACTGGAATCGAGGAACCGGCCTACTCCAGCGGCTCTCCATCCAGCGTCGGTGAGTAGTAGGCGGCAGTACCCTCCGGCAATCCTTTGAAAAGCCGCCGGTTCAGAGCCGGGTTGAAAGGCGTCCAAGCCGTGGACTGATTGCGGTCCCCGCGGATGTCTTGGACGAAACTGTGAATCTTCGAGTCGAGGTTGTCGATCAGGTGCAGGGCAATGGCTTCCACAGTCATCGGCAAGCGGGGACTGCCAAACTCGTAATGGCCGTGGTGGCTCAGGATCATGTGTTTAAGGCGAAGCAGGAGCTCCTTCGGAAACGGCTCGCCGGTCAGCTGCGGGACTTCTCTCACTTTTTCGGCGAGAAGCTCGATGCCGATGGTGATGTGTCCCACGAGTTGTCCCTCGTCCGTGTAACCGAGCGAGTGCTCAAACGCCAATTCCCGAATCTTGCCAATGTCATGGAGGAAGATACCTGTCAGGAGCAGGTCGCGGTCCACCTCGGGGTAGAGAGGCAGAATACGGTCGGCGATTTCGAGCATGTGGACGACGTGTTCCAAGAGTCCGCCGACGTAGGCGTGATGGTTCCGAATCCCCGCCGGGGCACGGCAGAAGTCAGTAAGGAAATCTTCGTCGATCAAAAAGCATTCGATCAACGCACGCAGATGATGGTTTTTGACCGCGAGCAGCGTCCGCATCCGCTCGAGTAACTTGGAAATGTCCTGTTCGCTGTGAGGAAGGAACTCGGCCAGATCGATCTTCTCGCGCTCCACCGGAGCGACGTGGCTGAGAATCATTTGCAAGGCACCTTGGTAGAGCTGCACCCGCCCTTTGACGTGCAGGAGATCTCCAGCCTCGAACTGACGGAACTGGCTTTCGTTGGCGTTCCACAGCCGGGCGCTGATGGAGCCAGTGCGGTCGCGAAGCTCCAGTTGCAGATACAGGTTGCCGTTACGATTGGTCCGCATCTGCTTGTCGGCGACGAGAAAGACTTCGTCAACCACCTCGCCGTCGTTGAGTTGCTGAACGAACCTACGGCCCATCGAAACATGCCTCTGGGTTGATGGATGAGAAGGGCGGCAAAAAGAAATTGTAGGTTTCCGGAGCCAGGACGGTCAACTTTCCCAGCCGATTACGACCATGCTTCGCGGAAAAAGCGGATCCAGTTTCCGTGGAAAATGCCTTGAATGTCTTGTTCAGAATAACCGCGATGACGAAGCAACTCAGCCAAGCGTTGGAGATCGGCGATCGTGTCGAGGTCGCGCGGCGTCTGCTCGGTCCCGAAGCCGCCGTCGAGATCACTGCCGATGGCCGAGTGACGGGCATTCCCGGCTAATTGACAAACATGGTCAATGTGATCAACCACGGCCTCCAGCCCAACCACCTCCGGCGAAGTTTCTCCCCGGACCCAGCCCGGATAGAGCATCCAGGCATCCAGAGCCGCCCCGATGACCGCGCCGCGCTCGATCAGGCGTTGAATCTGTTGATCGGTCAACTGCCGTTGATTAGTAACCAGGGCACGACAGTTGTGGTGACTGGCCAGCACGGGGCCGTTGAAGATATCGAGGGCTTCGTCGAAACACTGATCGGACAAATGGGTGACGTCGAGAATCATGCCAACCCGCTCCATCTCCCTGAGCAGATCAGGCCCTTGGGGAAGGAGTCCACCTTCGGTTCCGGTCCCATGAGCGTAAGGACTTACGCCGTAGTGGGCCGGGCCGATGATCCGCAGTCCTTTTTCCCACCACTCCCCTACCTGACCGGGAGAAAGAATCGGGTCCGCGCCCTCCATACTGAGGATGAACCCGATCGGCGTGTGGGCGGGATCGTTGTTCCACGCCTGAACGTGTGTCTCCAGCTCAGCTTGATTGCGGATGAAACGAAGTACGCCGAGTTGGCAGAGAATCTGGTAGTAGGCTAGCTGACCGTGGGAGTGAGCGTAAGCGGCTGGCATGTGGCTCAGCGGACGAAATGTGATCGTCGTCGTAAGGCTGGCCACTCTGGCCAACAGCGTGGCGATGCAAAGACCGACCTCCGCCTTCCGCATCTCCGGGAACGTCACCGTTCCTCGTCCGCGACCTTTGCCAAGCATTCCTTGTTCCTGTCGCCGCAATTCCTCCAAGGGGAGAAACAGGTTTCGGTTCCAGTCAATGGCGTTCCAGGCCAGATCGAGATGGGCATCGAAGATCAACATGCGTGTCGGCCTCATGTCGGAGGGCAATTCGATGATCCAGACAATAGGGCAGGGAAACGCGGGTGTCAAATCGGTTCGGCTTTCCTGAGATGCTTTCCATGAAAGGGTGGCAACTGTCCGCTATAGTGAAAGGCATGAATCGCATCGCACTGCCAACTGTCGAATCATCCCGCCGCCCCGGTTCTGGAATTGACTACGAGCTGTTTCTTGATTGTGTCCATTGCGGCCTCTGCACCTCGGCCTGTCCGACCTACTTGGAACTCGGCACGGAAATGGACAGCCCGCGCGGTCGAATCTACCTGATGCGCGGCGTCGTCGATGGGCGAATCGCTCTCGATGCGGAAGTTAGGCGGCATCTCGATTTGTGTCTGGATTGCCGAGCCTGCGAGAGTGCGTGTCCTTCCGGCGTCAAGTACGGGCACCTCATTGAGCCGTTCCGCGTGGACATGCAGCGCTTAACGAAGGGATCCACAGGCGAAAAGGCAAGCGCGAGTCGGCTACCCTGGTGGCTGCGGATGTTGTTGTTCCAGGTCTTTCCGCACCGAAACCGGGCTAGTCTGGCCTTGGCACCGGCCCGGGCAATGCAACGTCTCGGCCTGGATAGGCTGTTGCAACGCAGCGGAATCCTGCGGATGTTGCCAAGCCGACTGCGAGAAATGCTCGAGATGCTGCCCTCGCTGCCACGGCACCGCGGTCGGCTTCCCGAGATCTTCCCCCCGGTCGGCCCGAAGCGGGCACGAGTCGCCTTGTTTACGGGCTGTGTCAACGACGTTCTCTTCGGCGACGTCAACTGGGCGACGGCAAGGGTTCTTCAGCTGAACGGCTGCGAAGTCGTCGTACCGCGTAACCAGGTATGTTGCGGCGCGCTGCATTACCACGCCGGTTTAGATCAACCCGCCGTCGCTTTTGCCCGAAAAAACCTCAGCGTCTTCCTCGACGACCTTGGCCACCTGGATGCCGTCGTGGTCAACGTGGCCGGCTGCGGTTCGATGCTGAAGGACTACAAGCATTTGTTCAGCCAAGCCGGAAACGCGTCTTCACTCCAGAATGGGTCCGGAGACGAAGAGCAGAAAGCGGCCCGATTCACGTCGAAGGTGCGCGACATTCACGAGTTTCTGATCGAGCTTGGGCCTGTCGAACCGCGTCGGCCGATCCCTCTGACTGCCACCTACCACGATGCTTGCCACCTTTGCCATGCCCAGAAAATTCGGTCGCAACCACGGGACCTGCTCGGCCGGGTTCCGGGACTCCGACTAGTTCCGTTGGCGGAATCGGAAGTCTGCTGCGGCGCGGCCGGCAGTTATAACCTGACCCAGCCGGAGATGGCCGAGCGCCTGGGCCGTCGCAAGGCGGCGCGGATTCTCGAAACCGGGGCCGGGGCAGTCCTGACGGCCAATGCCGGGTGTCTTTTGCAGATCCGCAAGCATCTGCGACATGAAGGAGCGAACATGGCGGTTCTGCATCCGGTTGAGGTTCTGTGGTGGAGCTATGAGGGGGATCCTTCGCGGAACCCGCCTTGGCACGGCAATCTGTAACCAAGTACATTGAAGGTGTTCTGAACTTCGCGGTAGGATTCAAGAACGAGATTCAGGAAGGATTCGGGGAACTTTCGGCGAGGACTTTGCGTCATTAACTTTGAACCCAGTCCCGAGTACCAGGTCGGGCCGAAGTCAAACGCGGGGTAGGCAGTTCCGGAAAGATCCAGGGGGTGTGCAATGTGGTTTCCGGCGTTGACCGGTGGGATTTCGCGGCGGCACTTCATGCGGCACTTGGCCGGCTTCTCCTTGATGGCCGGTCCGAGTCTGGCCTTCGTCCAGCGGCTGATTGCCGCGGCACCACAGATGAAGCGGGATCGCAAGAGTCTGATCATCCTGTGGATGGGCGGCGGTCCAAGCCACATGGACCTGTGGGACATGAAGCCCGATTCTCCCAACGGCGGCGCTTTTAAGCCCATGAAAACCGCCGTCTCGGGCATTGAAATCTGCGAACATCTGCCCATCCTGGCCAGCCAGGCGAAACATTTGGCTATTGTCCGTTCGCTTGTGACCAATGAGGGCAGCCACGAACGCGGGACCTACTTGTTGCATACGGCCTATGCGCAGAACCCGGCCATCGACTTCCCGTCCATCGGCAGCATCGTCAACCAACAGTTGACGCCGAAGGAACTCGCCATTCCTGGTTTCATCAGCGTCGGTCGTCCGGCGGAGGGTCCGGGATTCCTGGGCATGGCCTACGCACCGTTCACCGTTCAGAATCCGGGTCAGCCGCCGCAGAACATCAGTCCGCCGTCCGAGCTCGGCAGCGACTGGCAACTGCGGGAACGCCTCGAACGTCGAAAGTCCATGTTCGCCGCCGTCGAGACTCAGTTCGTTAAGGAAAATCGGGGCGAGGCAGCCAAGGCACACCTGGAAGTTTACCGCAAGGCCTTCGATCTCACCGATTCTCAGTTGAAGCTCGTCTTCGACACCCGCAAGGAGAATAACGGCAGGGACATCAATCCCAAGCTCGCTGACGATTACGGGCGAGACAGCTTTGGCCAGGGATGCTTGCTGGCTCGCAAACTGGTTGAAGCTGGAGTCAGTTGCGTCGAAGTGAACCTCGGCGGCTGGGACATGCACAACAACATCTTCCCGGCGCTCCATACCAGCAACCGCACCGGCAATGCCGACCGGCTCGACCGGGGCTTCGGCACGCTTATCAAGGACCTCAACGACCGAGGCCTGCTCGACAGCACGGTCATCCTGTGGATGGGCGAATTCGGCCGGACGCCGCGGATCAATCAGAATGGCGGTCGAGATCACTGGGCACGGTGCTGGTCAGTGGTCCTGGCTGGTGGAGGAATCAAGGGCGGGCAGGTGTACGGTTCGACGGACTCCGACGGCACCAGCGTCAAGGACGATCCCTGCCAGATCGGCGACGTGTTCGCCACCGTGTACCAAGCCCTCGGCATCAACCCGGATACGGAAATCCGCGATCCGCTTGGCCGACCGCGGAAGATCACCGGCGAGAAGGGCGGCACGCCGCTTAAGGGACTGGTGTAAACTCTCGAAATCTGCCCTAAATATCAGGCGTCTCGCGAGACTTGGCCCGTTTGCTCCCCGTCGAGCAGGCGGGCCGTCTTGTTTTCCCTTCTAAAAAAATCCAACTCCCCGGCACAGTCGTCCCCTTTATGGGCAGACACAAGGGATACGAAGCAGGGTTTCTGGAAACTGGCACATGAAGCGTCTTGCGTGGTAAGGTGAACTTCACACGGCAGAGAGAGGCCGACGAGTCCTTGGGTGGCTTCCCTTGCCGCAGCTCGGCTTCCGCTCGGAGGTGAGGCGATGTTCTCGGCCGCAATAGTCCTGTCCTTAAGTGTGCTGCTTCCCGGCCAACTTCCGCAAACGCAACCCGACCGTGAGACGAAGGCCGAGCGTGCCCTGGATGTGTTGAGAAGCCATTGCTATCGCTGCCACGGTGAGAAAGGTTCCGCAAAGGGCGGGATGGGTTACATTCTCGACCGGGAGCGGCTGATCTCGTCGGGCAAAGTGATCGCTGGCAAGCCGGATGCTTCTCCGCTCCTGCAAGCGATTCAGGAAGGACGGATGCCGCCTCCCGGCTCAGCCAGCCGACCCGACGACGAAGAGATTCGCATTCTGCAAACCTGGATCGGCGAGGGAGCACCGTCCTGGGCTTCACCGACTCCTCGCGTCTGGATTTCGCAGGCAGACGTGCAAGAGATGATTCTCGACGACTTGATGAGGATGGACCGCCGTGCTCGCCGTTTCCAGCGGTACTTCACACTGACGCACCTGCACAATGCGGGAGCGAGCGAGGAAGAACTCGGTATCTACCGCCAAGCTCTGGCAAAGCTCGTAAATAGCTTGTCCTGGCATCCCAAAATCACTCGTCCGGTGCCGATTGACCCGGCGCAGACCATTCTGCGCATCGATCTTCGGGACTTTCAGTGGGATGCCAATCTCTGGAACCGTATCTTGTCCGAGTATCCTTACGGCCTCGTGCCGGATTCCGGGACGGGCAGGGCGGTCTGCATCGCCACCTCCAGCCGCTTGCCGATGGTTCGGGCCGACTGGTTTCTGGCCACCGCATCGCGTCCACCTTTGTATCACGACCTGCTCCAACTTCCGACGACCGCCGCCGAGCTGGAACGACAACTGCGGCTTGATGTCGCTCAAAACATCCTTCAAGAGCGGGTGGCTCGGGCCGGTTTCACCGACTCCGGCGTTTCCCGGAACAACCGCATGATCGAGAGACACTACGCCGTTCACGGAGCGTACTGGAAAACTTACGATTTCGAGGCCGTTCCGCAGAATCTCGTGGAACGACAGAACCTGCTCCCTGACCGCCGCAATCTGTTCGCATTTCCATTGGGACCGGGCTTTGCGGAAAGAACGTTTCAGCACGTCGGCGGAGAGATCATCTTCAATCTTCCCAACGGCCTGCATGGGTTCATGCTGGTGGATGCGCTCGGCAACCGCATCGACAAGGGGCCAATCGCCATCGTCAGCGACCCGAACCGGCCTGATCGGGCGGTGGAGACGGGGATTTCGTGTTTCTCCTGCCACGTCTCCGGCATCTTGTTCAAGGACGACCAGATTCGGGATCACGTCGCCAGGAATCCGGCAGCCTTTTCGGCAACAGAAGCCGAATTGGTTTCGTCGCTGTACGTCCCTCGGGAAACCATGCGTAGGCTGATGACCGAGGATGCGGAGCGTTATCGGCAAGCGGTCGAAAAAACCGGGGCCGGGGTTCAGAATCCCGAACAAATCAACGTGTGTACGCGTCGCTACGAGAGTTCCCTGGATCTTCGCGCTGCTGCCTCCGAGGTGGACATGCAGCCAGAGGAATTGGCAAAGCTTATTCGCCAGAGCGAACTGCTGAGCCGAAATCTTGGGGGTTTGGCGGTCCCGGGCGGAACCGTGAGCCGCGAGGTCTTCGTCCAGGCTTTTGCCGATGCTGTCCACATCGCAGGGAAAGGCCGAACGGTTTCCCTGCAATCGCTTAATGCTCTCACGGATAATGGCAGCGAAATCGATCCCCTGGAAGACGCCTCAGGCCTCGCCAATGCGGCGGCTTTCACTCCGGACGGCCGGTTCGTTCTCTTCGCTTGCTCTGACAAGAGCATCGTAGTCTGGGACGTGCTCCGCCACCTCGAGGTGCGTCGCCTCGTCGGGCACACTGCCTCGGTCTGGGCGGTGGCAGTGTCGCCGGATGGCCGTGAGGCCGCATCCGGTTCCGTGGATGGGACAGTGCGAGTGTGGGACCTGGAGACTGGCCAGGAGCGGCTTCAGATTTCCGGAGCAGGCGGCCCGATCAGTTGCGTGGCCTTTTTGCAACGGGGCCGAACCATCGCTGCGGGGACCTTCGACGGCAAGGTGGTCCTCTGGCAACGCGGCGACGGCAGACTGCTTTCCCGATTCGATTCGCGCCTGCCTTTCGTGTGCGGTCTTGCCGAGGACGCGCCGACAGGCGAAAGATTACTTCTCGCCGGTCATAAGAAGCTCATGGGCCATGTCAAGAAATTGCCCGACAAACCGACGATGTCCTTTGAGTCCGAGCAGGGAGTTTCCACCCTGGGGATTTCAACGCACGGTCGGCTACTCGTCACGGGAACGGAAAACGGCGTCGTGCGGGTCCATGATCTGGATGCCGATGAGGGCGTCTGGAGTTGGAAGAATCACCGCGGCGCAGTCACGGTGGCAAGAATTGATTCCGAGCAGGGCCAAGTCATTTCCGCCTCTAGCGATGGCTCTATTGTCCTGCGGGACATTCGTAGCGGCGCGGTATTGGGCAAGTATGAGGTCCCGAACGAGTCCATTTTGTCCGCACACCTGACGCCGGACGGTCGCTATCTCCTGGCGGCGACCGCCAGCCGGAAAATCCATTGGCTGCCCGTCAAAACAGCTTTGGGAACCGGTCAGAAACCCCGGGACTAGATGTCCGCCCGTGCCAAGACCGCGACGAAAACCTCCTTCGCCCCAGCGGCTTTGAGGGCCCGAGCAGCCTCGCTGCATGTACTGCCCGTTGTCAGCACGTCGTCAACGAGAAGGATGCGGCTTTTTTGCCAGCGGCGAGGCAGACGAGCGACGAAGGCTCCGCGCATCTGCTTTCGCCTCTCCGTGCGGGTCTGTTGGTATTGAAACAGCGTCGCCTTCTGGCGCCACAAGACCCACGCATGGCAGGGAAGGGCGAGGTGCCTGGCCAAGGCCATGGCTAGCGTTTCCGCCTGGTTGTATCCGCGCTGCCACCGGCGAAGCCAGTGCAGGGGCACCGGCACGACGAGATCGCAGGCGAGCTTACGAAGCCGTTCCGAGCACTGGGCGGCCCAGAAACAGCCCAGCCGATCCGCGAGGACTTCATTCCCCGGGTGCTTGATTGCAAGAATAGTCTGCCTCAACAGGCCCTCATACCGTCCCAAACGACATGCCCCGTCGAAGCGGAAGCGTTCATTCCGACAACGCGGACACCCTTCGCTGACGTCCGTATGCGGTCCAATCGTGGCGGCGCAAAGAGGGCATTGTTCTGCGGAATCGGTCGCCAAGGCAGCTCGGCAGTCGGAGCAGAAGCTTTCATCTTGATCGGCTTCAGGCAATCGCGTTTCGCACAGGAGACAGACCGGCGGATAAATCAGATCGACGATGCCCGAGGTAATTGTGAACCAGATCTTGAGTAAACTGGACGGGCGAAGAGGCATAGTCAGCGGCCTGGCCTTCGGGGCTGGAGAACATTCCAGGCACGCATGGCGGCGTCATACAATTCCTCGTTTCGGCTTCGCTGAGCGGCCTTTCCCACACGGTCAATCAAAGGGAGAGCGGAACGAGCATCTGGACCAATCTCAGCCAAAGCGTGCAGGGAGTAAATCTTCACAGTGTCGTCGGCGTCGTTGAGAGCAGCAGTCAGAGCGGGAACGGCATCCCGTGCCTCCCGGCCGAGCTTGGCGAGCGACTTGGCCGCCTCCCGTCGCACTTCCTTGCTTTTGTCGGTCCGAAGAGCTTGACTCAGCTCCGGCAAAACGGGCTTGGCCAACGGACCGAGATACCCGCAGGCCCTGACGGCGTACAGTCGTTTCTCTTCATCCTTGTCCTTGAACAAAGGAACCAGAGACTTGGCCTCGACCCGGATGCGAAACTCAGCCTCCACGGCGGCATTGCGGACGAACTGGCTGCTGTCGCTTTTAGCCATTTCGACGTCGGCCAAGGCGGCCTTGGCGTCGGGTCCGATCCGGCCCAGGACGCTGACGGCACGAAGACGAACGAATTCATCCGGGTCCTTCAGTCTCGGCAAGACTTCCGGAACTGCCGCTTCGCCGAATTTGATAAGGGCGTTTTCGGCTTCATCCCGAACCCCACTGTCCGGGTCCTCCAAGGCCCGGACCAATGCGGGAATCGCCATCAAACCCCGTTTACCCAGATCTCCCAAGGCCCGTGCGGCCGAGCGGCGTTGTTGGGCGCTTTCGTCCTTCGTCAGTTTCTCGATCAGCTTGGCGACTTCAAGTTCCTGTCCGATTAAGGCAGAAGGGTAAAACAGGTAGAAAAAGGCAACGATCAGACTTACAACCCAAGAACGGCGTCGGAAGGAGCATGAAGTTGGCATGACTGATCCGCCTCAATCTCTGGGCTTCGCTGCCGGGCTTCTGTCGCAAGTTTATTCTCTTCGGAGAATCATCGAGACGCAAGCACTCGGGAAGAATCCTTCGGATCGGATCAGGGCCGTCGTCTGTTCGGTTTGGCAGTGGTGGGAAGGTGACCGTTGCGACTCTGCGAAGGGGTCGCTGTTCTACTGCGTCGTTTGAGGGGGATTCGCAGTTCAAACCGTGTGGCTTGACCGGGTTCAGAAAAGGCTTCGACGGAACCGCCGTGAACCTGGGCGATCCGCCAGACCTTTGCCAAACCCAATCCCTTGCCTCGACCAGCGGAACGCCCGGAGTAGAAAGGATCGAATAAATGCTCCCGCTGCTCTTCCGTGAAGCCCGGTCCGTTGTCGAGGACCGTGAAGACCGCCCAGCCATCCTCGACGGTGACGCGGTAGCCGACCCAGCCGCCGGACGGTGCCGCTTGAACTGCGTTGCGAAGAAGCTCGATCAGGGCTTGCCGAAGCAGCTTCTTATCAGCCGGGACCGTGGCTTGTCTGGATGACAAACGCCGCCGCAAACGGACTCTGCGGGACTTGGCCAGCGGCTGGACCTCGTTCCAGGCCTCGACAGCGAGCGTTTGCAGGTCGGCCGCTGCAAGTACTGGTTTGGTAGCGTCGGCAATAAACCACAGGTCGCGTAGAAGTTGATGGATTTGTTTCGCCTTGGCTACGATCTTGAGCAGAGCATGTCGGCGTTCAGGCAGGGATTCGCTCTTGAGAAGATGCTGTGCCTCACCGACGATGACGGCCAAGGGCGTGTTGATTTCGTGGGCCGCGCCAGCTGCCAATTCCGCCAGAGATTCCAACTTGCGGTCGGCCAGCCGCGATTCTTCCTGCTTCAGCAGTTCCAGCAGTGGCTTGCGTAGGGTGCCGAGGATGGCTTCTACCAACTGTTCGTGCGGCAGCCGAGCGTGGCCTTCGTCCGCCTCCGGGAGCGAAGGAATTCGGGGAGCCATGGCACCATCCCTGGCGAGGGGCGTCACCCGTGTTGCTCCTGCGCAGGCATCCAAGGGCGAAGCCGAACCTCAGCCTGAGCAGGGCGCTCCCACCCTGCTCAGGCTGGATGTGCGTTGGATGCGAGATTATCGGGTCACAAAGCGGGATCGCTTCCCGTCATGCGGATCGATGCCGGAACGCTCCGCTGGCCAGGAAGCACAGGGCGCGAGTCGGGGTTTCTCAGGAAGCCGTCGCCGTCCGCATCGACTCAATTTCGAGCTGAGCACACATCCGCTCGATCAGTTCCTCGATGTCGAAGGGCTTGTGCAGGAAATCGTCCGCCCCGGCTTCCTTGAGTTCCTGAATCTTATCTTCCTCAATCATGCCGCTGATGCAGATGATGCGCACATCTTCGAGGGAACTGTCAGCCCGGACGCGGTGGCAGACTTCCTTGCCGTTGATATCTGGCAGCATGACGTCGAGCACGATCAAGTCCGGGCGGTACTCCTTGACCAGCATGCCGGCATCGAAGCCGTTGGTGGCGACACGGACTTCGAACCGTCCGTCATCCTCAAGGACCTTGGTCATCATTTCGACAAGATCAGGATCGTCGTCCACCAGCAGCACCTTACGCTTGCCGCTCTCCAGAGCGTCCGTCGGAATGCCGTTGTCCTTCATGAACTTGTACAGGGCTTCCCTCGGGATGCGGCGAAATCGTGACCCTGGCACGCGGAAGCCCTTGAGCTGTCCGTTGTCGAAGCAACGGATGATGGTCTGCTGACTGACCTTGCAGATTTTGGCCGCCTCGCCTGTCGTGAAAACGGTTTTCATGGTTCGCATCACCCCTTAACCCGGCTGGAAGGCCGGGGAAACACCGATCCGGTCTTGCGCGCAGCCTTGCCGACAAGACTGGGAGACCGAGTTCTTCCCTGAAAGCCTCACGCTCAGTTCCTTGAGCAAACCGTCTCGTTGGCGCTAACCGTCGCTATTCGGCCAGCGTCGTCTGGGTAAGGGCGACTCGCCGGAAACCAGATCGTTCTGGTCCCCGTGACCTACCCTGCCTCACGGATGTGGCACGAAAGTTGCTGAACACTTCGCTTGCGACACTTGGCTTTCCGTCGCCAACCCAAGTATCGCATATGCCCTCTGTGCTGATTCTAACGTCCCGCTCGGGTGAGTCAATGCGATTTGGCTTGCGGCGTTGACGCAACTTCTTCAGATTTAAACGTTTCCCAAGACGCCCCAGGCCACCAGTCCTTGGCTTGCCCAGTCTCTTCATCACCGCCAAGCTCTCTAAATCGCCCCTGTTGTTACACCGTTGTCAATTATTCACTTTCGCGCGCCTCAAGGGATGCATCGGCTTGATGCCCGATCAATGGCTTAAGAGGTGTCACCTAGATGTCAGATTGACGTACTTTTGTCAATCGCAGCCTGACGCGCCTCTTCTCTCATTTTCCCGTCGTCGGCTTGTCGTTCCCTGCTTCCTGGTTGTTCGAGGTAAAGCAGGAGCACTGCAAGGTCAGCGGTACTCAGCCCGCTGATGCGGCTAGCCTGACCCAGGGTCCGCGGTCGAACACGCTGCAACTTTTCCCTAGCCTCGGCCCGAAGCTGCGGAACTGCCGCGAAATCGAAGGTCGGGGGAATCACCCGTCCTTCCATCCGTTTGAACCGCTCCAGTTGGGCCGCTTGGCGCTCGATGTAGCCGAGATATTTCGCGTCCAAAACCACCTGTTCCACCGCCCGCCGCTGGTTGGACCACTGCCGAAGCTCGGGAGCTATTCCCTCCAGATGTTCCCAAGTGACCTCGGGACGTCGCAGCCACTGATAAAGCGTGATGCCTTCGTGACGACGAGTATGCAGAAGAGCGTTAATGGCCGAGATGGTTTCCTCTTTGGCGGTGAAGCGCTGCCAGGCTTCATCCTTCACCAGTCCGACGCGGCGGCCCAAGGGAGTCAGTCGGCGGTCGGCGTTGTCGTGCCGCATCACCAGGCGGTACTCGGCTCGGGAGGTGAACATGCGGTACGGCTCGTCCACGCCGCGCGTCACCAGGTCGTCGATCAGGACACCGATGTAGGCCTGGGACCGGTCAAGAATCAGCGGTGGTTCGCCTTTCAGTTTCAAAGCCGCGTTGATGCCGGCCATCAAGCCCTGGGCTGCCGCTTCTTCATATCCCGTGGTGCCGTTGATTTGGCCCGCAAAGTACAGGCCGCTGACCCGCTTGGTTTCCAGCGTCGGAAGCAACTGCGTCGGTGGAGCGTAGTCATACTCCACTGCGTAGCCGAACCGCATGATTTCCGCCCGTTCGAGGCCCGAGATCAGGTGGATCATCGCCTCCTGCACGTCACGGGGCAGGCTGGTGCTGATCCCGTTGCAGTAGAACTCCAGCGTGTTGTAGCCCTCCGGTTCAAGGAAGATCTGATGCCGTTCCTTGTCGGCGAAACGGACCACCTTGTCCTCGATGGACGGGCAATATCGCGGTCCGCGGCTGCGAATCTGACCGGAGTACATCGGGGCACGATGCAGATTGGCTCGGATCAGATCATGAACCGCCTGGTTTGTATAGGTGATGTAGCACAGTAGTTGCAGCTGAGTAATGCGCTCCGTGGCGAAGCTGAACGGCTGGGGATCGTCATCGCCGGGCTGAGGCTCCAGCACGGCGAAATCGATGGTGCGGCCATTGAGGCGGCAGGGCGTGCCGGTCTTGAATCGGCCTAACTCGAAGCCTACACGTTGAAGGCTGGAACTGAGTTCTTCGGCAGCATTTTCCCCAGCTCGTCCTCCCCGGCTCTTGCTCTCGCCGGTGTGCATGATCGCCTGCAGGAACGTGCCGGTGGTCAGAATCACGGCCCTGGCACGGTAAAGCGTGTCACCCGCACAGCGGACTCCCTGAACTCGAAATCGCTGCACGGAGGCGTCGGCTGTGCTAGAACCTTCATTTCGAAGCCCTGAATCAATGGTCGTTTCTTCTAACGGAGCTTCTTCGACTTCGATGGCCTGGACGGTTTCCTGTCGCAGCGTCAGCCCCTCCTGCTGCTCCACGAAGTGCTTCATCGTGAATTGGTAGAGTTTCTTGTCGCACTGAGCGCGGGGGCTGTGCATGGCTGGGCCTTTGGCCCGGTTCAACATGCGGAACTGAAGCCCGGCAATGTCCGTGACTCGGCCCATCATCCCGCCCAGGGCGTCGATCTCACGAACGATCTGTCCCTTGGCGATACCGCCAATGGCGGGATTACAGCTCATGGCGGCGACCGTGTCGCAGTTCATCGTCAAAAGCGCGGTGCGCAGGCCCATTTTGGCCGTGGCCATCGCGGCCTCCACCCCAGCATGACCCGCTCCGACGACAACCACATCAAAGTCGTAGGTCAGATTTGCCATAAGCCTCTGCCTTCGAAACCAGGAATACACTCTGATTCTACGGGGTAGCTGACCCTCAGCCGAAGCTTCAAAACGACCGCATCCAAAAAAGAAGTCATGCAGGTTACCTGCATGACTTCAAGCGTAGCCCGTTAAAGAGTGGGCGTCAGGATCTAGAATCCATCCCGAATTGGAGCGTCCTGGGAAGGAGGCTGATCGGGTCGGGGTTGATCGCCGGGTCCTCGATCCCGAGGCGGACCATCTGGCGGCCGGGGAGCATCGGGAGGCCGTGGGGCGTCGGGCCGCGCACCATCCCGACGGCCGGGGCGAGGTCCGCCTTCTGGAGGTCCAGGAGGAACACCGGGACCACCGCGTCCCCCGCGAATTGCCGGGGCAGGCGGCGGTTCGCCAGGACCACCGGGCCGAGGCCCCGGGCGCTGTTCGAGCAACTCGACGATGCGATCCACTTTTCGTTCCAGGTCATTCAACCGACGTTCGAGGTCGGCAAAGCTGCGGCCCGGACCACCGAATCCAAAGCCAAACCCGCCACCAGGTCCGCCAGGAACACCGGGGGCTTGCGGCGGGCGAAATTCGCGGATCGCCCGCTCGATTCGGCTGCGCTCCAGTTCCATGAGCCTTTGCTGTGCCCTCGCCAGGGCTTCCTGGAGCTTCTGAACCTCCGCCCGGACCTTCTCGATTTCCTTGTCCCTCTCTTGGTCTTTGCGAGGCTCTTCTCCCTGAGCACCGTCCGCGAGCATGAGTTGGAATTCGCCGTCAGGACTGACAACCGTGACACGCTGCGGGAGACGGCCGGTCAGAATTTGAAACTGAGGCATCTTTTCCTTGAGCTCGTCACTTTTGCCGCGAACCTCGCTTTCCGGCTGCTGAGGTGCGATAACCGCGATCCCCGGGGGCTGGGAAGGGGTTTTTGAAGCATCTGACTCGGGAGACGTTTGGCCTGACAGCGGGCAAATCGGCAGCAGCAGCGTCAGGGCAAGTATGCCCGGCCAAGCCGCCCAGCCGACGGCCCTCGGTGGAGAACGATGCAGGATCATGATCAACCTCCTTCGAATAGGGGAAACGTGGCCAAAACCGCTAGCAGTAGCAGGCAAGGGCAGGGGACTCTCGGAAAGAAAGTCGAGGGTGGCCAGTAGTGCGCGGGCGTAAGGCTTGGCCCCAGCAGGCAAAGCCCACAATACCCACGCATCGCAGCATTGCTCCTCGGCTTCCCGCAGTTCCCGTCGAGCCCACCAGACCACCGGATGCCACCAGAATAGGCCGGTAACGACGGCCTCCAACGCCCGCACCCAATGATCCCAACGCCGATAGTGGGCCAGTTCGTGAGCAAGCAGTGCTCCCCGTTGGGCCCAATCCAGGGTGTTCCACAAAGTTTCCGGCAGCAGCAGGCGCGGCCGCCAGATGCCCCAGAGCATGGGACTGACATGGCCCGGAACGGTGGCGATCACGGGGAGATTGCGGAGGCCGAGTCTCGCTGCGATTCCCGCCGCGTGTTCGACGGTTTCCGCATCAGCGGGTCGAGCAAATCGCAGAATACGGTTGAATCTCCGCGTTCGCAGCAGTATCAGGGCGAACCACGCACTGCTGCCGGTGACTGCCAGCACGGTGAGGAACACAGGCCAGCCAGTGCCCGGGGGCAAATCAGAGGAAATGGCCAACTGTTTCTCATCATTTGGCGGCTGGTGATCCTGGGCTGATTCGGGGGATCCGACTTCGGGAGGCAGCGTGGATGCTGTCGGCGAATCGATTGGATCGAAAGATTCCTCAACGGAGAACGCGGAGTCCCCGGCAGACCACGCCAGGTTCAGGGCAGCGGAGTCGGCAGGCGAGGAACCGCCTTCCTTTCCTTGCGAACTCGTTGTCGGCTCCGACGGCGAAAACCACTGCGTTGCATCAAATGGCACGAGTAGGATCGGCGGCGTGATGAGTTTGACCAGGACGAGGAGCCACAGGGCATGGCTTAGGGCGGGTCTGCGCACCAGTCGGCTGACTACGAAGGCGACACAGGCCAATAGCGTGGCGACCAAAGCATTGCTCAGGCAGACGGCAAATACCGTATCCACGGCCAGGCTCCTCGCATCAGCCTTTGGAACCACGACGGCGCGGGGTATTCTCGGACTGTTCGATCAAAGCCCGTAGCTCGGCCCTTTCTTGCGGGGTCAGGGCCTTGGTCTTCACCAGGTGCGTCAAGAGCGGCGTCAGTGATCCGCCGCAGAGTTGCTCGGCCAGGCTTCGAAGCCTTCGTCCAATCAACTCCTCTCGGCCCAGAGCAGGGCGAAACAGATGCACTTGCTGGGTCCGGTCTCGATAGACGAAATCCTTGGCCTCCAGACGCTCCAGCAGCTTTTGCACCGTGGCGTACTGCGACGGTCCGCCGCCCGGATAGAGCACATGGCAGATCTGGCGAATGCTCGACTCGCCGCGCTCCCACAAGACTTGCATCACTGCCAATTCTGCGTCAGTGATGTCTCGATAGCTCCGGGCCATCGTTGGCCACCTCCAGACAAACTGTCTTAGGACCACCCTAAGACAATTTGTCTTACTTGTCAAGGCAACTCTGAAAGAATGAAACCGCAGATAAGGCGACCGGGTTCCGTGAGGGGGTGGCGATCAGGAGCGGGACCGGGGTATTTCCCAGTTGGCGTCGTAGGGGAGGGAAAAGATCATCTGAACCTGCTCCGCGCGGCTTGGCTTGTCTGCGCGCAGGGCGTCCAAGGCCTGACGGAGTTGATGAATGCGAGGATCGTTGGGCAGGTTGCCCCCGCGGTCGATGCGATCCAGAATCGCAGCCAGGTCAAGAATCCTGCAGCGGGCTTCGAGGAAATAGCGGTCCAGTGCTTCGGCAGCAGTCAGCGGACGCATCAGCGCACCTTGGTCTCGAAACGGCGACGGACTTCCAGATCCACCAGGGCGTTCAAGCTTCCAGAACGCAGACCGGCCAGGTCCATGGTGACGAAGCGAAATCCCAAGCCCGTCAAATGATCCAAGAGCCGGTTGCGAAAGCCTGCATCAAGTATCTCTGCAATCTGCTCTGAAGGAACCTCGATCCGGGCCAATTCTCCCTCGTGCAGACGGACCCGGCAATCTCGAAAGCCGTTCGCTTTCAGAAACGCTTCTGCTCGTTCGATGCGGTTCAGCCGGTCAGTCGTGACCGGCAGCCCTGGAGCGATCCGGCTCGATAAGCACGGCGATGCAGGTTTGTCCCAGACTGGTAAATGCCAATACCGAGCCAGCAAGCGGACTTCGCTTTTGCTCAGACCAACTTCTTGCAGAGGATGGCGGACGTTTCGCTCCGCCGCGGCCTGCAAACCAGGGCGATAATCTCCGAGGTCGTCCCGGTTGGCCCCGCTGCAAATCCACTTGGCTCCCAGGGCAGGCAATAGGGCAGCGATGCGATCGTACAGTTCGGTTTTACAGAAGTAGCAGCGGTCGCCGCCGTTGCGGACGTAGTTCGGTTCTTCCAGTTCCTGCGTGGGTAGAATCAAATGCCGGATACCGATCACTTCCGCCAGCCGCCGTGCTGCCTCGAGTTCGCTCCGGGGCAAACTCGGACTGTCACCAGTAACGGCGACAGCATTTTCGCCGAGGGCCAACCGAGCCGCCTTGGCAACGACAGCACTGTCCACGCCGCCGGAAAACGCTACCACTACGCTCTCCAACGACCGCAGCAGGGCCAGGAGTTTGTCCCGTTGGGCGAGCAGGTCGGGTGTCAAGGTGGTGTCACTGACGGATTCCATGCCGCCGGTCTCAATTGCAGGAAACGATCTATGCACACGGTATTATACTTGCCCGTGCTGGGTTCAGAAATCGAGTTGAAGAAGAGCAGGGCAGGGGGGCAGGGGAGCGCTTGATCGGGGTGCAACAGATCCCTGACTCAGAAGGGTCCGTCGTCGTACACGACCTCCACCGAACCGTCTTCAAGGAAAACCACATTAACGGAGAATCCGGTGTACTGGTAACTGATGCCGGACCAGGTGTGAGCGATACGCGGAGTATCGGCCGGTAAGTAGAGGGGCACGGTCACAGTCTGGCCGGTGCAGCGGTGACGGTAGGTCTTGAGGCAGTTCGCCTTGGGCAGGCAGTAATAAGGCTCCCGACGCAGACCGAAGCGGCTGATGCGAGTTCCGGTCGGCTGTCCGGGATCAGCAGGCTTCATGACTGTATTCGGCCCGGAATCTTGGGGCCAATAGCGGATGCGGATCTGCTCGGCATCGGCCGACCCCGTGAAAGCAGAGAGGACGAGCCATGCTGCGATGGTCGGAAGAAGTTTTCGTCCAAACATGGCCAAAGAAGCCATCTTCGATCCGTCAATAACCGGCAGGGGAGGATGGCGGTACGACAGCGTTCGGGGTTGGTCCAAAGCCGCTGGTACTGGGTGGCACAACGGCGGTATTCGGGACCGCTGGCACGGCTGCCGGGGGACAGTTGTTGCAGGCGGGAGGCGGACAGCACTGCCGGTTCTTGGAAAACCACGGATGCCCGCAGAGCCATCGACAACTGTTGCAGCCCGTGCCTGCCAGAATCGTTACCAAGCCCAAGCCGACCAGCAACTTACGAAACATGGACCTCTCCTCGGTTCCGAGACGCCAGCTGAACTGCCTCCCCGGTTGCTTCACGAAGAGTTGAAGAACTGCCGGGGATTTAACCTTCAGCCATGTCAAGCCTATGCCGGTTTCTTGACCGGATCAATGAACGCGGAGAGGTATTTTTGTTCCATGTACTGCTTTCCCTGACAAGCTTTGCCGGAAGTGCAGCCTGCGCAGGACAAGCAAAGCGCTGCCATGCAGATAACCGGAATTGGGTCCAGACCGCACGCCGACACCGAAACCGCACAGCGAACTGCGCCGAATTTAGCCCTGCTGGTCATTTTCAGGCACCGACCTGGAACGTTCAATTGGTCCAGCCGCTCCGTCAAAATCTGCTAGGTCTGACTCGCGCACCCTGATTTGCAAGGGGTTGGTACACCGCTTGCACTAAATGAGCGTGGAACCTGTCGTTTTGGCGGGTGGAATGGGAGCCTGCCTCAAGGAGGAATTGCATCGCATGATTCACCTGAAACGTGCCTACGACAAGCCGTCTCCTACTGACGGATTCCGGGTTCTCGTTGAACGCCATTGGCCGCGCGACCTCGATGAGAAACACGCCAAGATCGACCTCTGGCTCAAGGAAGTGGCACCGAGCGATGAGTTGCGAGTGCAATTCGGTCACGATCCCAGCCCCGAACGGTGGCCAGAGTTCGAGCATGAGTATTGGCTCGAGTTGCAGGACAAGCACAAATCCATCAAGCTTCTTCGCAAGAAAATGAAGGAAGGCCCCGTGACTCTGGTCCATGCTGCCCATAATCCTGAGCACAGCGCGGCGGCAGTTCTGAAGCGATTCCTGGAGCAGACCGGGCCAGAGCATGAGCAGGAGGAGGAGTAAGTCCCCGTCACCCCTCCGCCTGGTCACGGAATCAAGACCCTGTAGATTTAGGAGTTCCCAACATGCGGCTTCCCTTGCAGATCACCTTTCGCCACATGGAGCCTTCGGAAGAGATCGAGCGACTCATTCGGGAGAAAGCGGAGCGGCTCGACCGCTTCGCTCCGGACATCATGAGTTGCCGGGTCGTAGTTGAGCCGGCGGGAAAGCACCACCAGCATGGCAACATGTACGAGGTGCGCATTGACCTGACGCTTCCAGGAGAGGAAATCGTCGTCAACCGTGAGCCCAGTGAGCGTGTCGAGCACAAGAAGATTGACGTGGCTATCCGCGATGCCTTCGATGCTGCTCGTCGGCAGGTTGAGGACTACGTTCGGCGACGGCGTAAGGAGGTCAAGACGCCGCACGTTCCGCCGCACGGCCGGGTCTGCCGAATCTTTCCCGAGGCTGGTTATGGCTTCATCCTTACGCCGGATGGGCGGGAGATTTATTTTCATCGAAACAGCGTGCTCAATAACGGCTTCGAGCACCT
The DNA here is from genome assembly GCA_025055835.1 of Gemmatales bacterium. Taxonomy (GTDB): domain Bacteria; phylum Planctomycetota; class Planctomycetia; order Gemmatales; family HRBIN36; genus JANWWR01. The sequence continues at coordinate 2,667 of JANWWR010000174.1, read as the reverse complement.
CCAAGTGGGGACAGAAGTAAGCTACGTCGAAGAGGAGGGGGAGAAGGGACCTCAAGCCAGCACCGTCAAGCCCGTCGGAAGGCACCACCACCTGCTATAACCGGCAGCGAGGAGGAATCACGATATGGATCTGTTTACCCGCGCGGATCTGAGAACGCTTTTGGAAGAACGCCAAGGCCCTTGCGTTTCGCTTTACCAACCGACCCATCGGGGCGGATCGGAAGCTGATCCGATCGTCTTCCGCAAGCTCCTGACCGCCGCCCAGGATGCTCTCGTGGAACATGGCAAGCGGAGTTCCGAAGCGCGGGAGTTCGTCGAACCGCTGCAACGACTCGTGGATGACCCGATCTTCTGGCGAAACCAGTGCGACGGACTGGCTGTCTTTCTGGCACCTGACTTTTTGCGGATCTATCGTCTGCCCTGGAGTTTCGCCGAGGAGTGGCGGGTTGGCGATTCGTTCCTTATCTCGCCGCTTTTGCCTTTGTTGCACAGCGATGGAAGGTATTACGTTCTCGCGCTTAGCCAAAACAGTGTGCGACTTTACCAGGGAACCCGGTTCACGCTCAGCCCGATTGACTTGAAAGGCGTACCGAAAAACCTTCGTGAGGCATTGCGGACCCACGATCGGGACGAGGTTCTGACTTACCACACTCGTCCGACCTCCAGCGGTTCCTGGGCGGCGATCTTCGAAGGGCATGGCGTCGGCATCGACGACGAGAAGGATGATTTGTTGCTCTATTTTCAGCGAATTGATCGTGGACTGCATTCGTTGCTACGGGAGGAGCGCGCGCCGCTGATCCTTGCCGCCGTGGACTATCTCCAGCCCATCTATCGGGAAGCTAACACCTATCCGCATCTGATGCAGCAGGGTATTGAGGGCAACCCGGATCGCTGGAATGGGAAGGAGCTTCACAAAAGGGCATGGGAAGTCGTGGAGCCATACTTCCAAGAAAACATCCGTCATGCCATCGCCGTCTTTCGTCAGGCGTTAGGGACGGGACGAGCCAGCGAGGATCCCCTGGAGGTCGTCCCGGCAGCATTCCGGGGGGAAGTGCAGGTGCTGTTCATCAATGAGGGGCAGCATCTCTGGGGCCTGTTTGACAGGGAAGCCTGGAAGGTGCATCTTCACGAGCCGCGTCAGAACGGAGACAGGGACTTGTCCAACGACGCTGCCATCGAAACGCTTCGCCGCGGCCACACCGTCTATTCGCTCTCGAATCAGGACATGCCGAGTCGTTCGCCGTTGGCTGCGTTGTATCATTTGCCCTTGGCGAAACATTTTGGCAAACGGCCGTGAAACCAGGGGGTTTTGCCGGTTGTTTGCCGCTAGGTGGACGAAAGCGACTGTCCGATGCTCCAGTCTGCGGGCACGCTCCTGTATCGCATCACGCCGAACGGGCTGGAAGTATTGATCGTCCATCCGTCGGGAGCATACAACCGCGGCAAGCCGTGGAGCATTCCCAAAGGCGAACTAGACGGGAATGAATCATTGGAAGAGGCAGCGCGTCGGGAAACCTTCGAAGAAACAGGCCTGCGTCCCGGACCGCTTGTGCCGCTTGGCAGCGTTCGTTACCAGAAAAGCCGAAAAGTGATTCACGGTTTCGCCGGTCCGGCACCAGCCCAAGAGCCTCAGTGTGCTTCCTGGGAAATCGACGCGGCTGAGTTCGTGCCGGTCGAAAAAGCCCGAGCGCTGCTGCACCCGGATCAGGTCGCCTTTCTGGACCGCTTCATGGAGCTATGGCAGAAGGGCGAACTCCCTCTGAGTGCGGAGGAACCCTCGGTTCCGACACGACAATGACATGCACCTGCTCCGGCCCATGCACGCCAGTCACGAGCTTCAATTCAATATCGCCGGTCTTGCTTGGCCCGGTGATGATCGTCAAATTCGCGGTCAGGTTTTCCGGGGAACTTGCGTCGAACAGGTCATAAAGATCGGCAAGAATCTGATCACTCCCGGCGAGAACGATATGCACCCGAGGGAGCAGGCTGATAGAGCGGGGCTGTTCGGGTCGTGACACGAGGACGACACTCCCCGTTTCGGCGATAAGCCAATCTGCGCCGGTGATGCCAATCTCGGCCTCGAACAGTCGCCGCTTCCGTTCCTCCCGGTCATCATCGTCTCCGCACCAGTCCGGCTCGGGGCAGGGCAGGGGAGCTTGCCAGACCCTCCATTTTCCTTCGCAAATCAGCCAGTGAAGATCGAGACGGTCCTCCCAAGGCCCTCGAGACAAGATAATATTTCGACCCCCCGCTTGCTGAACGAGCTCTCGCAACAGCCGTCCAGCGTCGTGCCAGGACGGAACGGCGTGGGGAATCCCGTTGGCACGTTGCAGTGCAGAGCAGAAGGCGGCGACGAGATCGTTCCCGAGATGTTGGTGTCCGACCCGGTCGTTCGGCAAAGGCAAATCGGCTTCACCGAGCCGATTTCCCTTGGTCACGGCTTTACGAACCCGCTCCAGAAACGCCTCCCGACGCGAGGCGGTCATCGTTTCTTCTCCCGCTTCCACAACTGGTGGAAGGACCGTTGCGCCGGCGCTGGAAAATCCCGACACTGCGTCCAGCCCGAAGCCGGTCCGGGTAAATTCTTCAGCCAGCCGTCCTGACTCCAAGGACGTAAGGTCCAGCGCATGATTCGGGACATGAGCCGATACAGCCAGGGACGCTGCA
>JANWWR010000143.1 GCA_025055835.1 Gemmatales bacterium | reverse complement strand
TTCCTGGACGAAGGGCTTGTATTTTTCGAGGGTTTGCACGTCGGGTTTGGGAGCGATGCCGAGGACCGGCAGGCGGGTCTTGCCGCTCAGGGCGTCGGCAGGCCGAGCCGGCTGCTGCGGCTGAGCTTGGGGCTGGGCCGGAGGTTGTGCGGGCTGCGCCGGCGGCTGCTGACCCATCACCACCCCCTGCAACACCAAAACAACCAAAACGGCTAACCAACGGCAGCGTATCGTGCTTGGCTGGCGGTGGCGCGGCGGCCGTGGCAGGTCATGCGTCCGACAATTCGCGATTGCTCCGTTGCAAAGTGTCTGGTTCATGGTCCCCGCCCCTCGCCCTGCTCAATCACGAGTATGAGCTTGCATGAGCCTGTGAGATTTCGTTGATCCTGTTTACGCGGCTTTCCCGCCCGGACGATTCCCGCCGGGCGAATTGCCGCGAATACGCGGTGTGCTGATACTATCGGTCGGGAGGTCTTGAGAACTTTTGACGAAATAGAAAAGGCTGCCATGCGAAACGATTATGCCGGGGCCACGGACGAGCAGCCGGATCGCCACAGATCACGGCAACGACACCAAGTTGCCAATCTCGCCCCTGTGTCCTTCCTTGCGGCCTTTCTCGGACTTTGCTTACCGAGCGAGGCGGCGGCTCATGCTCTGCTCGTCGAGTGTCGGCTGCGGCACGATCAGATTGAAGTGCGGGCGGTATTCGACGACGGCACCCGGCCTCGCGGAGCGAAGGTGCGGGTTCTGGATGATAACGGGAATGAAATCGCCGCCGGAACGACTGGTGAGGACGGTCTGTGGCAGTTCGCCTCGCCGCCGGTTGGAAAATACCGCGTCGTCGTGGATGCCGGTGCGGGTCATCGGTCAGAAACGACAATCACCGTCGGTTCGCCTCCGTTGCCCGACGGTCGCATCAGCACCGGACCCTCGGAGGAAGAGTTCACGCGCTTCAAGGCAGTTCAAATTGTCATTGGCCTGTCATTGATCGCGCTGTTCTGCCTTGTCCTGTGGTTCATCCACCGCTGGAACAAGGACCGCGTTCGGCAATCGCATGCGCCACGCTCATGACACCATGTCACCCGGGGCTGTCTCCAGCATCGGCAAACCGAGAGCGGGCCAGGGCCAAGGCCCCATGCACGACGACTTCTTCACCCAGTTCCGCAGGAAGGATCACATAGGTGTTGGCGAAGGGACGGAAAACGTGTTCGGCCACGGCGGCTCGCAGTGGAGCGAAGAACAGATCCTCGCCGAGCAGCGACACCCCGCCGCCGACCACGATGCACTTCGGTGCCAGCAAGGCAATGACCTGACACACGCCCCAGGCCAGATATCGCACAGCTTCGGCGAGCACCTCACGAGCCAGATCATCGCCGTTGCGAGCCGCTTCGCCGATGGCTTGCACCGTCAGCTGATTTGAGGCTAAACCTCGCAACACGCTGGACCGTTGCGGTTCATCCCGCAGCCGCGCCGCCGCTGTCCTCTGGATCGCCCACCCCGAGGCGAAGTCCTCCAGGGGTCCAAACTCGATCCAGTGCCCCGTCCGCGGACAGACGTGCCGACCACGCAGCCGCAGGTGTCCGATTTCGGCAGCACCCCGTCCACTGCCCCGATAAATCCTACCTTGAAGCACCAGCCCGCCGCCGATGCCGGATCCGACCGTAACATAAAAGACGGGATCATGACCACGACTGGCCCCGAAAGAAGCCTCCGCCAAGGCCGCGACGTCGCAGTCGTTGCCGAGCGCGCAGGGGAATCCAAGCCGCGATTCGCTCCACGCGGCCAGGGGAAAACCATCCCAGCCGGCGACTTGGTGCGATTTGAGGACGCGGCGGGTGTGGTCGTCCACGGGTCCGCCGAATCCGTAGGCCATGCCGCGGATGGCTCGCGAAGGCAGATTCGCCTGCTGGAGCAACAGCGGAACGGTCTCCTCGATCTGGCGGCGTATCCCTTCGCCTCCCGCGGCGACGTCAACACTGCGGCGGATCAAGGCTCGCAAGGTGCCGTCGCCAGGTCCGATGCCCAGTTGCAGCTTGGTTCCGCCGATTTCGATGCCGAGGTACATGGTCTAGGGTGGCTGAAAGGTGGATCGCACCGGAAAGCTTGCGGTTTACGCTCACTCTAAGAGCTTACACCGGGAACCTTACGTTTTCCGCTCGCCGGTGCATAACGGCGTTTCTGACTGCGTTAATGCCCAGTAATTTTGTTCGCCGGTGATGGTAGCAGTCCTCGAATGCAACGGAAAGAAGGACGAACGATGCACGACAGCGGACCACAGAAAACAGCCCTGCTGCTGATCGCTCACGGCAGCCGACGTGCCGAGGCCAATGCCGATCTGGACTACGTTGCCGACGCCTTGCGGCGTCGCGGCCCGTTTTCCATCGTGGAAAGCTGCTATCTGGAACTGGCTGAACCGAACATCGCTGCCGGAGCGGCTCGCTGCATGGAGCAGGGATCCGAGCGGGTCGTCATGTTGCCCTACTTCCTCTCCGCCGGGATCCATGTCCGAGAAGACCTGGAGCAGATGCGCCAGGAATTGCAGGTTCGATACGGGGTTCCGTTCATCTTGGCTGAGCCGCTAGGGCGTCATCCTCTCCTGGTCGAAATCGTTTTGCAACGGGCACGGGAGGCCGATGCCGCGAGCAAGTGATGCCCTTCTAGCGTGACATTCCGTTGTCAATCGGTTGACGCTCAGGCAGAAGCACGATGTGAAGCGGCTTCGTCATCGCCCAGAGTCAGGTTGATACGGTCCAGCAGCCTTTGAAAGGCTTCAGCATTTTCGGGCACTTGTTGTCGAAGCTGTCGCAGATCGTGCAATAACTGTTCACCGAAGACCGGAGAATCGTCAGCGACCAGACGGCGGACGATGTCCTGCATCGCGGCCAGTACGGAGGGCGAAGCAGGGCCGGGCTTTCCGAGGGTCAGCCAGCGGGCAGATGCCTTGCCGAGGGCCTTCCAATCGTCCGCTTCGATCTGGCGCGGTTCCGCCTCCGGGGTCAGCCAGGGCGGTTCGCCGAAGCCGCAGATGCGCAGGTTGCCGTCCTCGGTGAGCAAGAAGCGATTCAGCGTCAATCGGCCGTGGGTCAGCCCCGCGGCGTGGGCCGCGTTGATCGCACCCACGGCCTGCTCCATGAGCATGAGCCAAATGGCTGGCGGAGCGGCGAGGTCAGCCCATTCGGTGCTCGGCAAACCAATGACCCATTCCTGCAAAACGGCAGGACAGCTTTCGATTTCAAGGACCTCCCAGGTGGCGGCCAAATGAGGATGGCGAACGCTAGCGGCTTTCTGAAACCGCTCCTTGAATTCCTCCCGTCGAACTGCCTCGACCCGTGGTGAAAGACATCGCAGGATCGCCTCGGCTCCCCGGCGGGGGTCGAAGACGCGGTACACGCCTTCCAACGGGGTCAATCGAAGCCGATCCACGACCCGCAGCGGGCCAAGGACCAAGGCTTCAAGCCGACCCGCTTCGATCAACTCCATCTGGAACGAGGTCAGGTACTCGCCTTCTAACAAGACCTGACGCAGTGACCGTTCCCGCTGTCGGGCTTCCCGGAGAAGAACATCCAGGGTGGCGGTGTCGATGAGGTTCATATTCAGAAGCAGGTCGGCCAGTCGGCGGTCGCCGTCGTGGGGTTCGACGACACCGCCGGTGGAGGGATTCGCGTCGTGAACGACCAAGGCGGGAGAAGGTGGGGAAGCGGAGTTTTCGGGTTGCTGTGCAGGCGTCTCGCTTTCCGAATGCACAGTCGGATCGAGCAGCCGCTGCTCCGCCAGTTCGCGGAGCTTGGCACGATACCAACGCTGCATGTCGGCGAGATGATGGTTGATCTCAGCCCTTTGCTGGGCTACGCGGCGTTCCTGGTTTTCGAGTTTCTCGGCCCGTCGAGCCAGTTGCGTGGAAACGGCATCCATGCGGCGAGCTTGTTGTTCCAAGTCAGCTTGTCTGCGTTCCAGCGCGGTTTCGTCCTGGGCGAGACGAGACTTCACCTCAGCCAACTGCTCTTGCCATTCGAGCAGAGACTGGCGGAACTGGCCGACCGCGGCCCGGTGTTCTTCCTGCATCCGACCCAGGACGGCCCGTTCCTGGCGAACTTGTTCTGCCTGTTCGGCAAGGAGGCGTTGTCCCTTTTCCAGCTCGGCCAGGGCCTGCTCCGTGTAACGATGGAATTCGGCCAGATGCGACCTCAATTGCTCACGCGCCCGGCCAAGCCGAGCCAGCAGCGACTGCCCTTGCTCCATGAGACCGGGCAGCGTTTGCCGCAGTGCTTCAACCTCTTGACGCTGCCGTTCCAATTCCGCGATCTTTTGTTGTTGCTCATCTTCCCAGCGCTTCTTCTCGGCTTGCAGTTCGGCGCGGATGCGTTCGATTTCAGCGACGTCGTGCTGGGCAGCGTCGGAGACGGAAGCCAGTTCGGCTTCTTTGGCGGCTAATGCGGCGGTCCGCTGCTCCAGTTCCTGCTGCCAGCGTTGCTGTCGCTCCGCCCACGTCGCCCTTTCATTCTCGACCTCGACGAGGCGTTGTGTCAGTTCCGCTTCGATGCGACCAAGCGACTGCTCTCGGGCTTCTATCTGCTGTTCGCGTTCCGCCAAGGCTTCGGCCCGTTTGCGAAGTTGATCCTGAAGGGCTTGGCGGGCCTGATCCGCTTGTTCGGCGGCGGCTTCTCGCTCCAACAGTTCCCGCTTCGCCCTTTTGAGCCGGATGCGGACGGCGTGCAGGTGAAGCGTCCGCTTCCGTAGTTGCTCCGTTTTCTCGTCCAACTCCCGCTGGCGTGCTTCCAACTGCTGCTGGAGTTCGGTTCGAGCCTGCTGTTCGGCTTCAAAAGTCGTCTGCAATTGGCGGAGGCGATTGAGGGCGTCTTCCAGGGTCCGACAGCGGCTTTCGATCTGATCTCGCTCGGCCTGCCAGGCGGCACGCTCGGCTCGGAGGGCGGCTTCCTGCTCCGCCTGGAGACGAAGGGCTTCCTTGAAGCGGCCCTCCATTTCATCGAGCCGGAGGCGTTGCCGAACCAACTGTTCCTCCCGTGCAACCAACTCCGCCTGGAGCCGTTCAGCCCGACTCCTTAGTCCGATGAGGACGACTTGCTCCGCGTCGAGCAGCCCGGCCTTGGCGGCCAGGTTTTGCATAGCCTGATCGAGATCCGCCCGCTGCCGGGCCAGGTCATCGGCTTCGGCTCGGATGCGCTGTTCCCATTCCTGGACCTGGCGTGTCTGCTCCTCCAATTCCTCGGCTTCCCGGCGCAGCACCTCGGCCCGGTCGTCGAGTTGGCGTGCTCGGGTTTCCAGGCGTTCCTGGTCCTCGGTCAGGCGGGCTTGGCGACGTTCGAGATGAAGCAGGTCACGGCGATGTGTTTCCTGTTCCTGACGAAGCTGTTCCTGTTCCGTCCGAAATTTGGCCTCGGCCTCCTCAAGCTGCTTCTGTCTTTCTCCGAGATCCTGCTCAATCTCCCGATGCCATTCCTCCAGCACAGCTGCTTGCCGCTGCACCGCCTGCTTGTCCTCCTCCAGTCGACGACGCTCCTCCTCGATATGCCGACGCTGCTGTTGCAACTTTTCCGCTTCCTCAGCCAGCCGATGGCGTTCGGCGGCAAGGTGCAGTTTTTCCTCCTGCACTTTTTGGGCGGCATGAGCGACGGCTTGACGCAGTGCAGCGACAGCGTCTCGACGACGGGAATAATGCTCGTGCAACTCGGTGCGGGCTTTACGAAGTTCCTCGCGTTCTCGTTCGAGTTCGGCCTGTTGATCCGCTAGCGATTTTTGAAGCTGGGCGAGTTTTGCGGCTTGTTCTTCCACCTGCTTTTGGCGACTTGCCAGGGATTGTTCGTTTCGGGCGAGTTCGTTGCTGGCTTTGGCGACGGCCTGTTCCCGTTCGAGCAGTTGTCGGGAGCGAAGGGCAAGTGCCTCGGCCTGGCGTTCGGCGTCCTGTTCCCAGTCGCGGCGATCTTCCTCGAACTGCCGCTGGGCTTGTTCCAATTTTCGCAGACCTTCTTCGAGCAGTCTGCGTTGCTGGGCGAAACTGGGCGGCAAGTCCGGCTCCTCGGTCTGCGGCAGCGTGAAAAGGACTTGGACTTCGAAGGGGCCGACCTGGATAACGTCTCGCGGCTTGAGGACGGTTTCCGAACAGAGATTGCCGTTGACCAGCAAAGGCAGGGCAGCGGCCAGCTTGCGGAGTCGCAACCCGGAGCGATCGCAACTAAGGATGCAAACCAACGGAGGCAAGTCGGCGGCAGGCAGACGCAGATCGCAGCCCGCCACGGTGCCGAGAACCACGGCCGGGTTCTGCGTGGTCAAATGGCTTAAAACGTGGCGTTCACGGCGGAGTTCAAAGCGGACGACGAACGGGGCCAACTCGGGGCCTGGTGATGCTTGGCGAAATTGGGCAAGCGGAGCAGGCTCGGCCATCCTGGCGCTCCGGTTCGGCGGCGCGCTTCCGGCGCGCTGTCCCCCACGCGCCCTTATAGCCGGTGCCATGCGCGAGGGGAAGAGGAATACGAGGCAAAGCCAGAAGCCGAGGTAACACGCCAGGGAAATGCCACAGGCAACGGCCGAAGTCTACGGGTCGAAGCTGTACCTGAAGGGGCATAAGGCAGAGCCTCAAAGGTTTCAGGCTCCAGCAGGCCCCTTTGCCAACAATTGTCTTGGCTTAATGCTTGACTTGCTAAAGAATAATGCCCACGATGGTTTGAAACGATTTTTCCATGAGCATTGCTCGGTTGCAAGGCCGGGTTTGCAACAATAAGGGCAACATTTTAGCCAGGTTTAAGGAGTCTATTTATGGAATTCTTTCCGGAAACAATAAACAACTGGATTCGCACAGGGTTTCTGGAGTACGCGCCGCCGGGAGGCTTCAGCGTCGGTTATGTAATTATGGGCAAGTCCGTTGCGACGATTTACCTCTACGATGCAGGCTATGAATGGATACGTCCCGGCCCGGATTCTAAAGAAGTTCTCGAGCAATTTGAAGCGGCCAAGGCCGAGCTCCGAGTGGTTGCCGCGGGAAATCCTGGGTGCGCGCTGATCCGGCATCACGGGGACGAAGTAATTCGGCTCAGCGCTGATCCAAAGGCTTCCCAAGCAAACATGGCAACCTACGAGGTCCGCTTCGAGGATGGTTCCGGATATCTTACCCAGCTGTTTCTGACCGCGACGACCAATCTGCTGGTCAAGGTGCGCCTCACCATTGACTGCATGGACGAGGCTCTGATGCAAGACATCGGTCACCTGCTGGCTTGGGTGGACGTCCTGGCACGGACTTTCAGAGCGGCCGCCGCGGAGAAGACCAGCATGAATTGACGCTCGCCGATTTATTTCCTCGGGGCATGTCCCGCTTGGCGTTTCCCCACCGTTTCGCTGACACTGGCTGCCACCTGCCATTTCAGTCTCCAGCCGCGGTGGGTTTCCTTGACGGCGTTGGGGCCGGGCTGTTACCTTGAGATTACGAAAACCGTTCCCAGGCGAATCGCACGTCTCGGAGACAGCCAGGCTTCGCCGTTCCGGAGGAAGAAGCGTATGCCGATGCGAATGTTGGTGGCCGTGGTGTTGGTGGGCTTGACCGTGCCAGCGACGGCCCAGGAACAGGAACAGCCGCAGCCCATGCCGCCCCGCGAGTTCCGCGGCGGTAAGCTCGATGCTCCTGTGCCCAGTGACCGGGATCAGCGGGATTTCCAGAAAATGGTTCGTGGCCAGGAAGACGCCCCTGCCGGAGCCGAGCGACGCAAGGAACTGTTCGAGCGTGTTCTCCGCTACCTCATCTACCGGTTGACCTGGGAGAACATCCACGACGGCCGAGACACGGTGACCACCCGCGAAATCATGGAAGGCACGCCCGGCGCTGGGGTGGACGGCATCTTTGAAGCGTTTCCCCCGCCGACCTTCAGCCGTCAAGCCGATGATCCCGAAGAAGCCGCCCGGAGGGATCGGCAGCGCAAGTATCTGAACGAGATGCGGGGCTACGCCACGCATTACCTGCGGGAAGTCCTGAGCAACCGGCTTCTGATCGCTCGCCTCAATGCCGCCATCGTCTTGCACCGCTTCGCCCAGTACGGGCAGGAAGAGGTGGCGGACGAGTTTCTCTGGATTCTTGAAAATCCCAACGAACACGATGCCATCAAGCACTGGGCTGTCAAAGGGATCGGCGAGCTTTTCAATCAAGTCAAGAATCCCAAAGATCCCAAGCGGATGGATCGCTGTGCTTTGGCTGTGTATTCCTGGCTGGAAAATAAGACGAAGCTCCCGCCCACACTCGTGGCCGAGCTGTCGGAACCGGAGCAGGACGCTGTTCGGTATCTGCGTCGCGAAGCCATCCGGGTCCTGGCCGCTTATCGCCGTCCCGTGATCGTCGAGGACGCCAAGGCCAACGTCCGAGAAGGGCCCGTGGCCGCCTTGCTGGTGCGGATCATGAACAACGCGGAAGGCACCATTTCGCCCTCAGCCAGCCTGACGGAACGCAAGGAGGCCGCCGAGGCGCTGTGCAATCTCCAGCACAAGCGGTCGGAGACGTATCAACCGGATTATGTCGTGTACCAGGTTGCTCGTTTCATTGCCGTGCTCGGTGCGGAGGCGGATCGGGATCGCAGCCGAACCGCTCAGCGCTGGAAGGCCTTCGCAGCCCATTTGAAAGTGGCATGGGACAACCTCGGCGACGATCTGAAGAACACTCCCCATGCTCAATACATCAAGCGTCTGGAAGGCCGCGTCAACCCCGTGTTGGAGTACATCTTCGACGAAAGCAAGAGCGCCAATTCGGTGCCGGAACTGAACGAGTTTCTTGCCAACAATCCGCCGAAGAGCAACGACGTATTTGGCCAGCCCCCGGCCAGGCAGCCCGGCGGCTAGGATGGCGGACAATCCGGTTTCCGGACCATAGTTCATAGGGAAAAATCAAGCCGCGGAGTCGGTTTGGCTCCGCGGTTTGCCTGCGCAAAGCGGTTGACTCCGGAAACATCCATGCAGACACGGGAAATCCTCGAACAGGTCGCCACGGGTCGCCTTAGCGTATCGGAGGCCGAACGCCTGCTCCGACCGGAACCCCTTGCCAATCTCGGCTTCGCTCAGGTGGACCTGCACCGTCGGCAGCGTTGCGGCTTCCCGGAGGTGATCTTCTGCGAGGGCAAGACGCCGGATCAGGTCGAAGGCGTGGTCCGTGAACTGGTCCGGGCCGGCCAGGACTGTTTCGCCACCCGAGTCAGCGACACCCAGGCGGAACACCTGCGAACCTGCTTTCCAAACGCCGAACAGGACCGCGTCGGCCGGACGTTCTGGCTGCCAGTGTCGGCCCAAGGTCGGGACGTCCGCGGCAAGGTAGCCGTGGTGACGGCGGGAACCGCTGATCTGCCGGTGGCCCACGAGGCGTTCAACACAGCCAAAGCGATGGGCTGTCAAGTTTCGCTCCTGGCCGACGTCGGTGTAGCCGGTATTCATCGCATTCTCCGTCATGCCGAACAACTGCGACAGGCCGATGTCATCATCGTGCTGGCCGGCATGGAAGGGGCCTTGCCCAGCGTCGTCGGCGGACTGGTGGATGTGCCGGTCGTAGCCGTCCCGACCAGCGTTGGCTACGGGGCCTCGTTTCACGGACTGGCGGCGCTTTTGGGCATGCTCAACAGCTGCGCGGCCAACGTCACCGTCGTGAACATTGACGCCGGTTTCAAGGCCGGCTACGTCGCCGCCCTGATTGCCCGTCGCATGCATGCTCCTGTTTGAGAACCGTGGCTGAGGAGCCGACGCCATGCCGACCCGGATCACGACCCTGCCCGAACTCTCTCCCCGGGCTCCAGACAGCCACAAGGGCAGCTTCGGCCGGGTGCTGATCGTCGGCGGATCCCGGGGCATGAGCGGTGCGGCGGTGCTGGCGGGTTCGGCGGCATTGCGAGGTGGGGCGGGACTGGTCGAGGTCGCATCGCCTTCCGAGGTGCAGCCGATCATCGCCGCGGGCAACCCCTGCTATCTGACGACCCCACTGCCGCAGGACGCTTCGGGCCGTCTCAGCACGGATGCCGCTTCGGTGATCCTGCAACGGTCTGAACTGGCTGACGTGGTCGCCCTTGGTCCCGGTCTCGGGATGAGTGACGGGGTCTGCCAAGTGGTTCGAGTCGTTTTGACGGAAGTCCTCAAGCCCGTCGTCCTCGATGCCGATGGCTTGAATGCCCTGGGCCAGCTGACGCCTCGTCCTCAAAGACCTGCCTCCGCTCCGCTGATTTTGACGCCGCATCCGGGAGAGTTCAGCCGTCTGACCGGCAGACCGATCACCGAGGTTCAGGCAAATCGGGAACAGCTTGCCGCGGAGTTTCCGCCGGGACCGAACGTCGTTCTGGTTCTCAAAGGACATGGCACTATCGTGACAGACAGGGAGCGGCTGTATGTCAACGACACCGGCAATCCCGGGTTGGCCACCGGCGGGACCGGCGACGTGCTTACCGGCCTGATCGCCGCGTTGCTCGCCCAGGGATTCGCACCCTTTGAGGCCGCCCAGCTTGGTGTGTATCTGCACGGCTTGGCTGGCGACATCGCCCGGGATCACAAGACCGAGTATGCCATGGTCGCCACGGACGTGCTGGATCACCTGCCGTCAGCGTTTCTCCACTACGCCCGAAAATGCCAGCGGTCGTTCGGGTTCCGGGTGTAACTGAGCCAGACCTGGCAGGACGCCACATGTCGTTCCAAAGTGTGCTTGAGCGATACAATACTTCGGAAGATCGAAGCCGCTTCTCCGGGCAGGAAGATCGGCTTCGAGGCCAGCAGTCCTGGGGCAGGCATGAGCAGCGACAGTGAGCCGTTCAAACCACCCATGATCCCCACGTTTCAACGGGTCGTGTTGAAGCTCAGCGGCGAGAGTTTCGGCTCGCCGGGCAAAGGCGGGATCAGCATCGACGAAACGCTCAACATCGCCCGGCAGGCCAAGCGGGTGGTCGAAAGCGGCGTGCAGCTGGCCATCGTGGTCGGCGGCGGGAACATCCTGCGGGGTTCGCAGTTCAGCGCCGGCGGTGAGATCATCAAGGAAGCCACGGCGCATTACATGGGCATGCTGGCGACGGTCCTCAACGGCCTGGCGTTGCAGGATTCGCTGGAGAGCCTGGGCTGCGAAACCCGTCTGCAAAGCGCCATTCGCATGGACACGGTTGCCGAACCCTACATCCGCCGCCGTTGCATCCGCCACCTGGAGCGGGGCCGCATCGTCATTCTGGCCGGGGGCACCGGCAATCCGTTCGTGACCACGGACACGGCTGCGGCTCTTCGGGCCCGGGAAGTCCAGGCCGACATCCTGCTCAAAGCGACCAAGGTGGACGGTGTGTACAGCGACGATCCGGAAAAGAACCCGCACGCTATCCGCTACGAACGGCTCAGCTACAGCCAGGTGCTTCGGGATAACTTGCAAGTGATGGACATGTCGGCGATCACCATGTGCATGGAAGCCAAACTGCCGATTCTGGTATTCAATTTCAAACGGGAAGGAAGCATCGAACGGGCCATTGCCGGTCAGATGATCGGCACGCTCGTCGGCGATCTGGAGGTGCGTCGGGACAAGAGCATGGCCTGACCGGACTTCTGATCGAGAGAGTTGAGGGGTGGGACGCAGCCATGACCAGCGATGAAATTCTCATGGACGCCGAAGAGCGCATGGAAAAAGCCGTCAATTTTCTCCGCGAAGAGCTCAAGGGCATCCGCACCGGCAGGGCCAGCCCGGCTCTCGTGGAGACGCTGAGGATCGAGTATTACGGCTCGCCGACGCCGCTGCGGCAACTGGCGTCGATCAGTGCTCCGGAGGCTACGCAACTGCTGATCAAGCCCTATGATCCGGGTTGTTTGAAGGACATCGAGAAGGCGATCCTCGCCAGCGGCCTGGGCCTGACGCCGAGCAACGACGGCAAAGTGATCCGGCTCAACATCCCGCCCATGAGCGGCGAGCAGCGGGCCAAGATGACCGCCCGGGTCAAGAAGCTGGCCGAGGAGGCCAAGGTCTCCATCCGCAACATCCGCCGCGACGCCAACAAGAGCTTCGACGCCGAGGAAAAGGCCAAGACCCTGACCGAGGATGAGCGTGACGCGGGCAAGGAGGAGGTCCAGAAACTGACCGACAAGTACGAGGACATGGTGGACCAGCTGGCCCAGAAGAAAACCGCGGAGATCATGGGCGAGGAATGAGTCCGAAACACCGCGCCGGTTCGGAAGGACCGCCGCGAGGCCAGGCGTGGGAGCGCTGATGACTAAGCACATTTTCGTCACCGGAGGCGTGGTCAGTTCCCTGGGGAAAGGACTGACGGCCGCTTCCATCGGCATGTTGTTGGAACACCGTGGTCTGCGGGTGCGGATGCAGAAATTCGATCCGTACATCAACGTGGACCCCGGCACCATGAGTCCCTACCAGCATGGCGAGGTGTACGTTCTCGACGACGGCGCGGAGACCGACCTCGACCTGGGCCATTACGAACGCTTTACCAACGCTCCGCTGACCCGCAACTGCAACTTCACCACGGGCCGCATCTACCTGGCCGTCATTACCAAGGAACGCCACGGTGACTATCTCGGTGAAACCGTCCAGGTCATTCCCCACGTCACCGACGAGATCAAATCTGCGATCCGGCTCCTTGCGGCGGACGACGTGGATGTGGTCATCACCGAGATCGGAGGTACGGTCGGCGACATCGAGGGCCTGCCATTTCTGGAAGCGATCCGCCAATTCGCTCTCGACATCGGCAAGCAGAACGTCTTGTACATTCATCTGACCCTGGTGCCCTATCTCAAGGCGGCGGGAGAAGCCAAGACCAAGCCGACGCAGCACTCGGTCGGCATGTTGCGACAGATCGGTATCCAGCCGGACATCCTCATCTGCCGCACCGAAAGGCCTCTTGGTCAGAAGGAGCGAGAGAAGATCGCCCTGTTCTGCAACGTCGAGCCGCGGGCCGTCATCGAGGAGCGGGACAAGGAATTCAGCATCTACGAAGTTCCGCTCAGCCTGGTCAACAACAAGCTCGATGAACTCATCGTGGAGAAGCTCAATTTGCGGGCGCAGCCGCTGGATGTCAGCGAGTGGAGGCAACTGCTGCATCGAATCCAGAACCCGGCCCACGAAGTGACCATCGGCGTGGTCGGCAAATACGAGCGGCTTCGTGATGCATATAAGTCGATCCATGAGGCCCTGGACCATGCCGGCATCGCCCTGTCGGCCCGTGTCGTGGTTCGACAGATCGGCTCGGAGCAGGTCGTGGACGAAGGCCCGGAACGCCTGCTCAGCGGCCTGGACGGCATTCTCGTGCCGGGTGGCTTCGGCGAGCGGGGCATCGAGGGCAAGATCGAGGCCATCCGCTACGCCCGGACCAAAGGCGTTCCCTTTTTCGGCATCTGCTTGGGGATGCAGTGTGCCACCATCGAGTTTGCCCGCAATGTCCTTAAGCTCGAAGGCGCCCATAGCACGGAGTTTGATAAGGCCACGCCCCATCCGGTCATCTGCCTGCTGCACGAACAGCAGAAGGTGCAGGACAAAGGCGGCACGATGCGGCTGGGAGCGTATCCCTGCGTGCTTCAGCCGGGGTCACTGGCCCATCAGGCTTACGGCTGCGAACAGATCAGCGAACGGCATCGGCACCGCTACGAACTCAACAACGCCTATCGGAGTCAGCTGGCGGCGCATGGCCTGGTGGCCACTGGACTGAGTCCCGATGGCAAGCTGGTCGAAGTCGTCGAACTGACGGGGCATCCGTGGTTCGTGGCCGTGCAGTATCATCCCGAGTTCAAATCCAAACCGACCCGCCCCCATCCGCTGTTCCGGGAGTTCGTCCGGGCAGCCCTCCATCGGCAAGAAATGCGGAAGAGGTCGCCTGCCGGGCGATCTGGGGAAGTGGCGGGTCGGAGCACCGAATCGGTTCCCGTTCGCACCTCGTGAGGACGGAAGCAACCATGACCGACGAAAAGAAAATCATTGTGGACGAGGACTGGAAGGAGGAAGCCCAGCGGGAAAAGGAGCGGCTGGCCGAGGAGATCGAGAGGTCGCGGCAGGAGAAAATGCGGCCGCCCATCCCCGCCAGTTTCGGCGTATTGATCTCCAGCTTGGCCACCCAGGCGGCGATCAGTCTCGGGGACGTGCCCCATCCCTTGACGGGCAAGACCGAAGTCAACCTCGGCGAGGCCCGCTTCCACATCGACCTGCTTGAAGTCCTGCAAGAGAAGACCAAGGGCAACCTGACGCCGGAGGAAGCGAAGGCGCTCGACGCCATTCTCTTCGATCTCCGCATGAGGTTCGTCGAGAAAGCCCGTTGACTGCCCCGTGACAACGACCAAGGGAGCTGGGATGCGACGCCGATCTGCGACGCCGGTCAAACGCTCTCAGCCCCCGGCCCAAGCCGCAGCCGTCTCGCGGCCATCCGGGCCCTCCCTGTCTTCGTACCGCGTTGCCGAGCCGATCGTCTGCCTCGGACTGCTTTTTCTCGCCTTTGTCGCCTTCGGTGAATTGCTCAGCCCGCAGTTCACGTTCTTCAACATCGACGACGATGAGTACGTCACCGCCAATCCCCACGTCCGCACCGGGTTGTCCTGGGACAATTTCGCCTGGGCCGTGACGGCATTCCATTCCAACAACTGGCATCCGCTTACCTGGATTTCGCTGCAACTGGATGCCAGTTTGTTCGGCCTCCAGCCGGCCGGCTTCCGCCTGACGAACATTTTGCTGCACGCCGTCACGGCAATTCTGCTGTTCCTTTTCCTACGCTGGACGACTGGCGAATTCTGGCCTGGCACCGTGGTCGCCTTCCTGTTTCTTGTGCATCCCCAGCGTGTGGAATCCGTGGCGTGGATCGCGGAGCGGAAGGACGTTCTTGCCGGCGTCTTTTGGATGCTGACGCTGCTCTCCTACGGCCTTTACGTCCGCCGACAGGAATTTCGGACTTACCTGCTCGTGATGCTGATCTTCGCCTTGGGTCTCTCGGCCAAGCAAATGCTCGTCACCATGCCTGTTGTGCTTCTGCTTCTGGACTGGTGGCCGTTGAATCGGATGGGCAGAGTCTCGTGGAAGCAGTTGGTGTTGGAGAAGGCCCCGTTGGTGGCGATGGCCTTCGGGGCCGGTTTATTAACCTTGCTGGCCCAGACCCGCGTGGAGCATACGCTGGAAACGCTGTCGCTCCGCGCCCGGATTCTCAATGCGTTGGTGGCCTACTGGCGGTACGTCGGCAAGAGCTTCTGGCCGAGCGATCTGTGCTTCCTCTATCTGCATCCTGGCGAGCAGACGACCTGGCTGGCCGGACTGGCGGCGGGAGCCGGTCTCCTGGCGGTCACGCTGGCGGTCCTGTCACCGTGGGCGCGGCACAGACCGTACCTGGCCGTCGGCTGGCTCTGGTTTGTCATCACGCTCCTGCCGGTGATCGGCCTGATCCAGGTCGGCAATCAGGCGATGGCGGATCGCTACTCCTACATCCCGCAGATCGGCCTGTGGATCATGGCTGCCTGGGGGCTTGCCGACCTGCTCCGCCGCGCGGAAAGCGAAGCGATTCGCTACCTCGTCAGCGGAGCGGTGGGCGTCGCGGTCTGCGTCTTGATCGTGTTGACTTGGCTTCAGACGACGACGTGGCGTGATCCGTTTACCGTCTGGTCTCGCGTCGCCGAGGTCGAACCGAAGAATCATCTCGCTCACAACAACCTGGGACAGCTATTGGCCGATGCCGGTCATCTGGACGACGCCGAGACGCATCTGCTGCGGGCGGTGGCGGCCCATCCCGGTTTCATGGTGGGCTATTGGAACCTGGGCACGGTTCGGCAGCGGAGGCAAGATTGGCAGGGAGCAGCTGCGGCCCTGGAACAGGCGGTGCGGCTCCAGCCC
>JANWWR010000121.1 GCA_025055835.1 Gemmatales bacterium | reverse complement strand
ACGATCCTGGACTGGTATCACGCGGCTCAGCATTTGCATGACTTTGCGGCGGTGTTGTATCCGGAGGATGAGGAGGCGCGGTCTGCCTGGGCGAAGGAGGCCAAGGAGATTCTCTACGAGCGAGGTGGGGAGGCGTTGTTGGAGCATTTGCGAGCGATGGCGTTGCCGCCGGGGGTGGGTGGGGAGGAGATGCGGAAGCTGGTGGGGTATTTTGAGAGGAATCGGCATCGAACGGACTACCCAACCTATCGGTCGCGGGGTTGGGACATAGGCAGTGGGCCGACGGAGGCGGGGTGCAAGATTATTGGGGAGCGTTTGAAGGGATCGGGGATGCGTTGGGTGGAGGAGGGGGCGGCTGCGGTGGGAGCGTTGCGGGCGTTGTATGTGAGCGGGGCGAAAGTCTGGGATGGGTTCTGGGAGCAACCCCAGCGCCGCGCCGCCTAAACCACCCAAGAAAAAGACGCAGGCCCAGCGGGTTGGCGGGTTGGCGGGTTCTGCGGTTGAGCGTCGCTGAGGTGCTCAGCTTGGATCTGGTAAGGTCGAACTAATCAACTATGGATGTCGAACTTGTGCGGGGGATTGGAATCTGCTAGAAGTTTGCGTCATTTTCTCGGTCCGCATGGGGCCGAGCGAACCGCAAGGCTGGCAAAGGACTGCCTCGGCGATGAAGAACTTCCTTCGTGCTCTACGCTTCATCTGGCCCTACCGTGTCAAACTGATCCTGTCCGTCCTCTGCGCCGTGATCGTGGCCTTGTTATGGGGCGCGAACTTCATGGCCATCTCCCCCGTGCTCAATCTTCTGGGCAAGGATCAGAACCTTCAGGCCCAACTCGATGCCGAGATCGACGCGAAACTTCAACAAATCGCCGAAATTGCCAAGACCCTGGAGGATCGTGAGAAAATCGAATTGCCCCAGGTGATGAGCTGGCCGGACGAGAAAGCGCGCGAGAAACGGCTCGTGGAACTGACCCGCCTCACAGCCAAGGACGAGGCGGCGATCAGCTTCGCCCGTTCCCAGTTGTACTGGCTCAAGACGGCCCGGCTGCTCGTTGGCCGATTCGCTCCGGAGGACCGCTTCGAGACACTGGCTTGGCTGCTGGCGATCGTCGTGATCTCCATCGGCCTGAAGGGCTTCTTTGACTTCTGGCAGGAATCCCTGGTAGGAAGTGCCGTCAGCCTTTCGCTGTTCGACCTGCGTAACCGCTTTTACCGAGCCGCCATCAACTACGACGTCAGCCAATTCACCGAAGAGGGGACGCACGAATTGATGGCCCGCTTTACCAGCGACATGGACGCCCTCAGCGCCGGCTGCAAAACGCTGTTCGGCAAGGTCGTCGCCGAGCCGCTCAAGGCCGCTTCCTGCGTCGTGTTCGCCTGCCTGATTTCCTGGCGGCTGACGCTCCTGTTCCTCGTGGTCGTGCCGATTGCTTTGTTCATCATGCACAAGGTCGGTCGCTACATGAAGAAAGCCAGCCGGCGTGTGCTGGAGTGCATGTCGGGCCTGTACAAGATTCTTCAGGAAACCTTCCAGGGCATTCGGGTAGTCAAGGCGTTCACGATGGAACCGTATGAACGCCGACGCTTTTTCCTCGGGACCAAAGACTACTATCACCGGGGCATGTGGGTGATCCACCTGGAGGCAATCAGCGGCCCGGTCATGGAGCTTCTTGGGGCGTTGGCCATCGCCGGCGCACTGATGGTCGGCGCCTACTTGGTGATGACCGGCGAGACGCACATCTTCGGCTTGCGAATGACCATCGACCCGCTGACTCCGGCGGCCTTGTTGAATCTCTATGCCTTGCTGGCCGCGATTGCAGATCCCGTTCGAAAACTCTCCAACGTGTACACGAAAATCCAGGCGGCAGGGGCGGCAGCAGACCGCATCTTCCAGGCGATGGACACCCAGCCCAAAGTCCGCAACGATCCTGGCGCTCCGCTGCTGCCGCGGCACCACGAGAGCGTGGAGTTCCGCGGGGTGTGCTTCTCCTACACCCCGGGTCATCCCGTGCTGAGCAATGTCAGTTTCCGCGTCCGATTTGGAGAAACGATCGCCATCGTCGGTCGCAACGGCAGCGGCAAGACGACCCTGGTCGGGATGTTGCCGCGATTCTTCGATCCCGACCACGGCAGCGTTCTGATCGACGGCCACGACATCC
The DNA here is from genome assembly GCA_025055835.1 of Gemmatales bacterium. Lineage (GTDB taxonomy): Bacteria > Planctomycetota > Planctomycetia > Gemmatales > HRBIN36 > JANWWR01. Next base: position 926 of record JANWWR010000121.1, on the reverse strand, counting down.
GCCGGGTCAATCTTCGCAGTTTGCGGCAGCAGATTGGGCTGGTTTCGCAGGACACGATCCTCTTTGACGACACCATCTTCAACAACATTGCCTACGGCCGACGCCATGCGTCGCCGGAGCAGGTCGAGGCGGCGGCCCGACAAGCCCTGGCCCACGATTTCATCGTCAAATTGCGGCACGGGTACCAAACCCGCATCGGCGAAATGGGTGGGGCTTTATCGGGGGGTCAAAAGCAGCGAATCGCCCTGGCGCGGGCCATTCTCCGCGATCCCGCCTTGCTCATCCTCGACGAGGCAACCAGTGCCGCGGACGTCGAGGTGGAAGCCGGGATTCAGGCGGCCCTGCGTAGCTTCATGAAGAATCGGACGACCTTCCTCATCACCCATCGGCTCAGCATGCTGGAGATCGCCGATCGCATCGTCGTCCTCGAAAACGGCCGCGTCGAGGCCATCGGGACCCACCAGGAACTGATGCAATGCTGCCCAACTTACCAACGGCTTCAGGAAGTGCAGTCGCAACGCCAAGCTGCCTGAGGTCCGAACCGTACCGGCCGTCGTGCGTCACCTCTGTTGGGAAACGTCTGGGAAGGCTCGGGCTGATTCTGTTTTTTTTGCTTGCCCTCTCGGCTGTGTATTTGTCCGGGCTGTCGCAGCGAGATTTGTGGAGCAGTCACGAAGCGCGGGCCGCTCAGGACGCCCAGAGCGTCCTTGAAGCGGGTCGGCTCATCATCCCGAAGCTCTTCGACGGCCGAATCGAGCTGCAAAAACCGCCGCTCTATTACTGGTTAGTCGCTGGCTCGGCATTTCTTCGCGGCAGGCCGGTTCAGGCCTGGGACGTTCGTCTCCCTGCTGCCCTGGCCGCCATCGCCACGGTGCTGCTCGTGATCGCCATCGGCTGGCGAGGGCAAGGGCGTTTCACAGGCCTTA
>JANWWR010000095.1 GCA_025055835.1 Gemmatales bacterium | reverse complement strand
GTTACAGGCGGGTGAGGCACGTGAGTGCTTCGATGGTTGCAGCCACCGCCTCCTGCCTCCAGCCTCTTGCGGTTGTGGCGTGGGAGTCGTAGCTTGTTGGCAAGAACGCTCTCCCAGGAAGGCAGGCTATGGCTACCAAAGGCGAACAGTTTGCGGGCCTCACCGTGGCATTGGTCACGCCGTTCCGCGACGGCGAGGTGGACTACGCCGCCCTGCGGAAATTGGTGGACTGGCACATCGAACAGGGCACCGACTGCCTGGCTCCGGTCGGCACCACCGGCGAATCGCCAACGCTGGACCACGACGAACACGAGCGGGTCATCGCCGCCGTGGTCGAGCAGGCCGCTGGCCGCATCAGAATCATGGCCGGGACCGGCTCCAACTGCACCAAGGAAGCGATCCGTCTGACCCGCTTCGCCAAGCGGGTCGGAGCCGACGGCACCTTGCAGGTCGGCCCGTACTACAACAAACCGACGCAGGAAGGCTACTACCGCCACTTCGCCACCATCGCCGAGGCCGTGGACATCCCGCAGATCCTTTACAACATTCCCGGACGGACCGGTTCCAACATTCTGCCGGAGACCGTGGCCCGGTTGGCCGAGATTCCGCAGATCGTCGGCATCAAGGAGGCCAGCGGCTCGATGGACCAGGCCTCGCAGATTCTGTCGCTGTGCAACCTCACTTTGCTCAGCGGTGACGACAGCCTGACCCTGCCGCTCTTGAGCCTGGGAGGCCGGGGCGTCGTCTCGGTCGTCGGCAACATCGTGCCGCGGGACATGAAGGCGTTGCTGGCAGCGTTCGAGCGGGGCGACATCGCCGAAGCCCAGGCATGGCATCGCAAATTGTTCCCCCTGTGTCGGGACATGTTGGGAGTGGCCACCAATCCGATTCCGATCAAAACTGCCATGAAGCTCCTGGGACGCGGCACGGCGGAGTTTCGCCTCCCCCTCTGCCCGCTGGACGCGACCGGGGAAGCCCGTGTCCGCCGGACCTTGCAAGAGTATGGCCTGCTCCCTCGGGAATAATCAACACCCTTTGTTAAATCCCTTGATAATCAGATAGGGCAATCCATGGCTTCGCCAGTTCGCTCTGTCGGCCTCTGGATCGGTTTAGCGGTCAGCCTGCTCGCGCTGGCTGGCTGCCATTTTGACCGCGGCGAGGCGTTGCGGCTGGTGATACTCAGTCCGCACCGGGAGGAAATACGGCAGGAAGTCGCAACCGGTTTCCAGGAATGGCTGCGCCGCAGACCAGGATATGAAAACGCCGTCGTTCGCATCGAATGGCGGGACATCGGCGGCGGCTCCTCGCAGATGCTCCGCTATCTGGACACGCTTTATCGAGTTCATCCCGAGGGCGTCGGCATTGACCTGTTGTTTGGCGGCGGCACCGATCCCTATTTAACGCTCAAGGAAAACAAACGGCTGGAAGCCTGGCAAATGCCCTCCGACCTGCGGGCAAAGATTCCTCAGAATTTCAGCGGCGTCGATTTATACGATCCGGAAGGCTACTGGCACGGCGTCATGATTTCCAGCCTGGTGATTTTTATTAACCGGGAAGCGCAAAACCGGCTTGGCTTAGGCGACTGGAAGCCGATGCGCTGGCGGGACCTGGGGCATCCGCGATTGCAAGGTCACGTCACCGCTGGCGATCCCCGCATGAGCGGCAGCGTCCGACTGCTTTATGACTTGATTCTTCAGACGTATGGATGGGACGAAGGATTTCGGCAACTCATGCGACTGGGTGCCAATGCACGGGGCTTCGCCCGGTTCAGTGACAGCGTCACCAAGGACGTCGTCTTTGGCCGGGCCGTCGCCGGAGGCTCTCTGGACTCCTATGCCTTTAGCGCCATCACCCGGGAGCGCTTGCGCGGTGATTCTGAAACTGTTTTAGAGGCCGTTTTTCCCTACGGAGAAACCCTGCTCAATCCCGACTCCATTGGCATTCTCAAGGGCGCACCGAATCGGCGCCTGGCTGAACTATTCGTCGAATACAACCTCAGCGAGGACGGGGGCCAACGCCTTTGGATGCTGAAACCAAACACGATTCCAGGCAGCCCGAAGCGTTACAGCATTTGCAGATTATCAGTGATGCCGGGTCTTTATGATCCGCAAGCCTATCCGCCAACGATCCGCTCGGTGCCTATAAATCCGTTCGAAGAGGCCCAGGTGGGCCGCCTTGTGCAATTCAATAACCGTTTGGCGGATAATCGCCGCTATGTCATGAGCGATTTATTTGGCTGCTGGATCGTAGATACCCATGCGGAACTCAGCGCGGCCTGGCAGGCGATTCTGAGAAGCCGGTCGCCAGACACCCGATACGATCCCTTAGAGGAACGGCTCTTCGCCCCGCCCTGTTCGGAGGCTGAGGCAATGAAGAAAAACGCCGTGCTGCGTCCAGGTCGGCCCGTGGAGCGGGCAGAACAGTTGACTGCCTGGATCGAAGAGGCCCGCATGCGATATAAGGCGGTCCGCGAAGAAGCATTGGCCCGCTTAAACACACGCTGAACTTTCTTTGACCAGCTGGCCATGGCCACGATTCGCTTTGCAGAGGTTGTTAAAAGCTACGGGGCGACACGGGTCGTGGATCATATCACTTTGACCGTGGCCGACGGGGAATTGTTTTTCCTTCTCGGTCCCTCCGGCTGCGGAAAAACGACGCTGTTGCGAATGGTGGCCGGCTTCATCGATCCTGACGAAGGGGAAATCTATCTCGACGACCGGCCACTCAAGGGTGTTCCGCCTCGGCTCCGGGATACAGCCCTGGTGTTTCAGAATTATGCCCTATGGCCGCATCGCTCGGTCGCCGGAAACGTCGCTTATGGTCTGGAGGTACGAGGCTGGAGCCGGCGGCAGATTGCCGAAGCCGTGGACAAAGCCTTGCGCATGGTTCGCCTGGAGGGCCTGGCCGACCGCCGACCGATGCAACTGTCGGGCGGGCAGCAGCAGCGTGTTGCATTAGCTCGGGCGCTGGTAGTTCAGCCCAAGGTCCTGCTCCTTGACGAGCCGCTTTCAAATCTTGACGCCCGTTTGCGCGTGGAAATGCGCGAGGAAATCCGGCGCATCCACCGGGAAACCGGACTGACGATGATTTATGTCACGCACGATCAGAAGGAGGCCATGTCCCTGGCCGACCGGATCGCGGTTATGAATCAGGGCCGGATCGTCCAGGTCGGCAAACCACGCGAGATTTATGCTCGGCCGGCAAACCGCTTTGTCGCCGACTTTATGGGCGAGAGCAATTTTGTGCCCGGAGTGGTCCGAGAGGCTAGCGCCAACGGATGCTATCGGGTGGACACACCCTTAGGCAGCCTTGTGGGCACCCCGGCTGATAACGACCTGCGTTTAAACACCCGCGTGGTCTGCTGCATCCGTCCCGAGGCCATCATCTCAGATGCCAGACATGGGGCACCCAATGTCCTTACGGTGCGTGTGGATCAGGTTTCTTTTCTTGGCGAAACCGTGGCCGCGAAGCTTCGGGCCGGTGAACAGACGCTTGTCGCGGTTAGCCTATTCAACGGTCTGCACGACTGGAGGCCCGGCTCCGAAGTCACCGTGACGGTGCCCGAGCATCAGGTGATCATTCTTCCGGAGTAGGTCATGAATCGTCTTATGATTTGGCTTCGCAGCCAATGGGTCCCTTTCATCCTTTTGGCATTTCTCGGATTCTTTTTGCTTTACCCCATTGCTTATGTCGTTCCCTCCGCCACCCACTTTCAGCAGACTGTCCTCGACCCAGGCGGCCGCCCGATCCTGAAAGATGGCCAGCCTGTCCGTGAGGATGTCTGGACCTTGTATTTCTTCCAACTGTTAGCCACCAATCCATTTCTGTGGCGATGCTTTATTAACAGCCTGTTCATCGCAACATTAACGACCGTGTTGACGACTCTGCTCAGCCTGCCGCTGGCGTATTGGTTTACCCGTCTGCGTTTTCCCGGACAAACTGTCCTTGCTGGCCTTCTCCTGGTACCGCTCATACTCCCCCCGTTTGTCGGCGCCTTGGGCATGGAGCGATTGTTAAATCCTTACGGGACGATAAATCTCCTCCTCATGGATCTTGGCCTCATGGACCCTCAGCGGCCCTTCGACTGGCTGGCGGAAGCTGGCCTTCTCGGGGTGGTTGTGCTGGAGGTGCTGCATCTGTACCCGATTATGTACCTCAACGTCGCGGCAGCCCTGGCGAACATTGATCCCACGCTCGAGGACGCCGCCCGGAACCTCGGGGCAAGCGAGTGGCGCATCTTCCGAACCGTTACTTTTCCCCTGATGTTGCCCGGATATTTTGCGGGAGCGACGCTGGTCTTTGTCTGGGCCTTTACGGATCTTGGCACCCCGCTGATCTTTAACTTTTCCCAGGTTCTTTCAGTTCAGATTTTTAATCAGATCAGCGAGGCCCAGACTAATCCGCTCGGCTATGCCCTGGTTGTTACGACCATGCTGGTCACCCTGACCTTGTTTTATCTCTCCCGGCTTTTCCTCGGCAGGCAGGGGCAATACGTCATGATGAGCCGAGGCGGAGTCGGCAGCCGGGTTCAGCAGCCACGAGGGACTTCCCTCATCGGCATTTATCTTTTCGTCGGCCTGCTTGGCTTTGTTTCTGCCTTGCCCCATCTCGGCGTGGTTCTTATGTCGGTCACCGGACGCTGGTCCTTCACGCCGCTGCCGACCGAATTCTCGAGCGAGGCCTATCGCCTGGTTCTAAGCGAACGACTTGCCTACACGAGCATCACCAACAGCCTTTATTACAGCCTGGCCAGTACCACTCTCGATCTGGTGCTGGGATTTGCCATCGCCTATTGGGTCGTTCGCAGGCCTGGCCGATTGGCTGCATTCCTGGATGGTTTAACCATGCTGCCCCTGGCCTTGCCGGGACTGGTATTGGCATTCGGGTATTTGACATGCTACAGTCGAATGACTTTGTTTGGCTGGGAGTTTGGCAAATGGCTTGATCCCGCTAATAATCCAACGCTTCTTCTGATTGTCGCCTATGCTGTTCGCCGTCTGCCGTATGTGGCCCGGGCCGCGATGGCGGGACTTATGCAGATTCCTCCCGCGCTGGAAGAGGCCGCGGAAAACCTTGGCGCGTCGCCGTGGCGGACGCTGCGGACGGTGACGCTGCCCCTGCTCAGTGCCAGTCTCATCGCCGGAGGAATCCTCGCCTTTGCGTTTGCCATGCTGGAAGTCAGCGATAGTTTAATGCTGGCTCAACAGGAACGCTACATGCCCATCACACGAGCGATTTTCGGTTTTTGGCTCCGTCCCGACGACGGGCCGTATATCGCCAGCGCCATGGGCACGATCGGCATGGGCATCCTTGTAATTAGCCTCGTCCTTGCCAGCGCTGTCCTGGGCCGCAGAATGGGCGAGCTGTTTCGAGCGTAAAGCAGTGAAAAGGACCTGCTATGACAAAGCATATCGGGCACGCTACGGACTTGCACCTGAAAAGCGCAACCTGGATAAACCCAGGCGTGGCATGTGTTGCATTCCTTATGCTGCTTGGAATTCCCATCGAGGGACGTGGGCAGGAATCAATTTGGATCGAAGCAGAGCATCTTCGCGGCGTGCGGGGACATTGTTTCCCTGACGTGAACGGCCAGAAGACTGCTGGTAATTGGGCATTTTCCGGCCCGGGCATTGCCGGAGAGTGGACGCAGGGCGGCGAGAGCGGCTGGTTAAGCATCGCCTGTGGTCCAGAGGACGACAAAGCTGAGGCGGATTATGCCTGCGAAATCCCCGTTTCTGGCACATGGCGACTGTGGGTGCGGTATAGAGACTGGCGTCAAAGGCCAGAGCGGTTTGTAGTCCGGGTCGAGCAACCCAATATGGCGGCTAGAAGCCTTGTCTATGGAGAGAGGCCGGTGATCGATGAGGACGACGAACTGAAGTTGCTTTGGGACTGGGCGTTTGGTTGGGACGTTCAGGAGATTGAGCTTGTTAAGGGTCCTGCCCGGATTGTCCTGATTTCCGATCAGATCCAGGATCGACATCGTCAGATCGATTGTTTATGTCTGACCACAGATCGGGGCTATCGTCCTTATCACCGGGAGAAACCGCGCCAGCCTGCGTGGGAGGCGCTGGAGCAATTGCGAGGGAGTCCAGAACTTCTGGGAGCGTCCAAGATCGTGTTAAAAGCCGGGATTAATGTCTCTGAATCGTGGAATTTAAAGTCTTTTCGGAATCGGGGATTCCTTTACTTGTGGAATGTCGGCAAACCCTGGCTCGACGAATTGGCCTCGCAGGAGCCGACGAGGATCCGCTTTCCTTTTCACGTCGATGAGCCATTATTGGAGGAATTTCGCAGGACGTATGCGGGCCGGAGCGATCTTCCGATTTTCAGTGATCCGCGGATCGTGCCTGTCTTCCATGCATCGGGGCCGCATATTCTCGACAATTCCCATTTCGTC
>JANWWR010000076.1 GCA_025055835.1 Gemmatales bacterium | reverse complement strand
AGGGCAAGCAACCGGTTCAGGAGCGTCTCCCGCTCCTCGACGGCCACCTGTTCGAGGTAATCTTCGAGCCGCGGAGATTCTCCCTTTCGCAGGGCGGCTTCGAAATCTTTGCAGACATCTTCGGCTTTGCGCCTCTGCATCGACAAAGGGAAAGCACCAAAGGTGGGCGTGTGATCGCTCATGGGCGATCCTCATTGGGCCTGATGTCCCGGATGGGACCGGACCACGTTCGCAGCAAGGCCGGCGTGCCCGAGCTACCGGAGCTGGTCCCTCTGATACCGCGGCTACTGTCATGCCAAATCCACTCCAATTCTAACCGGCAAGAAATCAAGCTCAAGAGAAAACCCCGAATCGGGTGTCATGCTCCTGACACAAACCTGCTTTGGCTCTCAACTGTGAGGACCTGGGCGGTTCTGGTCACGTCATCGTAATGCTGTGCGAGGCACCCTGAGGTGCAGTGGTGTGCTTACGGATCTGCATCGCAGTGTTGCCGTTTGTTTGTTCGTTTGAAGCTGCAAACAGGGCAGCAGCGGTGCCTGATTGCGAGTTGAGCAGTGGTGGGGTATCTTGATCGGAGTCAGAAGTTCCCTGGCGGCGGGAGGTTTGATCATGGCTTCGGTGACGCGGCGAGAGTTCAGCAAGGCGATGGCGGCAGGGACGGCCACGCTGTGGGCCGGAGGCAAAGTGCTCGGGGCCGGGGATCGCATCCGGCTTGGTTTTATCGGCGTCGGCAACCGTGGTGATCAACTGCTCGACGCCTTCCGCGCTCAGCAGGATTGTGAAATCACCGCCGTCTGCGATCTGCATCAGCCCTACCTCGACTTCGCAGTCAATAAGCTCGGGGGCAAGGCGGCTCAGTTCAAGGACTATCGGGCTTTACTGGACTCCAAAGACGTCGATGCCGTGGTCATCGCCACGCCGGATCACTGGCACGCCCTCCAAACAATCCACGCCTGCATGGCTGGGAAGGATGTGTATGTCGAGAAGCCGCTATCCCTGTGCGTCGAAGAGGGCCGACGCATGGTCGCCGCCGCCCGGAAGCACCAGCGTATCGTTCAGGTCGGCTTGCAGCGTCGCAGCAGCGTGCTTGTCCGGCAGGCCGTGGGACTGATCCGCCAAGGGGCCATTGGCAAGGTCAGCGTCATCCGAGCCTTCCACATTCAGAATGAATGGCCCAAAGGCATCGACAACCCACCCAACAGCGAACCGCCGCCCGGCTTCGATTGGGATGCCTGGCTCGGTCCCGCCCCCAAGGTGCCGTACAATCCCAACCGGACTTTCTACCGCTTCCGCTGGTTCTACGATTACTCAGGCGGACAACTGACGAACTTCGGCGTGCATTACCTGGACGTCATTCACTGGGCCTTGGGTCACGATGCACCGCTGGCGGTCACGGCAATGGGAGGCAAGTTCGTCATCGAGGACAACCGCGAAATCCCAGACACGCTCGAGGTGCTGTGGACCTATCCAGGCAATACCCTGGTGACGTTCAGCCAGTACAACGCCAACAGCGCCCCGGCCGTGGCCCGCTCGGCGGAAATCGAATTTCGCGGCACCAAGGGCACGCTTTATCTGAACTACGGTGGCCTCGAGATCTTGCCGGAAGTGGTCACAACGGAAGCCTTTCCGGTGCGTGATCCGGCCGACCGCAGCAAAGAGCGCGGCTGGCGGACGGGGGCTAAGCCGCTCATTGGTGCGATGCAGGTGCAGAATTCCCGCGGCGACAGCACGCTTGAGCACGCCCGGAACTTCCTCGACTGCGTTCGCAGTCGAAAACAGCCCAACTGCGACGTGGAGATCGGCCATCGGGACACAACGGCGGCCATTCTGGGAAACATCGCTTTGAAGACCAAGGCATACTTGGAATGGGATCGGAACAGCGAGCGGATCACGAACCACGCGGCCGCCAACCAGTTCCTGACCTATTCGTATCGGCCTCCCTACCAATTGCCGCAGGTTTAGTTGATTCTCACGTTTTGGGGAGTGGTTCAGAAAGGTTTTTCCTGACCGGGTTGGCAAGCCATGCGTTGCAAGTTCATGAGTTCACAAAGCTGATTTCCCGCCTGGATGATTTCGCATTCCGCGGATTTTTCGCTCCCCACGAACCGATACGGGGTTTATAATGCACGAAAGCCCACCGGAACCAGGGGGATCCTGCCATGACCGAACGTCTTTCCCGCCGAACCGTTCTCCGTGGACTGGGCACTGCCATTGCCCTCCCTTGGCTCGACGCCATGATGCCCGTCCTGTCCATCGCTGCTCCCAGCAAAGCGCCTAAAGCGCCAACCCGGATGGCCTTTTTCTACATTCCCAACGGCGCTCACATGCCGGATTGGACGCCCCGAACGGATGGCAGCGAATTTGAGCTGCCTCCCATTCTGGAACCCCTGGCAGACTTCAAGGACAAGCTGCTGGTTTTGAGCGGTCTGACTGCAGACAAGGCCCGGGCCAACGGTGACGGACCGGGTGACCACGCCCGAGCTATGTCGGCTTGGCTCACCGGCTGCCAGCCAAAGAAGACGGCCGGGGCGGATATCCGCGTCGGCATCTCGGCGGACCAGATGGCGGCCATGAAGATCGGTCATTTGACCAAATTCCCGTCGCTGGAAATTGGCACCGAAGGCGGCCGTCAGGCGGGCAGTTGCGATTCCGGGTACAGCTGCGCGTATTCGTCCAGCATCTCCTGGCGAAGCGAGTCGACGCCGATGATCAAGGAAGTCGATCCCCGGCAGTTGTTTGAACGACTCTTTGCCGGCAGTGATCCCAGGGAAGCCGCCGCCAGTCGGGCTCGTCGTCAGGAATACGCCAAGAGCATCCTCGACTTTGTCCAGGAAGACGCCAACGACCTGCGACGGAAGCTCGGTCACACCGATCAGCGCAAACTCGATGAGTACCTGACCTCTATCCGCGAACTGGAACAGCGCATCCAGCGAACGGAAAAGGGCCAGGTCGCCGAGGCGAAACTGCCCGACATGGCCAAGCCGAACGGTGTTCCCAAGGAATACGACGAACACGTCCGCATTCTCTCGGACCTCCTTGTGCTGGCTTTTCAAGGGGATCTGACCCGCATCGCCACGTTCGTCTATGCCAACGACGGCAGCAACCGGAGCTATCGGCTCATTGGCGTGCCGGAGGGGCATCACGATCTGTCGCACCACGGCGGCAGTGCCGAGAAGCAGGCCAAGATCGCCAAGATCAACCGCTTCCACATCAGCCTGTTCGCCTACTTCCTTGGCAAGCTCAAGAGCATCCCGGAGGGCGACGGCACGCTGCTGGACCACTGCATGATCGCCTACGGATCGGGCATCGGCGACGGCAACCGGCACAATCACGACGACTTGCCAACGCTTCTGGTCGGCGGCGGCAACGGCACGCTGCGGACGGGACGGCACATCCGCTATCGGCGGGAAACGCCGCTCAACAACCTGTGGCTGGCCATGCTCGACCGCATCGGAGCGAAGACCGAAAAGCTCGGAGACAGCACGGGCACCCTGCCCGGCCTGCTGTGACGAACATCTACCGTCGCAGCGAGCGGTGGCTTTGGTTCAAGAGCCAATCCAAAAGCGCCTTTTGAGCGTGCAGGCGATTGCCTGCCTGCTGGAAAGCGATGCTGCGCTGCCCGTCCAGCACCTCGCTGGTGATCTCCTCGCCGCGGTGGGCCGGAAGACAGTGCATGACCACGGCGTGATCCGGGGCGTGTTCCAAAAGTTCCCGGTTGACCTGGAAACCGCGAAACGCCTGGCAGCGGGTGTCCTTTTCCGCTTCCTGTCCCATGCTCGTCCAGACGTCGGTGTAGATGACGTCGGCATGCCGAACCGCCTCGGTCGGTGAGCCGTTCAACTCGAAACTACCCTCGGGGAATCGCTGCCGGAGCAGGTTGGAATAATCTGGCTCGAATCCGTAGCCCTTCGGAGCGGCCAGGACGAAGCGCATCCCCAACATGCCGCAGCCCACTGCCAGCGAGCGGGCCACGTTGTTGCCGTCGCCGACAAACACCACCGTCCTGCCCCGCAGTTCGCCAAACTGCTCTTGCATCGTGAACAGGTCCGAAATCGCCTGGCAGGGATGATGCGTGTCGGTCAGGCCGTTGATGACCGGCACTGAGGCATGTTCCGCGAAGGTTTCCACGGTGCTGTGAGCGAAGGTCCGCAGAATGACGGCATCGCAGAACTGGCTGAGCGTCCGGGCACAGTCGGGAATCGCCTCCCGCGTTCCCAAGCCTACTTCCGGACCGGACAGGAAGATCGTCGCCCCGCCAAGCTGGGCCACGGCAGACTCGAAGCTCACCCGCGTCCGCAGCGACGGCTTTTCGAAGATCAGGGCGACCACTTTGCCGGCGAGCTCGCGGCGACGTTTGCCTCGGCCTTGCTGCCGTTTGAGCCGCTCCGCCATCGCCAAGAGATGGAGCAGTTCTTCGCGGGTCAGGTCGAACAAGGTGATGAAATGACGCATGACGGCGGTTGCAACTGGGAAAACAACGCTGATTGCATCCCTGCGGGCATCCTCCCTCTTTCCAAGATAGCGGGAAGCTACCAGAAGATCACACGGAGTGTTCGGAGAGTACGGCTTCCAGAATCGCGAAGCCCTCGGTGATCTGGTCCTCGGTCAGATTCATGGCCGGGAGCAGACGCAGCACCGTGCCGTGCGTGCAGTTAATAAGCAGACGGCGTTCCAGGCATTTGCCGACGATTGGAGCCCCCTCGACGGCCAATTCGACGCCGATCATGCAGCCCTGGACTCGCACATCACGGATGATGGGCAGCTTCTGCTGCAACGTCTGGAACCGGGTGCGGAAGGCGTCGCCGATCTGCTTCGCGCGTTCCAGCAACCCATCGGCCTCGATCGTTTCGATGGTCGCCAAGGCCGCCCGACAGGCAATCGGGTTGCCGCCGAAGGTGGATGCGTGCATGCCGGGCTTAAGCAGGTCGGCGTAATCCTTCCGAACCACCAAGGCCCCGCAGGCGATGCCCCCGGCCAGGCCCTTCGCCAGCGTCATGGCGTCCGGCTCGACGTTCCAGTGCTGGTAGCCGAACCATTTCCCCGTCCGGCCCATGCCCGCCTGCACCTCGTCGAAGATCAGCAAAAGTTTGTGCCGATTGGCCAGTTCCCGCAGTCCTTCGAGGTATCCCGAGGGCGGCAGGTGGATGCCGCCCTCGCCCTGGATCGGCTCGACGAGAATGGCACAGGTTTCCTCGTCAATGGCTCGGGAGACGGCTTCCAGGTCACCAAACGGAGCGTATTTGAAACCGGGCAGCAGCGGCTCGAACCCCTGGTGGTACTTGGGCTGGCCGGTGGCGGTGACGGCCCCCATGGTCCGGCCATGAAAACTGTTGAGCATGGTGACGAGCTTGTAGCGGTTCGGCTTGCCGAAGACGCGGGCCAGTTTGATCGCCGCCTCGACCGCCTCGGTCCCGCTGTTGCAGAAGAAGCACTTGCCGCCGAAACTGCGCTGGCTCAGTTCCCGGGCCAGCAACCCCTGGGCTTCCATGTACCAGGTGTTCGGCACATGGATCAGTCGGCCGACCTGGTCCCGCACTGCCTCGACGACCCGCGGCGGACAGTGGCCCAGCAGATTGCAGCCCCAGCCCGGAAACAGGTCCAGATAGCGATTGCCCTCGGCGTCCCAGACGTAGGATCCCTCGCCCCGCACCAGCGACACCGGAAACCGCGTGTAGTTCCCGATGACGTACTGCTGAAACAGGGCCATCGTCTCCTGCGAGGAAAGCGGAGCGTGCTGCATGAGTCTCCTCAGCTCATGGTAATTTCCGTGCCGACGCCCTTGTCGGTGAAGATTTCCAGCAGCAGCGAATGCCGCAACCGGCCATCGATGATGTGCGTCTTCTTGACCCCGGCCTGAAGGCTATCCAGGCACGCCTGCACCTTGGGAATCATGCCGCTGTCAATGACGCCGCTACGGATCAGTTCGTCGCACTGCTGGGCGTTCAGACTGGAGATGACGCTGTCTTCGTCACGGCGGTCGCGGAGGATGCCCGGTGTGTCGGTCAAGAGCACGAGCTTGTCGGCCTGGACGTGGGCGGCGACGGCGGCGGCAGCGTTGTCCGCGTTGACGTTGAGCCAGCGGTCGGCCTCGTCGTCCCAGACCAGCGAGGGAATGACCGGCACGATGTCGGCCCGACACAGGGCTTCGAGCAGATCGCGGTCCACGTGGGTGACTTCGCCGACCAGGCCGAGGTCGATCCGCTCTCCGCCCTCGACCGTCAGGAAAGTCCGCCGTCCATGCAGGACCCGCAGATCGTCCCCGTGCATCCCCACGGCCCGTCCGCCTAACCGCTTGACTTGGCCGACAATATCGGCATTGATTTCTTTGAGGAGGACGTGGACCACGATTTCCAGGGTCTGTTCGTCCGTATAGCGAAGGCCGCGCACCTTGCGAGGCGTCAGACCGGCTTGGCTCATGGCCCGATCGATGGGCTTTCCGCCGCCATGGACCAGGATTGGTCGCAGCCCGACCGTCTCCATGAAAATGACGTCCTGGAGCGTGGCGGTCAGGGCGTCGCGGTCCTCCATGGCACTGCCGCCCAGCTTGATGACGGTGATCCGGTCCCGGAATTTGCGGATGTAGCCGAGCGCCTCGATCAGGGTTTCGGCCTTGCGGATGGCGTGCTCCATTGGCATGTCGCTCCGCTGCTGTAAAATAGCTAATCTACTTACGCCCACAGGGGAGTCAACCAACGATGAAGAGCAAGCCTGCTTCGAAATCGGTCGTCAAGACTCGCAAGACCAAGACGACGGGGACGGCGAAAGCCCGGACAGTCAAAACGGCCAGCCGCACCCGCAAGACGACGTCGAAGCGGGAAGAGGCCTTCAGTGTCGTGACCGAAAAATGCGACCGCTGCAACGGCCAGGGCTGCATCCCCGTGCTGTGTCCCAAGTGCCTGGGTCGGCCCGCGGTCATGAGTTACGACTTGTGCCGACGCTGCAAGGGCATCGGCTTCATCGACGTCACCTGCCGTCACTGCAAAGGCACCGGGGAAGCTCCCCCGGAAACCGAACCGACGCAATTGTAGAAGCTGGCCAGACCCTCTGCTCGCCTGGATCCGACGACCGACGCCGGTATTCCCTGCGAAATGGAAGGGGCCTTTATGCTCACAATCCGTTTTCCCGATGGTTCGGTGAAGAGCTTTCCCGAGGGCACCCGGCCCCGCGACATCGCCGAGGCTGTCAGCAAGCGTCTGGCCCGCTCGGCCGTCGCCGCCAAAGTCAACGGCGTCATCGTCGATCTCGACCGCGAATTGCACGACGGCCACGGCGAAATCCAGTTCCAGATTCTCACCGACCAGGACCGCGAAGCCTTGGACGTGCTCCGCCATAGTTGTGCGCACGTCATGGCCCGAGCCGTGATGCGGCTGTTTCCCGGGGCCAAGCTCGCGTTCGGACCAACCATCGAGAACGGCTTCTACTACGACATTGACGTCACCCCTCCCATCCGGGAGGAGGACTTTCCCCGCATCGAAGCCGAGATGCGGAAAATCATTGAACAGGCCGAGCCATTTGAACGCTTCGAGCGGCCCACGGCTGAGGCCCGCACCCTCGTTGCCGATCTGGGGCAAGATTACAAGGTTGAGCATATCGACGAGGAACTTTCAAAGTTTCCGACCCTCAGCTTTTACCGCCAGGGAGAGTTCATCGACCTGTGCCGCGGTCCGCACATTCCTCATGCGGGCAAGATCGGAGCGTTCAAACTGCTCAGCATCGCCGGGGCTTACTGGAAAAACGACGCCTCGCGACCCCAGCTGCAGCGGCTCTACGGCACCGCGTTTTTCTCCCAGAAAGATCTGGATGCTTATCTCAAGCAAGTCGAGGAGGCTCGCAAACGCGATCACCGCGTGCTGGGCAAACAGCTCAAGCTGTTCACCATCGCATCCCAGGTCGGGAGCGGATTGATCCTATGGATGCCCAAGGGAGCGATGGTCCGCAGCCTGCTCGAGAGCTTCATCCGGGACGAACTCATCAAACGCGGCTATCAGCCGGTGTACACTCCGCACATCGGACGCTTGGAACTGTACCGCACCAGCGGTCATTTCCCGTACTACCGAGATGCCCAGTTCCCGCCGATGTACTTCCAGGTCCACGCCGCCGCTTTGGATGTCGCCCAGTACCGCCTCGCCGCTGGCGAACTGGACGACGCCAAGGAACGGCAGATGTCCGACTATCTTCGCAGCGTCGGCTTTGTCCCCCCGGGGTATATGGAAGCCCGGACGCAGGCCGAACGGCTCGAAGCGGTCCATCGGCACGTTCTCCAGCTTCTCGATCAGGTCGGCATTGCACTGCCGGACTATCGAAGCGCCACGAATGCCAAGGAACGGGCCAAGGCCCTGCTCGGCTGGTTGGAGCAGCAGGAGGGCTACCTGCTCAAGCCGATGAACTGTCCGCACCACATCAACATTTACAAGGCCGAGCAACGCAGCTACCGCGATCTGCCGGTGCGCCTGGCCGAGTTCGGCACCGTCTATCGCTTCGAGCAGACCGGAGAACTTTCCGGCATGACTCGGGTCCGCGGCTTTACCCAGGACGACGCCCACCTCTTCGTCACGCCGGAGCAGATCGAGGCCGAACTGGTGTCGAATCTGGAACTGGTCCTGTTCGTGCTCCGCAGCGTCGGCCTGGAGGATTACCGGGTCCGCGTCGGCCTGCGTGATCCAAAAAGCGACAAATACGTCGGCAGCGACGCCAACTGGAAGCAGGCGGAAGAAAACCTCATCCGCACGGTCAGGAACCTGGGCATGAACTACTCGGCCGAGGAAGGGGAAGCGGCTTTCTACGGTCCCAAGGTGGATTTCGTGGTTCGCGACTGCATCGGCCGGGAATGGCAACTCGGCACCGTGCAACTGGATTACAACCTGCCGGAACGCTTCGAGCTGGAATACATCGGCCCGGATAATGCTCCGCATCGGCCGGTGATGATCCACCGTGCCCCGTTCGGTTCGATGGAGCGGTTCTGCGGCATCCTCATCGAACACTTCGCCGGGGCGTTTCCGCTCTGGCTGGCCCCGGAACAGGCCCGCATCCTGCCCGTCAGCGAGAAGGTTTTCGACTACGCCCGCAAAGTCGAGGCCGAGTTCCGGCAAGCGGGGTTCCGCGTCAGCGGCGACTATCGGCCGGAGAAGATCGGTTACAAGATCCGCGAGGCCCAGTTGGAGAAGATCCCGTACATGCTCGTGGTCGGCGAGAAGGAACGGGATGCTGGCACGGTGGCTCTTCGAGACCGCCTCGACGGCGACCTTGGAAGTAAACCGATTGCCGAGGTGCTCGACCTGATGCGGTCGGAAGTCCAAAACCGCCGCATTCGCCAAACCAGTTCGGCTTCTGCCGGATTAAGCGATCAAACCGCCCGCTTCGCCGAGTAATTTCGCAAGTCTTTCGCCTAGCGTTACCGAGAGAAAGCCCAGCCTGCCTACCGACCAGCGGAGGCGGTTTCCGGCTGGCGTTCCTGCTTCTGCTGCTGTTTGCGGGCCTTGATCTCGTCGGCGTAGAGCTTCTTGACCCGCCAGGCAACCAGGTGGTTGGTCAGCTTCGGGAACAAGCGGTTCATCAGGGACAGCAACTTGGCCTGCCAGGTCAGGACGATCTCGTGCTTGCCGCGTTCGATGGCTTTGTAGGTGGCGACGGCAACCTGTTCCGGCGTCATGGCCCGGAGATGATCGAGCGGCATCTTGGCCTTGTTCTCGATCATGTTGCTTGGGAAGTTGGTTGCGGTGAGGCCGGGGCAGACGCTCAGCACGTCGATGTCGAACCGGACCAGTTCCGCCCGCAAGGCATCGGTGAAGCCCTGGAGCGCGAACTTGCTGGCGGAGTATTCGCTGCGGGCCGGCAAGGCCCGTTTACCGGCGGCCGAGGAGATGTTGACGATCATCGGCTTGTTGCCTTGCATCAGCACCGGCAAAGCGAGGCGGATCAGTTCGCAAACGGCAAAGAAGTTGACCTCGAAGATTTTGCGCAGGCGGTCTTCGCTGGCGTCGATGAAATGGCCCGTGGCGCCGATGCCGGCGTTGTTGATGAGGATGTCAAGCCCGCCGAACTTTTCGACGGCGGTTTCGATCATGCGGCGGCGGTCGTCGGGATTGGTGACGTCACCCCGAACCGCCTCGACCTCGGCCCCCTGACGGCGAAGTTCGTCGGCCAGCGTCTCGATGTCGGCACTGCGAGCCGTGATGACCAGTTTGGCCCCGCGCCGTGCCCCTTCGACAGCCAAGGCCCGTCCAATGCCCTGAGATGCCCCCGTGATCAAAATCCGCGATCCCGCGATGGTTCGCCGTGCCATGAAGCCACCTCGACCTGGTGTTGTCTCACTGGAAGCAATTTCCACGCGTCAATCTTTGACCATTTTACCACGTCCAGGCGGTCGGACAGATTGAACTGGAAGGAAAACCTTGTCAGAGGAGTGTCAATGGCAACCGGCATTCCTGCGGTAGCGGTTTTGGCGGGTAAGGGGGACCCGTACCCGAGGCCTTGCGGCCTCGGCTCGCCGCTCGGAGGGGCTGACGGCTTCGGCTCGCCGCTTGGAGGGGCTGACGGCCTCGGCTCGGGGTACCCGAGGCCTTGCGGCTCCGGCTCGACAGATGGAATCGGTTTGGCTGAACAACGGTTATTTCCGTCCTTGAGGCGAATTCGCCTCCGTGCTAGGCTCTCGTCTCGCAGAGTCTGATGATGCGCTCCGCCTTGAGAAAGAGGACAACATGTTCCGGCACTTCATCTTGGCCGTGACGACCGTGCTTTTGGCAGTTTCAAGCGTGACGGCCGCGGGGACGGCCCGACCGAACTTCCTCTGGCTCATCGCCGAGGACCTGGGACCGGATCTGAGTTGCTACGGCAATTCCGACGTGCAAACGCCGCACCTCGACCGATTGGCCTCCGAGGGCATGCGTTTTCAATTCGCATTCGTCACCTGCCCGGTCTGTTCGCCGAGCCGGTCCGCCATTATGACCGGCATGTATCAGACGACTATTGACGCCCACAACCACCGCTCCCACCGCGATGACGGCCATCGGCTTCCCGAAGGCGTCCGGCTCCTTACGCATTGGATGAAGGATGCGGGCTACTTCACGGCCAATCTCCGCGAATTGCCCGAGGAATGGGGATTTCGCGGCATCGGTAAGACGGATTTCAATTTCTTCGTCGAAGGTCGGTCCTGCGACACTGACCGATGGGCCGATCTGAAAAGCCATCAGCCTTTCTTCGCGCAGATTAACTTCCATGAGACGCATCGGCCCTTTCCTCGGACTCGGCAAACACCTCCGGAGAAGGTGCATCTCCCGCCGTATTACCCGGATCATCCGGTGGCGCGGGCCGATTGGGCTGCGTATCTGGACGCTTTGATCGAACTGGACCGCAAGGTCGGTCGGATTCTCGACGGGCTGAAGCGGGATGGCTTGGCCGACAACACGGTTGTTGTCTTCTTTGCCGATAATGGGCCCGCCCACGTCCGCGCGAAGCAGTTCTGCTACGACAGCGGTCTGCGCGTGCCGCTCATCCTCCGCTGGCCGAAGAGCATTCCCGCCCCAAGCGGCTATGCCCCGGGCAGGGTGGACACGCGGCTGGTCGAACTGATCGACCTGGCTCCCACCCTGCTAGCGTTGGCGGGAGCGGACAAGCCAGCTCGGATGCAGGGGCGAGTGATTCTCGGCGACCGACAGGATCCTCCGCGGCAATACGCCTTTGGAGCGCGGGACCGATGCGATGAAACCATCTTTCGCTTCCGCACCGTCCGGGATGCTCGCTATCGCTACATTCGCAACTTCACTCCGGATCGGCCGTTTCTCCAGGCGAATCGGTACAAGGAAACCAGCTATCCAGTCTGGAACCTGCTCAAGACGCTGCACGCCGAGGGGAAATTGACGCCGATCCAGGCGGTCCTGTGCGCTCCCACCATGCCCGAAGAGGAACTGTACGATCTGGATCACGATCCCCATGAGACAGCCAATCTGGCCAATGATCCCGCTCTGGCTGAGGTAAAGGCCCGACTGAAAGATGCCCTGGAGCGGTGGACGGAGGAGACGCAGGATCGCGGCCGACTTCCGGAACCTGAGTTTCTCGCCGCCAACCAGGGGGTCCGCTGGCCGGGCAACCGTCCGAATTTTGGTTACACGCTGGCCGATGAACCGATGCCGCCTCCAATCCAAGCCGCCATTCCGAAGGCGAAGCAAGCCGTGGTTGTGGATGGCCATCTGGACGAATGGTCCGGGGCCTTGGCGGCTCCGGTGCATGTCGGCCATCCGGACTGGTCGAATCGAGGAGGCGAGTTCCTCCTGATGTGGGATGAGAACCACCTCTACGTCGGCCAGCGATGCCTCGATCAGCAGCCGGCGCACGTGGGCCGGGACGATCAGATTTGGAACGGCGACGCGGTCGAGTTCTATCTCGATACTCGACAGGGCGATCAGCTCGGCAAACCCGACTTCGCTCCCGGAACCCTTCATATGTTTTGGACGCCGTTCACCCGGAGCGAAGTGAAGCCGCGGATTCAGGTGCGACCGCTGCCGGCATTCAAAGACCTGCGTCTGGATGGCGTCGAAGTGGCCGCTCGCAAGACGGCCTGGGGATACACGGCGGAGTTTAAACTCCCGTGGCGAAACTTTGCCGGGTTCGCTCCGAAGGCGGGGGTGGTGCTCGGCCTAGACCTCGAACTGTGCAGCAGCGACGGAGGACCGCGGAGTGATCGGACCTTCGTTTGGACCGGACCGGCCAGCGTCGGATCGCCCTCGGCGTTTGCCCGGATCCAACTGGTTGATGAACTGACGCCGGCCCATCTCCAGGCCATGGGGCCGACGCTGCTGCCTGCGGCGTTGAACCAGTCGGCCAATTACCCGTGGTTATACGGCACGGTCGGCGTGTCCACGACGATTGCCGGCCGAGTGGCCAGGATCGAAGGGCACCTCCTGGACGCCAGCGGCAAGGTCCGCAAGACGGCGTCCGCGGTCCCGAAGACGGATCCGCCGTCGGGGCTGGTTTTGTGGCGTGGCGCGTGGGAACTGTTCGATGTGCCCGAAGGCCGATACTGGCTCGACCTGGTGGCCCGGGATGCCGAAGGCAAAGAGATTACGCGGCGGCGGCTGAATGTCGTTCGCTGAAACGAAGCTGGTCGGCACGAAGAATCCGATCGGGTTTTCGCCTTTCACGGCGTTCTCATGAAGCAGTCGCTAAACTGTCCGCGGAGCTACAAGACAACTTGTCTGAGAGCGAGGTGCAAAGTGATGGGTTCGTCTTTCGACCTGCGTCGGCGGGAGTTTCTGGGGGCCTTGATGGCGGCGTGGTTCACGACGCCGGGGCTGTTCGCCGAGGAGCTGGCACAGACGCCGCGGCTGACCGAAGGGCCGTTCTACCCGGATCGGCTGCCGTTGGATACGGACAATGACCTCCTCATCATCAACAACGGCATCACGCCGGCGGTAGGGGAAATTACGCATCTGTCCGGTCGCGTCCTGGATCGCCACGGTCAGCCGCTCAAGAATGCCGTCGTGGAAATCTGGCAGGTGGACAACAACGGGGCCTATCTGCACTCCGGCTCGGCGAATCGGGCCAATCGGGATGCCAACTTTCAGGGCTTCGGCCGCTTCACCACGGGTTCCACCGGCGAATACTACTTCCGCACCATCAAGCCGGTTCCCTACCCAGGCCGGACGCCGCACATTCACGTGAAGGTCCGCTATCGGGGCCGGGAGGTCCTGACCACGCAGTTCTTCATCAAGGGCCATCCCCAGAATGAACGGGACGGCATCTATCGGGCCATCCGCGATCCCAAGGGCCGGGATCTTATCACGTTGGAGTTCGCCAGAATTCCCACCTCGCGTATCGGCGAATTGACGGCTCAAGGGGACTTGATCGTCGGTATCACGCCGGAGATGGACTGAGAGGCAAAATCCGCAAGATTCGCAGATTCGGCTTGACTTCGCCGGGCAAACGTGCGACGGATGGATATTGGGCCGTGGATTCATATTTCCTTGTCAAAAAGGAAGCAGGAGACCAATTCGCTGGACCGCCTGGCCCGCAGGTCCGGCCCACAAAGGAGGGTCCGACATCCATGGTGCGTGTCGAGTGCGATCTATGCGGCAAGGAGATTCGTCCCGGGGAGGAACAACGCTTCGTGGTCAAGATCGAGGTCTTCCCGGTCAACGAGACTAACCAACTGACCGAGGAAGACCTGGACGAAGACCACTTGGAGGAAGTCAGCCAACTTCTGGCCGCCGAGGAATGCGGTTTAGCTCCCAACGGCGACGACAGCAGGACTGTCTTCCGTCGCTTTGACCTGTGTCCTGCCTGCCGGAAACGGTTTCTCAAGGACCCCCTCGGTAGGGAGGCCCATCTGAATCTGAGCTTCAGCGAGAACTAGGCAACACACCAATCCACCGAATCTTCAGGACGCTCGCGCGACAGCGCGGGCGTCCTTGCCTTTTTCCGCTGTGTTACAATGGCCTCATGGCCCCGATTCGCCAATTGCCTGTGCTTCAGAACTGGGACTGCCATCAGTGCGGTTCCTGCTGCACGGACTATTGGGTGCCGATCTCTGAAGAAGAACGGCAACGCATCCTCGCTCAGGGCTGGGAGCAGGAGCCGGAGTACCGCGGCGTCCCATTGTTTGTGAAGTACGGTCCGCCGTGGCGGCGTCGCTATCGGCTGGCTCAGACGAAGGGCGACCGCTGCGTGTTTTTGGACGAACGGGGGCTGTGCAAGATTCATGCGAAGTTCGGCCTGCACGCCAAACCATTCGCTTGCCGGCTCTACCCGTACATCCTGGTGCCCCATGGCGATCACTGGCGTGTAAGCATGCGCTTCGCTTGTCCGTCCGCTGCCGCCAACAAGGGCCGATGTCTTTCCGAAGCAGCCGAGGAGCTGCACGACCTGGCCCGGGAGATGGAGCAGTGGGACCAACGGCCTGGCTATCAGCGGCCAAGAGGTCCGGGCCTGGGCGATCCGCCGAGTCTGGACGGAAGGCAGCGGGTCGGTTGGGATGACTTGCATCTGTTTCAGGACGCAGTGATCCGTTTGTTCAAAGCCGGGCAGGACGACCTGGCTCGCCGTTGGTTGAAATGCCTCGCGCTGGCCCGCTTATGTCGCCAGGCTCGCTTCGACAAACTGACCGGTGGCCGATTGCGGGAGTTTCTCGATCTCGTGCTTGCTGCCGTCGATGCCGAAACCCCGCGGAGGCTGGATGACTACGCCCCGCCGGGCTGGATGGGCCGCGTCCTGTTCCGGCAAGCCCTTGCCATCCACATCCGCAAGGACCAGGGAGTTCGCCGTGGCGTCAGCAAACAGGGACGCCTCGCCCTGATGTCGGCCATGTGGCAGATGCTTCGCGGCACCGGCAAGCTGCCGCAACTTCAGGTCGGCCTGCCCGATTGCTCGTTCGAGGAACTGGAAAAGCCGCTCGGGCCACTGCCTCCCGAAGCGGCCCAGGCTCTGGAACGCTATTACGCCGTCAAGCTCTCCTCGCTCCAGTTCTGCGGGCCGACCTATTTCGATTACCCCTTCTGGGATGGTCTCGAGGCGTTAGCCTTAACCTTCCCCATGATCCGCTGGCTGATTCGCGGCTTTGCCTACCTTGGCGAACCCGAAGCAACCCATCGGGCCATTTCCGTGATTGACGAAAACTTCGGGTACAGTCCACTCCTGGGAACGGGCCGACAGCGGCTCGCTCTGTGGATCCTGAGCTTCCGCCAGGAACTCGATCGGCTCATCGCCTGGTATGGCCGATGAACCGAGAACGCCGCTACTTGGGTGGCGTCGATTCCAGATACGCGAACAGGTCGGCGATCTCCTGTCGGGTCAGTTCGTCGAGCAGCTTCTCCGGCATGGGGGAGACCGTGGAAGCGACGCGGGCCTCGATCTCGCTCGCCTTGAGCACGACCTTGGTGCCGTCGCTTTGCAGGACCGTCACCGTGTCGCCCTGGGGCACGGCCAGGCCGGTGATCGTGGCCCCGTCCACGGTCAGGATCTTGGTGCCGCGATACTGGTCGCTGATGACCTTGGATGGGTAGATCAGCGATTCCAGCGTGTCGGACCGCTTGAAACGGCTCTTGAGCGTGGTCAGATCGGGACCCAGCCCTTCGCCGAGGTTGCCGAACTTGTGGCATTTGACGCAATTCGCTTTCTCGAAGACTGCCTTGCCACGGTTGGGGTCGCCCCGGCCTTCGGGACTTTCCAGAAAAGCGAGCAGTTCGTTGAAGTTCCATTTGCTTTGCACGGGCAGGGCGGTGACGTTGGGCAGGGGCGGTTCCTTGGGAAAGGTCTGGGCGAACCAATGCGACCAGCCTTCCAGTTCCGTCTTCCAGTCGTCGTTCTCCAGGGCGAATCGCTGGTCTTTCCAGTAGCGAAGGAGGTCCACGGCCTTGGTCCGTTCCTGCGGCGGCAATTTGGCGGCGGCCAGCAGGAGCAGGCGATACGGCACGGCCTCCTCGGGTTTGGGTTCCTGCGAAATCACGGCCTTGGTTGGAGAACGACGCAGCACGCGGATCACTTCGAGAAGTACATCCGGGTTGTTGGACTGGAGGCTGCGGACCAGTAGCGGCCAATTGGCCGGGGTCGGACGACGGACCAGACTACGGGCGATCTGATCCATGCGGCCGGGATCGACGGCGGCGAGTTCAGCCAGGGCTTCCTCCGTTCCGGGCTTGCTGAGGTCGCGGACCAACAGGGCGACCACCGCTTCCCGCAGTTCCCGGACGTGCGGTTCACCGCCGGCTTTTCCGAGGTGCTTGTAGAGGCCGATCAAGGCCGACGGCGAAGGGGCCTGGTCCGGCGGGGCGTACCGGAGCAGCACCGCGGCCGTCCAAGGCCGTTCGGCAGCGGAAGCAAACACCTTGGCCCGATCCTCGGCGGTGAAGATGGGGTTGAGGTCGCGGAGAATGTGTTCCAAAAACGGCGTGAAGCTGTGGCCTCCCGTCCAGGTCCGCGTTCCTTCGAACCAGTGGAGGAGCTGCTGCTTCTGCTTCGGCGTCCAGCCAGAATGCAGCAGACGCAGGCAGTAGAAGTAGTGAATCTGCTGTTCCCGGTCGCCTTCGGTTTTGAGCAGAGCATCGAGCAGCTTCGCGTGAACCGGCTCGTCGAGCACTCCGGAGCGACGGAAATCCGTGAGCAGGATGGCCAACTCCCGATTGACTCGGCGATCGGCGTGAGGGAATCGCTCCAGACAATCCAGGGCGATGCCGCGAACCGAACCGGGCCGGGCTGTCGTGTGGATCAAGGCCAACTGCACGGTGCGGAGATAGTCGAGATAGCGGGTCACGTTGTCGCTGACTTCGACGTTGTGCAGCTTCTCGAAAATCTCGTCGGTCACCGGAATCGCCTGGTTCGTCTGGCACAAGACGACGATGCCGTTGAAGGCCGCCAGCGGATTGCGTTCGCTCCAGATGCGGTCGGCCCATTTGCTTGCCGGGATGCGGGCGAGGACCAGTCGGGCGGCATGACGGACGAAGCGATCGGCATCAGCGAGCAACGGCCAGATCTGATCCACGGGCGGTTCGATGTGTGCTCGAATGAGAGCCTCGCAGGCTCGACGTCGGACCAGGGGATCCTTGTCGCTCAGGCCTTTTTCCAGGGTCGGCTGGGCTTCCTTGGAAGCATGGATGCCCAACAGCCACACGGCACAGGCCCGCACTTCGGCATCGTTATTACCAGCCAATCGGACTAGCGCATCGGCTGGAAACTTCTCGCCGAGCATCTGTAAAACCTGAAGCAGGCGAACCTGCTCGCTTGGAGTGAGATGGCTTGCGGTAGCGACCGCTTCCCGGACCTTGCGACGCTCGTCCTGCGTCGCTTTGGACCACGTCTCCGCCAGCCGTGCCCGGCTGAATGCCGTCAGCGGTTGCGGTTGGTCGAGCAGTTTGCGGACGAGGTCGCCGGAATTTGCTCCTTTATCGGCCGTTGTCGGGGGATTGACCGCCCGGATGCGGAAGACGCCACCCTGCGTGCCTCGGCCTCCGAGAGAGAAGTACAACGCCCCGTCCGGCCCGACGGCGATGTCGGTGACATTCATCGGAGCACCGACGCAGAAGCGCTCAGCCACTCCCTTGTAACTTGCACCATCCCGTTGCAGGTGAACCGCGAAAATGACACCGATCGCCCAATCAGCCATGAAGAACGCTCCCCGATATTTCTCCGGGAATGCATGATGGTCGTAGAACTCGACGCCGACCGGCGAACCGCGTCCCGTCTCCAGCACGGGAGGCAGACTGTCGATGTAGTAATCCGGCGTGTTGGCCGCTCCGGTCCGCCAGACGAAATCCGCTCCGGGCGGACAATGGCACACCCGCACGGCTCGATACCAGGGCAGGCCTTCGTCCCATTCCATGTCGCTGTCGAAAGTGAACAGTTCGCCGCTGGGGCTGAAAGCAGCGTCGTATTGATTGCGGAAGCCGGCGGCGACCAGGCTCATGTTCTTACCCTGATGATCCAATCGCCAGATGGTGCCGCCCGGTGCCAGGATGTTGGCGGCATGGCCGCGCGAGTCGTTCAGCCGGGGCAGGAGCACATCCTCGGTGGTGTCAGGTCGTCCCTGATCGGGACCGAAGTAGCCGGTCGGCCAGCGGGTCAACGGCGAGTTGGAGGCGAGCTTGTCCGGTTGTGCCCAGGCGTGGTTGCCGATCACGAGGTAGAGCCAACCGTCAGGCCCGTGCAGAATGGCGTGCGGTCCGTGCTCACCCATGCCGCCGCGGAACCTGTGCAGCAGTTCGACGCTGTCCGTCCGGTCATCGCCGTCGCTGTCTCGCACCCGATACAGGCCGGTGCCCTGCGGTCCGTCGCCAACCAGGAGCAGAGCATCGCCGACCCAGCACATGCCCTGACAATTTCGCACCTGTTCGCAGTACGGCTTGACGGTCTGCAACACCCCCTTGGCGTCCGCATCCGTGCAGAGCAGAATCGGTCCGCCTTCGCGGGAAACGAGCAGTCGGCCGCGGTTGTCGAAGCACAGGTTCACCAGCGAAAAGGCGTTGTTGGGCGGATTCTTGACGGCCAATTCCACCGTAAAACCTTCCGGCACGGTGAAACGGTCGTCGCCGCCGCCAGGCCAGGCGACATTCCGCCACGGACCGGTTCGGCCATACGGACCGAGGACCTTGACTGCTGGCCAACGGCTGTCGTCGAAGTCCGGCTTGTGCCAGCCTTCCGGAGCCTCCTTGGCGGCTTTCCATTGTCCATCCGAGGCGAGGGCTCGACGATCCTGACCATTGGGCACATAGCCGAGCCGCACGAGAAGGCCCGCCGGACTCGGTTCCGTGTTCGTCGCCTTGACGGCGATGACGTTTTTGCCGTGGACTAACAGCTTGGTGACATCGAACTGGTACACCTGCCGCCAGTTGTCGCCGCTGCCCACTTCGACGCCGTTGACCCAGACGGTGAACTGATTGTCGGCAGTGATGTCGAGCGTGCCTTCGTCCACCACCTTTTGCAGCGGTCGATCGATGAAGAATGTGCGACGGAAGAGCACGGTCTCCACGGGACGCTGCTGGGCGGGATCGCCTTCGTTGAGCCAGATCCATTGCACACCGGTCCCCGGGGAGGAACCCTCAGGTTGGGCCAGGACCAGTCCCAGGCTTAACCACAAAAGGCTGACCAACCACACCGTCTGTCGCATGTTTCTTGCTCCGTCGCAATGCGTGTCCTCGACGGAAACTAACGTATCATTCCCACGCTCAGCCTACCAGTCCCCGCCGGGTCGTGATGGTTCGCTCAGGCCAGGAGAACCCGATGACTTTCCCGCTGGGCCGGGGTACAATAGCGATCGACCCGCCGTGACCTAGCGAGGTCCTGCCATGCACTGCCGCCGGTTCGTCCCGCCACCCCTGACCCGCCGCGAGATGCTGATCCGCTGCGCCAACGGCTTTGGGGCTGTGGCCCTCAGCGCTTTGTTGGCCGATGAGCGTTTCGGCGGCTCCGTTCTCGCTGACGCGACTCTCCGGACACACCATCCTCCCCGGGCAGACAGCGTCATCTTCCTCTACATGGACGGCGGCCCGTCCCAGGTGGACACCTTCGATCCGAAGCCACGGTTGGAGCGGGAGCATGGCGAGCCGATCAAGATGAAGGTGCCGGCCACGCAGTTCAACAACGTCGGCAAAGTGATGAAATCCCCCTGGGCGTTTCGACCCCGCGGGCAGTCCGGCATCCCGGTCAGTGATCTTCTGCCGCATATTGCCGAGTGCGTGGATGACCTCGCCGTCATCCGCTCCATGACCTCCAACTTCTCAGAGCACACCAACGCTAATTACTTCCTGCACACTGGGCACGGACAGCAGGGCCGGCCGAGCATGGGGGCGTGGATCACCTACGGGCTGGGCAGCGTTTGCCGCGATTTGCCTGGTTTCGTCGTTCTCAACGGCGGCCTGATTCCGCCCGGCGGTCTGGATAACTTCAACAGCGGGTTTCTCCCGGCCACGTTCCAAGGGTCAGTGTTCCGACACGGCAAAGCCCCGGTCGCCAATCTGGAACCGCGCGAAAAAACACCAGGGCTTCAACGCAGCAAGCTCGACCTGCTGCGACGTCTGGACCATCAAGCCAAAGCGCATCTGCCTGCCAGCGACGCCCTGGAATCGGCTATCGCCAATTACGAACTCGCGTTCCGCATGCAGGCAGCGGTGCCGGAACTACTCGACCTCAGCGGCGAGACCGAGGCGACGAAGCGGCTCTACGGGCTGGATTCGGACTACGAACCGACGCGCATCTACGCCACGCAATGCCTGCTGGCTCGACGACTGATCGAGCGGGGCGTGCGCTTCGTGGAAGTGACCTGCCCCAACGTCGGCGCGGATCGCTGGGACCAGCACAGTGACCTGCGGACCGGCCATCAGAACAACGCTCGGGCCACGGACCAGCCCATCGGGGCCTTGCTGAAGGACCTGAAGTCCCGCGGTCTGCTGGAGCGGACGCTGGTTGTCTGGGCCGGGGAGTTCGGCCGGACGCCCATGGCCCAAGGCTCGGACGGCCGGGACCACAATCCGTTCGGCTTCTCGATCTGGCTGGCGGGCGGCGGGGTCAAGGGCGGGACCGTGTATGGTGCGACGGACGAGTACGGCTACTTCGCCGTCGAGAACAAAGTCGAAATCCACGACCTGCATGCCACCATGCTTCATCTGCTCGGCCTCGATCACAAGCGGCTCACCTACCGCTTCGGCGGTCGCGATATGCGGCTGACCGACGTCCACGGCGAAGTCATCCACGCCATCCTGGCCTGATGCGGATTGCCTTTCTTTGCTTCTCTTTACCAAACTTCCTTAGCAAGCAGAATGGCCAGATCGGCCAAATAATCGGAATATTTGCCTGCCTTAATCCATGTTTGACGGCACCAGGACGCTCGAGCAGCGTAAACCGCCCGGTTTAAGCGCCCCGCTACCTGCGATTGACCGAGAGTGCCTTAAGCGCTAGGATGCGCGCGGGTTGGGAAGCGGCACCAGAATCCAGGTGTCTTGCTGTCTCCGGATGTCCGAGGGCCTCTCGTGAGCCGAAAATCCTTTCTCGTGACCCTGGGACTGATCGTCTTGCTGGGAGCGGTGGTGCTCACGGTGGTGGTCTGGCTGTTGAGTTGCGAACCGGAGCTGTACGTTCAAGCCGAGATGCCGGCGGGTCCGGATCGGGTTCGGCTTTCCCAGGAGTTCGAGAAACGAGCCTTTGACCTGTTCAACGAAATCCAGAACGAGGACGACTGGGAAGCCGAATTCACGGAACAGCAAATCAATAGCTGGCTGGCGGAGGATTTCGTCGAGTCGAACCTGGCTCGACAACTGCCCGAGCAGATTTCGGAGCCGCGCGTCGCTCTGCGGCCCGGCAAGCTGTTTCTGGCCTTCCGCTACGGCGGGCCGGACTTCAACACGGTGGTTTCGCTCGAAGGCAAGGTCTGGATCGCCCCGCGCGAACCGAACACGCTGGCTCTGGAAATCGAAAGTTTCAAGGCCGGCGCGATTCCCTTGTCGCCGCGGTTTCTTCAGCAGGAACTCACCGAAGGAGCGCGGCAGAACAACATTGACGTGCAATGGTACCGCAAAGACGGCCATCCGGTGGCGGTTTTCCGACTCCAGGCCGACCGTCGCGATCCCGGCGTGCAGCTAAGGGAATTGGAACTGAAAGACGGGGCGTTGCGGGTCAAGGGCCGGTCGCTTGATCCCAGCCTGCGCGGGATGCCGGAATGGCCCTTCTCCATTCGCAAGGCTGGGTCGTCATAGCGTGAAAAGGGCGAGCGGGAGGTTAGCGCAGACCGGGAAGCTCACGCTTCCCGCTCCCCGATGAGGACGATGAACAAAACTGCGACGAAGAGGCGAGCGGGGCACGTAAGTGCCCCGGTGGCCCGACTTCTCACCCTCGCTGACGCTTCGGGTTACAGGTGACAGGCGAGCAGAGCGCAGACCGGGAAACTCACGCTTCCCGCTCGCCGATGATCTTGAGCGCCCAGCTCGCCGCGGTTGTCAGTTCATGCAGAGCAGAGGGTTCACGACAGTTTGATCGTCACCGTCTTGATCTCCGTGTAATGCTCCAGAGCCGCTTCGCCGTTTTCGCGTCCCTGGCCTGACATCTTGAATCCGCCGAACGGCGTGGACGTGTCCACGACGTGGTAGCAATTGACCCAGACCGTGCCGGCCTTGACCTCCCGAGCGAAGGTGTGGGCCTTGTCGATGTCCTTGGTCCAGATGGCGGCGGCCAAACCGTAGTAGGTATTGTTGGCCCGCTCCACAACCTCGTTGAAGTCTTTGAACGGCAACACGCTGACTACCGGACCGAAAATTTCGTCCCGAGCGATGGCCATGTCGTCCCGGACGTTCTCGAAGATGGTCGGCTCAACGAAGAAGCCGCGATTGCCGAACCGCTTGCCGCCGACGACCAGCTTCGCCCCTTCCTGCTGCCCCTTCTCGACGTAGCCGAGAATCTTTTGCATCTGCTCCTGGGACACCTGCGGACCCTGTTCGGTGGACGGATCGAGCGGGTCCCCGAGCTTGCGCTTCTTGGACTTCTCCGCCAGCCGCTCGACGAACTCCTTCTGGATCCTCTGCTCGACGAAGAGTCGGCTGCCGGCGGTGCAGCACTGGCCGCCGTGGAAGTAGATGGCGTGGAAGGCCCCGTCCACGGCTTTGTCGAGATCGGCATCGGCAAAGATGACGTTGGGGCTTTTGCCGCCCAACTCGAAAGTGCAGCGCTTGAGCGTGTCGGCGGCGTTCTTGGCGATGATCTTGGCCGTTTCGTAATGACCGGTGAAGGCGATCTTGTCCACGTCGGGATGCACCACGATGGCATGGCCTGTGGTTTCACCGTAGCCATTGAGGACATTGATGACGCCTTCGGGGAACCCGGCTTCGAGAGACAGTTCGGCGACACGCATGCCGGAGAGCGGCGTCTGCTCGGCCAGCTTCATGACGATGGTGTTGCCGCAGGCCAGGGCCGGTCCCCACTTCCACGCCAGCATGAGCAGCGGAAAGTTCCACGGAATGATCTGCCCAATGACGCCGACCGGCTGCCGCAGCGTGTACGACAGGAAGTTGCCGCGGACGGGCACGGTGCGGCCTTCGATCTTGTCGGCCCAGCCGGCGTAGTAGCGGAGCGTGTTGACGACGGCTTGCAGGTCGCCGCGGGAGTCACTGATCGTCTTGCCACTGTTGAGCGATTCGAGAGCGGCCAGCTCCTCAGCCTCCTTTTCGATGAGGTCGGCCAGCCGGTAGAGCATTCGGCCGCGATCGGCGGCGTCGGTCTTCTTCCACGGGCCTTGTTCGAGGGCCTTGCGGGCAGCCTTGACGGCCCGATCCACGTCCTCAGTGGTCGCTTCCTGGACCTGACAAAGCACTTCGCCCGTGGACGGATCGATGGCGGGAAACGTCTTGTTGCCCACGCTGTCCACGAACTTGCCCCCGATGAACAACGGCTGGTCCTTCACCACGGGTCGCTTCACCGGAGCCGAACGCACAGTGGCGGTCGCCATTTCAACGCCTCCTTTCCCAAAGGTGTCAACGGGAACTACGCCTGCATCTTCTCCCGACCCCGGTAAATTAGCCGAGATGGCCGCGAGGGACAAACAGAATCCCTCCTCCGATCCATATGCTAATTTCGATTGTCTCTTAGATGGTTTCCCGGGGGGAATCCTGCGTAGGTGGAGAAACGGCACTGTATGGAACCGTTGGGCATCGCCTTGATCGGCTGCGGGGTCGTGGGTGGCGGCGTCGCCAAGCTGTTGCTCGAACAACAGGGCCATCTCGCCGAGCGGGCCGGCCGACCCCTGGTGCTCCGCCATGTCGTCGTCCGTCATCCCGAAAAACCCCGAGCGGTGCCGCTCCCCCGCAACCTGATCACGACGCAGATCGAACCCGCCCTGGGCGATCCGCAGGTGGACGTCGTCGTGGAACTGATTGGCGGACTGGAACCCGCTCGCACCATCATCCTGAATGCCCTGCGAGCCGGGAAAGACGTGGTCACCGCCAACAAGGCGGTGCTGGCCCATCATGGCACTGAGATTTTCGACACGGCCCGAGAACATCACCGCACCGTCGCCTTCGAAGCCAGCGTCGGCGGCGGCATTCCGATCGTCGGGGCCATCGCTCGGGGCCTGGCAGCCAACCACATCTCCTCGATCAAGGCCATCCTCAACGGCACGAGCAATTTCATTCTCACGCAGATGAGCGAACAGGGGCAGGACTATCCGACCGCTCTGGCCGAAGCCCAGCGGCGCGGCTTCGCCGAGGCCGACCCGAGCATGGATGTGGATGGCACCGACGCCGCCCACAAGCTCGCCATTTTGGCCCGGCTCGCCTTCGGCTCCGAGATTCCGCTGGAAGTCATCGAACGCCGCGGCATCGACGTGCTGCATCCGGCGGATCTGGCCTTCGCTTCGGAACTCGGTTACGTCATCAAGCTGATCGCCGAGGCTTGGGTCCATGACGAGCAGTTGGCCTTGCATGTCGAGCCGACCCTGGTTCGCAAGCTGCATCCGCTGGCCGACGTCCGCGGAGCCAACAACGCCATCCACGTCGTCGGCGATGCCGTGGGCGAAACGATGTTCTATGGTCCCGGCGCGGGTCAGATGCCGACCGCCAGCGCCGTCGTCTCCGATCTGGTGGACCTGGCCATCGGCAGCGCCCAACTGACCTTCCGCACCCTGCGGCTGTGGACCAACTGCCGACGGCTGCGCTTCCGCTCCGCTTCGTCCATCAAGAGCCGGTTCTACCTGCGGCTCAACGTCATCGACCGTCCTGGCACCCTTGCCCAGGTCGCTTCCGTGTTGGCGGATCATCACATCAGCATCGCCAGCGTCGTGCAGCATGAATCGCTCGACGATCAGGAGGGCATCTCCGTGCCGATCGTCATCCGCAGCCACGATGCCTTCCTGGGTGAGTTGCGGAAGGCGGTCGAGACTCTGGATCGGCTGCCCTGCGTGACGGCTCCATGTGCCTACTTTCCGGTCGCCGATTGGTAGGTCCCGGGGATTGTGAAACGCATCGAGAAAGCCCATGAAATACGCCATCGTCATACCCGACGGCTGTGCCGACGAACCGCAGGAAGCCCTGGGCGGACGGACTCCGCTTCAGGCGGCCCGGACCCCGCACATGGACGCCCTGGCCCGCACCGGCTGCGTCGGCCGGTCGAACAACGTGCCCGCCAGTCTCACCCCGGCCAGCGACGTGGCGACGCTGAGTCTGTTCGGCTACGACCCGCTGGAGTGCTACACCGGCCGGGCCCCGCTGGAAGCTGCCGCCCGCGGAATCCGCCTCGGCCCCAAGGACTGGGCCATCCGCTGCAACCTCGTCACCATCGAAGACGGC
Organism: Gemmatales bacterium; assembly: GCA_025055835.1. Classification (GTDB taxonomy): domain Bacteria; phylum Planctomycetota; class Planctomycetia; order Gemmatales; family HRBIN36; genus JANWWR01. The sequence goes on along the minus strand of JANWWR010000076.1, from coordinate 9,597 downwards.
GTCATGCGGGACTTTACCGCCGGACATATCAGCAGCGAAGAGGCCCGAGAACTGATCGGGGCGCTTAGTGAGGCCTTGGGTCGAAAGGGCCTGGAGTTCTATCCCGGCGTGGGCTATCGCAACCTGCTCATCTGGCGGAGCGATGACGGCGGTCCGTTTCAGGCGGAAACGAAAACGCAGCCTCCCCACGACATCCCCGATCAGCCGATTGATCGGCATCTGCCCCGGGGCCCGGGAGCGGATCTGCTTGTGGACTTGATGCAGCGCAGTCAAGCTGTCCTGGCCGAACATCCCGTGAATCAGACCCGCCGTCACAGCGGTAAGCGAACGGCGACACAGGTCTGGCTCTGGGGTCTCGGTCAGGCTCCGCGTCTGGAATCGTTTGCGAGCAGGTACGGGCCGAGCGGTGTCATCATCACTGGCGTGGATCTGGTCCGCGGCGTCGGCGCTTTGCTAGGCTGGAAAGTTCTCGACGTGCCCGGCGTGACGGACTATCTGGACAACGACTACGCCGCTCAGGGCCGCGCCGCCGTGGAAGCCCTTCGAAAAGCCGATCTGGTCTGCGTTCACGTCGAAGCCCCGGACGAAGCGTCCCACGAAGGACGGCTTGATGCCAAGATCGCGGCGTTGGAAGCGATTGACGAGCACATCGTCGGGCCGCTGAGCGAAGCCATGCCGAGCTTCGGCGACTGGCGGATTCTGGTCTCGCCGGACCATCCGACGCCAGTCCGGACCCGTGCTCACGCCCATGGTTTCGTTCCCTGGCTGGTCAGTGGCAGTGGGGTGTCAATCGGGGGATTCCGAGGTTACGACGAGCAAGAGGCGGCGGCGTCGAATCACTGCTTCGATCCCGGCTGGCGGCTCATGGCTCGTTTCCTGAATCGAGCCGTAAGCTTTTCAGGCAATGACGAAAGTTAAGCGTCAGCAGAAGCACGGCGAATTTGCCCGGACCGGTTGACATCGGCGCACGCTGACCTATAGTTGCGTGTCTGAGGCGAGACGGCCTTGGCGAGCCACGCCGAGGCTGCTTCAGACGTGACAATTCGACGTACCTACGCTCTGGGGAGGGGCGTTGGTTACGCGGCGAAGGAGGATTAGCTTGGAGCTAGAGGGGACCTCCTTCGCCTTTTTTCTTTTTTGGTGACAGCGACCCTGCCCGCACGGCTCAGAAGTTTGACCATTTCCAGACCGCAATCTAGGTTTGCCTGAAGCGACAACGAACTGTCAGACGTGCTGCACTTCGTTGCCTGGGTTTCTCTTGCGGAGACATCTGCCCGTGACTCTGATCCTGCCGCTGCGTTACGAACCGCCGGTCGTCCCGGCCGGGGGCCAGCCCTGTGAGGCCCTGCCTGGTTACTACCTGCTCGAGGTGCTCCGTCGGTCGGCATACCTGGAAACATGGAAGGCCCGCGATCCCGGCGGCCGACTTGTCTGCGTCCAGTACGCCTATGTGCCGTCCTCCACCTCCCTGCCTGCAAGAAACATCCTCACTCAGGCTCGTCGGCTTCTGGACATGCGGCATCCGCATCTGGTCTCGATTCTCTCGGTCGCCTACGATGCGGGCCGCGTGGTCCTCGCCACCGAACTGGCCGACCAGACGCTTCAAGAACGCTTCCAGGAGTGCTGGCGGCAAAGTGGTCTTTATGGAATCCCTCGGGACGAACTGCTGCGGTATGTTGAGGAAGCGGCCGAAGCTCTGGATTATCTCCGCAACGAACACAACATCCAACACCTTGCCCTCTCGCCACGCAACCTGCTGCTGCGCGACGATCATCTGGTGCTTAGCGATTTCGGCCTGGCGCAACTGCTCTGGCTGCCCGCCGGGGAGGAACCAGCCCGCATCAATCCCCGCTACGCGGCTCCGGAAGTCTTCGAAGGCCGTATCTCTGCCAACAGCGACCAGTACAGCCTCGCGCTCATCTATCAGGAGATGCTCACCGGCCAACTGCCGCAGAAGGCCAATTGCACGCGCGACCTGGCTGACCAGCGTTTGGCCGGCGTGGCCGACGTTTCACCTCTTCCCGCCAGCGACCGCGAAATCGTTCACCGGGCTTTGCACCGAGAACCGCGGGAACGCTTCGCCGGCTGCGTCGAATTCGTCACTTCCTTGCAGTACGCCTCGGTGACTCGAGCCGGTCCGGTCTATCTTCCAGAGAGCGGCACCACGAACGGCCACGACTCGCAGCTCACCGTTCCGATGCGGCTGCCCCCCGCGCCGCTGCAAGTGATCGTCGAGCGGCTGGTGTCTTCGGCGGCGCATGTCGCCGGTGTCGGGGAATTCGGACGGATTCGATGGGTGTGGACGGAGGACGGCTATTGGCAGCACCACTGCGCCGCCTTCCTGCCCGACGGCGTCAGCCAGGAAAAACTCCGCTCCTTCGCCCAGTGCTGGAATGCCAGCCGCTTCGAGTTCCACGATTCCTACCTCCGCTTCGAATTAAATCTCGCCCACGGCTGGCTGCGGAAGTGGCTGCCGCGTAAGGAAGACATCCTGGAGGTGACAGTCCAGGTCGGACCTCCTCGGTCGCCGCCGGCCCGCCTCAGCGACGTCATCATCCGCATGCGGTTTTTGGAGGGCGATTCGGAAGATCAAAGGCGGCTGATCGAGCAGGTGGGGCCCGTGATCGCCGAGCAATTGCACACCCACCTCATGGCCCCGCCGGACCGCCGGGACGAGTTGCGGTTCCCCTTCGGCAAGCCGCTATTGGTCGCTCCCATGGCCGGCGACCGCGCGCTGAGCGACTTCCAGCTTCAGTGCGTCGGCAAGGACATCTCCGTCAAGGGCATCGGCATCTATGCACCGATGGAGCCGCCCAGCAAGCAGCTCCTCATTTACCAGGCCTCTTCCAAGGACGACGCCCTGTTCGCCCTGCCGGTCACGGTATCCCGCGTCACTCGGACCAAGGAAGGCTGGTATGAGATCGGGGCGCGCTTCCTCGTGGAAGATGGAGCCAGCGACGGAGACCAGACCGAGAACGGAGCCTAGCCCGCTTGCCGGAGCGACGCTTCGGGCAGAAACAAATCCGGTCGGCTCTCGAAGATTTCACACGCCTGCTGAAAATCCTCCGGCCGGCCGATGTCCATCCAGGTGCCGTGGAAGGGGTAGGACCGCACCTCGACGCCGCGGGCCAGCAAAGCGTACATGAGGTCGTCGAAGCCGAACAGCTTTCCCTCGGGAATGTACTCGATCAGTTCTGGATTCATGCCATACACGCCCATGCTGCATGGGAAATGCAGCGTCGGCTTTTCCTGGAAGCCGACGACGCGGTGGTCGGCGTCGGTTTCCAGCACGCCCAGGGAGATGTTCACGGGTTTGCGGTACGTGGCGATGGTCAGGGGCGCGCTGCTGGCCAGGTGATGCCGATACAGATCCGCGAAGTCCAGATCGGTGAGCAGATCGCCGTTCATGACGAGAAACGGCTTGTCGAGTCCCTCGATGCGCTTGAGAGGTCCGATGGTGCCCAGCGGCTGCTCCTCGGGGTAATAGCGGATGCGGACGCCCCACCGGCTGCCGTCGCCGCAGCACCACCGGATCATGTCGCCGAGATGGCCGATGGTGATGACGAGGTCGCGGAACCCGTGCCAGGCCAGTTGACGGATGACGATTTCCAAAATCGGCATCCCGCCGACGGGCATGAGCGGCTTGGGCAGAACCTTGGTGTACGGATACAGCCGTGAACCCTTGCCTCCGGCCTGAATCACCACCTTGGCATCCATGCCTGCTACCTCCCGCGTCGAAGGCCGGTCACACTGCGTATTCCTGAGGCCGATACTGCCCCAGATGATCCCGGACGAACCGGGCGGTATGCTCCATGCCCTCTTCCAGCCCGACGGTCGGCCTCCAGCCAAGCAGTTTCTCGGCCCGGCTCCAGTTGCACAAGAGCAAGCGGACTTCGCTGCCCGGGGGACGCAGCCGCTGGTGATCCGTCACGATCGGCACCGTTCGGCCGACGGTCCGCATGGCCAACTCCGCCAGTTCGCCGATGCTCACTCCACGACCGGTGCCGACGTGAACGACCTGGCCCACGGCTTCGTCTCTCTCGGCAGCGGCAACGAAGGCATCCACCGTGTTGATCACATAGTTCATGTCCCGCACCGGCGTCAGATCGCCGAGGCGGAGTTGCGACGCGCCCGCAAGCAGCTGCGCGAGGATGCTCGGGATCACCGCCCGCGCCGACTGCCGGGGACCGAACGTATTGAACGGCCGCAGGACCACCGCAGGGACGCCAAAGCTGAGATGGTAACTTTCCACGAGCTTGTCCGCGGCGATCTTGCTGGCGCTGTAAGGCGACTGGCCAACGAGCGGATGCTGCTCGTCGATCGGCGTGTACTGGGCGGTGCCGTAGCATTCGCTGGTTGAGGTGTGAACGAGGCGTGGGGTCCGATGCCAGCGGCAGGCTTCCAGGACGTTAAGCGTGCCGACAACGTTGGTCTGCACGAAGGCTCCCGGAGCCTGGTATGAGTAGGGAATGGCGATCAGGGCCGCCAGGTGAAAGACCACCGCGCAGCCGTCCACGGCGCGAAGCATGAAATGGCTGTCGGTCACGTCACCGCGGAGGATTTCGACCTCGCCGAGCACCTCCGACGGGACATGTTCCAGATTGCCGCGGTCGGCCCGGGAATCGTAGTGGAGCATGGCTCGGACCCGGCACCCTTCCCGAACCAGCCGCTCCACCAGATGCGAGCCGATGAATCCGCCCGCCCCGGTGACCAGGACCGTGCATCCTTTCAGGTTCATGGTCCGCTAGGGTAGCGGTTCCGTCGGACCTGTCAATGCGGCCCCCGGATCGGCGGTCGGCCCGGGGAAATGTTCCGGAAACTGCTCTTGGCAGCGGGAGACGATCCGCTATAAGCCCGCCCCGCTGCGTCGGCGGCACGACCTCTGTTCAAGCCGACGCCATGAGTTTTTCCTGAAAAATCCACGGTCCTTCGGTGAGCGCCAGACCAAAAGCTGAGAAAAGTGGATTGACAGGAATCGACGACCTTGCTATCAGCCGCCGCCACAGTTGCGACCAGGAACGATTGGCATAACCAGGAAAGGTGAAGGCTCTATTGCGTGTCCGGTTATGCGGGAAACCGGCACTGCCCTGCCCTCCTGGGTAGAAGCGTCAACCTCATTGGATCAAGTGGTTTCTGGGTCGGCCACTCCAGTGGGAGCTTCGCAATAGAGCTTTATCAGGACCGAGGGCCGGGCATCACGTCCCGGCTCTCGGGGGAATACGCCGACACGCTGCTTCGTGTGCCGCTGATCGGCCTCGGCCTCGGCATCGTCGAGGTGCTGCCGATCGGCGTCGCGGGAGGCAGCGTGTCTGGCTTTTTTACTCGACCCGACCGGCGAAGAACCAGTCCCAGGGTGGCTCCTGCCCGACAAACTCCTCCCGCCAGCGGAAGTGCTCCCACGACAACAGCACCTTGTCCACCCGAACGTCGCGGAAGCCGGCCCGCCGGAGCCGGTACGGAATCTCGAACGGGTGCCAGAAGTGCTGCTCGATGCCGCGAAAACGGAACCGGCTGAAGGCGAAATCGAAGTACTGATGTTCCGCCAGATGGGCCGCGTTCTTCTGGGCTGCTTCCAGGGGCATGCCCCGCCTCAACGCTCGGTCCACCAGCAGCATCGTCCAATAATGCACGCCATCCATCGCTGGCACGATGCCGAGCAACGTCCCGCCCGGCTTCAGGCAGCGGCGGATCTGGATCAGGGCCGTCTCGATGTCCCGCACGTCCGGCATGACCAGACTGTTGACAGCGACCGCCAGGTCAAGCTGCCCGTGCAGGAAACCAAGGTCGGTCAACGAAGCGTGATGGAAGCGGACGTTGCCCAGGCCGACGCAGCGCTGTCGGGCATGGCGAAGCATCTCCTCGGCAAAATCCACGGCGTGAACCACGGCAAACTTCTGGGCCAACAGCGGCAGGAGCGGCCCCTTCCCGCAGCCGAGATCGGCGACCGCTGCCTGGGCATGGTCAGGCAAGGCCCGGAGCCGATCCAACAGCGGATTGATCGCGTCGGCCCGATAGGGATCAACAAACTCCCGTTCGTAGTCGGCGGCGATGGCGGACCAGGCGGCGGCCTGATCCCGAGGCTCGGCGGGCAGCCTGTTCACGCTTCAACCCACGACGACGTTCACGAGTTTCTTCGGCACCACGATGACCCGGCGAATCTGCTTGCCCTGAAGCAATTCCCTGATGCGGCTGTCGGCCAAGGCGGCGGACTCCAGGGCGGCTTGATCGGCGTCCGCGGGGATGACGACCTTGCTCCGCACCTTGCCGTTGATCTGCACCGGCACCTCGATTTCCTCGGCCTGAATCAGCGTTTCGTCGTAGCTCGGCCAGGGTTCGTAAGCCAGGGTGTCGCGGTGGCCCAGGATTCGCCACAGTTCCTCGGCCAGATGCGGAGCGAAGGGGCTGAGCAGCAGCACAAACGGTTCGAAGACGGCGCGCGGTCGGCGTTCCAGCTTTGAGAGGTGATTGGCGAATTCCATCATGGCCGCGATGGCCGTGTTGAACCGCATCGCCTCCACGTCTTCCGTCACCTTCTTGATCGTCTGATGCAGCCGACGCAGCGTTTCGCGGTCTGGTGGCTCCTCCGTGACGGCAGAATCAAGCCGCGCCGTCTCGGCTCGCTCATCCACGATCAACCGCCAGACCCGGCTCAGGAAGCGGTACACCCCCTCGACGCCACGCATGCTCCACGGCTTGGTCGCTTCCAGCGGACCCATGAACATCTCATACAGCCGCATGGCGTCCGCACCGTACTCGTCCACGACCTTGTCCGGGTTGATGACGTTGCCCCGGCTTTTGGACATCTTGTAAGCCCGGGCATCGACACGGATCGTCGGATCGCTTTTGAGCACGAAGGCATCGCCCTGCTTTTCCACCTCGTCCTCGTCGAGCCGGACCCGTTCGTACTGTTCCCCCGTCTTGCGGTCCTGGGCGGTCAGCGGATCCACTTTTTCCGCGGAAATCCAGACGGTCCTGGACCCGTTCGGCCCGGGCACCTTGCGGAACGCGGTGAACTCCATCTCGCCGAGGATCATGCCCTGATTGACCAGCCGCTGGAACGGCTCCGGCGTCGAGACATAGCCGCGGTCGTAAAGCACCTTGTGCCAGAACCGGGAATACAGCAGATGCAGAACGGCGTGCTCCGCGCCGCCGACGTACAGATCGACCGGCATCCAGTAGCGTTCCTTGGCCGGATCGACGAACGCCTTGTCATTGTGCGGATCGATGTACCGCAGGTAGTACCAGCAGGAACCGGCCCACTGCGGCATGGTGTTCGTTTCCCGCTGGTAGGTCACGCCGTCGATCTCGACGCGGACCCAGTCTTTCGCCTTGCTCAGCGGTGGCTCGGGCCTGCCGGTCGGTTTATAGTCTTCCAGTTCCGGCAGGGTCAGCGGCAGGTCTTTAAGTTCCAGAGGCCGAACGCTGCCGTCGGGACCGTGCAGAATTGGAAATGGCTCGCCCCAGTAGCGTTGTCGGCTGAAGAGCCAGTCGCGGAGTTTGTAGTTGACCTTGCGGACTCCCAAACCGCGTTCTTCGAGCCAGGCGATGATCCGCTGCTTGAACTGTGGCGTGGGCAGACCGTCGAACGGACCGGAGTTCATGGCGGTTCCGTCGCCGACGAATGCCTCGGTCAGATTGTCCAGCGTGCTGCCCGTGGCCTGGAGCCAATCCTCCGGGGGACGAACGACGGTGCGGATGGGCAGGTGGAACTCCTTGGCGAACTCGAAGTCCCGCTCGTCGTGGGCCGGGACTGCCATGATCGCCCCGGTGCCGTAGCTGGCCAGAACATAGTCGGCGATCCAGATGGGAATCTTTTCGCCGTTGACCGGATTGATTGCGTAGGCTCCAGTGAAGACGCCGGTCTTTCGCTTGGCCAGTTCGGTGCGTTCCAGATCGCTCTTGCGCGCAGCCTCTTCCTGATAGCGAATGACAGCGGGGCGACACTCCGGTGTGGCGATGCGATTGACCAGCGGATGCTCCGGGGCCAGCACCATGTAGGTCGCTCCGAAGAGCGTGTCGGGTCGGGTGGTGAAGACGGTGATGACCGGACTGGCCACGTCCGGCGGCGGATCGGCCAGGCGAAAATGCACCTCGGCTCCTTCGCTGCGGCCGATCCAGTTCCGCTGCATTTCCTTGATGGCTTCCGGCCAGTCAACCAGGTCCAGATCATGGAGCAGCCGCTCGGCGTAGGCGGTGATTCGCAGCATCCACTGTCGCAGCGGCATGCGGATGACGGGATGGCCGCCTCGCTCCGACTTGCCGTCCACGACCTCCTCATTGGCCAGCACCGTGCCCAGGGCGGGGCACCAGTTGACCGGCACCTCGGCCATGTAGGCGAGCCGATGGCTGTCCTGATAGGCCCGGACGGCGTTCGGCCCCTGACGGCGAATGTCCTCGGGGATCGGCAGTTCGGAAATGGGTCGGCCGCGCTGCTGCTGGGGATCGTACCAGGTGTCGAAAATGACCAGGAAGATCCACTGCGTCCACTTGAAATACTTCGGGTCCGTGGTGTCCACCTCCCGGTCCCAGTCGTAGCTGAAGCCGAGCATCTTGATCTGACGGCGGAAGGTGGCGATGTTGTTCTGGGTCGTGGTCCGGGGATGCTGGCCGGTCTCGACGGCATACTGCTCCGCCGGCAGGCCGAAGGCGTCCCAGCCCATCGGATGCAGCACGTTGAAGCCGCGCATCCGCTTGTATCGGGCCAGGATGTCCGTGGCGGTGTAGCCTTCCGGATGGCCGACATGCAGCCCCGCTCCGCTCGGATAAGGGAACATGTCCAGGATGTAGTACTTCGGCTTGTCCGAGAAGTCGGGAGTGCGGAAGGTCTTATGCTCTTCCCAGAATCTCTGCCATTTCGGCTCGATGACCTTAGGATTGTAACCGGGCATGGCCGCTCCGCCAAAGCAACGAAAAAAGGCCCTCGCCGAACAAGGGCCTCGCCATGATGCGGACCTACCCTGTCAAGGTACGTCGCCTTGCGGGGGGAGTCAATTGAAGCCCGGCCCCTGCCGTTACCGTGGCGTTCCGCGTTTTTCGCTTTCTTCCAGCTTGCGGACCTGGATGTTCTTCACCTCGCCGGTGGTGCGGTACGTGGCGATGCCGAACGGCCTCGACCGGCGACACTCTCCGCGGATGCTGATCTGCTTATCGGTCGTGTCGGCGTCAACGACCTGCTCGTCGTTGATCCACGCCTGAATGCGTCCCTTCGTGACCCGGATGCGGATCGTGTACCACCGCTCCCGGGCGAATTCCATGTTCTTCGTGGTTTCGTTCATCGAGGCGTCGAGCTGGTTGAGGCTGGAAAGCCCGACGATGCCGCCGCCCCAGCCGCCTACGACCAGCGAGCAGTAATCGTCGCCGACTGGAAAGGTCGTCGTGGCGAAGAAGTCGTCGCCTTGCAGCTTGCGGGCTTCCAGGCGGACCTCGTAGTCGAGGCGGGGGAAATCGTCGCGGGCATAGGTGATGCCGGTCATCGGCTCTCCAGCCTCCAGCACCACAACCCCCTCGCGGAGGAAGACCTTGCCGGTGCCGACGAATTCCGACGACTTCCAGCCGTCCAGCGACTTGCCGTCGAACAGCGTCTTCCAGGCCGGTTTG
>JANWWR010000199.1 GCA_025055835.1 Gemmatales bacterium | reverse complement strand
GAAACTCCATAGCCTCGTCGCGGTCCACGTCGCGGAAGAGACCCTGCCAGGAACTCTCCGGGTGCCGAGGCACGGCCTGAATCCAGGCGATGTCCGGCAAGCGGTCCTGGCTGCGAGAGCGATGCTCCGCGAGATACCGTTGGCGCGATGCCAGCTCGGGCAGATTCGGCTGTCCGTTGAGCCAAAGCGGTCCGATCAACACGGTATCCACTCCCCGTAGGTGTTCGGCCTGCGAAACCAGCTGCACAAATCGCCCCTGGCGCTCCTTGAACGCCTTTTCGCGAGACTCCAGATTGCGTTCGTCCTTCAGAAGCGCTTGAAGTGCGGCCTTGGATTCCTCGTCGTCGCGGAAGTCGTTAAGAATGAGCCGACGGCGAACTCGCAATTCCGCCCGTTCCCGCTGCAAGCGGCGGTCTTCGAGGCGAAGTTCGGTTTCCCGGCGAACGGTCGCTTCGGATCGCCAGCCTCGGCCCTGAATGGCTCGGGCGACTTGTTCGAGCATGTACGGTCCATCGGGAGCGATGCGGACAAGCAAAAGCTCCTCCGCGCCTTCGCTCGCCAGTGCAAGGGCCAGGCGAGTGCCGGAGCCGATGGCGGTCCCTTCGGGGGCAGGTTCCGGGCGGATGTCAGGGTTGCGTTCCCCGGTGAAGTCGAGAAGACGGGTGTTGGCAGGCAGCCGCTGGCCGACCAGCGGAGCATAGCCGGAGAAATCCACGTCCACGACCGCCATGCGGCTCGGCGACCGACGGCGAATCAAGGCCGCCAGCGGTTGGGCCTGCGCCGGCTGGCGGAAGAGCGGCACGAATTCCACATGCGACAGGCTTGATTCCTCCGCGTTTCCTATTTCCGCGGCGACCGTCCACGGCATCTGCGGCAGACGGATCGTCGAAACCTCCGGTCTGCTGGCAACGGCCTGAAGATTGGCCGGAAGGACTGTGCCGCAGATCAGTGGTCCGATGCGTCCGTCTATGGCCACGAGACCCTGAAGTTCATCCAGGGCGTTTTGCCAGCGTGTCTCGTAGTCGTTGGGCGTCTCCCGGAGAATGACTTCGACGCGAACGGGACGCTCGCTGGCTTCACCGAGGTCAGCCAGGAGTTTGCGGAGGTCCACGGACAGCTTGGTAACTGGGGAAGGCTGCTCGGCGGGCAAAGTCGAAGGCGGTTCGCTGCCCTCCGGTTCCGGCACGACGCGGACGGCCAGGATGGACGCAAGCCGCTCCACGGCGTCCTTGCGGTCCACGTCCACGCTCTGGACCTCGGGGAGGTTGCGAACGCGCTCGACAACTCGGGTGGGCAGTCGGCCCCGCAGGATGCCTGTCAGCCCTTCTCGCAGTTCCTCATCGCTCGCTGATTCGAAGCCGAGGCGGGCCAGTTTTTCCACCAGGGCTTCACGGGCTTCCAAGGGTTGAAAGCGAATTTCCGAGGCAACGAGGATCCAACCCTCAGCGGCGAAGGGGTCGTATCGGGAAACCAGGGGCACATCCACAAGCAGATTTCGCCGAGCCTGCGGATCGCGGGTGGTGCTGCCTAGCAAAACCGATTCCAGATGTTGCGAAGGCAACCAGCCGAGCATCCGGGTGAAATTGCGATGATCGAAGCCCGGGGCAGCGATCCATCCGAGCGGTCGCAGCATGGCCTGCGTTTTGCCGTAGAGCTCCTGCTGACGGCTCGGACCCAGCCGGGACGTCAGGGTCAATTCAACGAGAACCGGCTGGTCGGCCGGCGGGAGCATGTGGCCTTCGGGAATGAGCAAGACCGTTTGCAGGTAGGGGACCGCCAAGAATCGGCTCACTTCCGAAGCCGGAAGCGTGCCGCTGATGGGATCGTCGTAAAGCTCTTCCTGTTCAAGACCGGGATCCTTGGCAAAGCCAGCGGCCTGCATGGCAGCCACCATGCGGCGGAACTCCAGGGCGTGACGATTGCGATCGGCGTCGATGAAGTAACGAACCCGGGCCTTGTAACGCTGCGGTGTTTGCGCCATCGGCTCGGCAGCCGTGGGACCGACGGCAACGCGGCGAACCAAATCGGACTCGGACAGGGATTTGATTTTGCTTTCGGCAATCCGCCCGCTCAGTCGTCCGCCCCGTGATGCGGAGTCAACGCCTAGGCCGACTTCTCCCAGCCGACGAATGGCAACGGCGGCATCGACACCGGGTTGGAGATAGACATTCACTCGGCGAGGGGGATCGTTGTCTTCGGCAGCTGTCAAGGTGCCCAGCCACAGGACTGCCCCGAGAACAGGAACCATCAGGCGCATGCGTTGCCGTGCCTCTTCGAGGTGACGCAGAAACGGGATCAGCGTTTCGATTCTCGCACAATTCCAGACAGGTGCAAACGCTCCGATCACCGAGGAACTTGGAATAGCCCCTTGCGGCGCTTGCCCAGTTCACTTGGAACGCACAGACGGCGTCCGTGAAATGTCCGATGCAATCGGTACGTTTGAGGAAACCGGAGCGTTCGGCCCGTGGGGTGGGTCGAGTCTGGCCTCTGGCGACGCCCCGTGCAGGCCAGACCCGACAATCCCACCGCAGCCGCATAGATGACCAGCCAGCGCACGCCGATTTCGTCCTCGTGTCGGTGACAACCGTGCGACAAGGGACCGAAGATTGTCGCAAGGAATAAACCCCGCAACACCCAGCGCATGCTCGATCTACTGCTTGTTCAGATGCTTCTTGAAGAAGTCCACGGTTTGTTTCACCGTCATGGTGAGTTTTTCGCCGCTCCAGCCGTGGCCGTCGCCCTCCATGGTCACGAGAGTGACGTCGGCACCGACGTTTTTCAGGGCGTCCACGATCTTCGTGGACTGGTTGTAGCGAACGATGTTGTCCTTGGTGCCGTGGAAGATCAGGATCGGCGGATTGTCCTTGTCTTTGCGAACGTAAGTAATTGGCGAAGCCTGTTGGTATTCCTTGCGTTTCTCGGTCAGTGGTCCATCGAGAAGATCAAGCAGAAGCGGTTCCACCAGCTTCTCCCAATCGCCAGTGGTCAGGTCGGTCGGTCCGAAGAAATCCACGACGCACTGGACGCGACTGGACTCCTTGGCGGCTTCCGGGGTGAGATCGCCATTGCCTTCCAACCCGTCCTCTTTCGTCGTCAGGCCGAGAAGCAGGACGAGGTGTCCTCCGGCGGAAAAGCCGACCGCGCCGATGCGATCCTTGGCGACCTTGTACTTGCTCGCATTGGCCCGTAGCCATCGGACAGCGCATTTGCAATCCTCGATCTGGGCCGGCCAGCGGGCCTTCAATCCGCTCGGAGCCGTGCCGCGCGGCGGCGTCAGCCGATATTGCACGCTGACGGCGACGAACCCCTCGGCGGCAAGTGCCTGGATTGTCCCTTTGAAGTCCTTGTAGCTGCCGTTTTTCCAACCGCCTCCGTGGACCAGCACAATCGCCGGGAACGGTCCATCTCCCGTGGCTGGCATGGCCAGATCAAGCTTCAGTTCCGTATCGCCTGCTTTGCCATACACCACGTCCGTCTCGGTTTTGACGGCCGGGGTTTGGGCACGGACTGCGACGAGAATCAGAGCCGCAACACTGATGGATGACAAGACCGCCAGGATCGCCTTCCGCATGGTTTCTCCTTAGATAGCACGCATCGTCGAGCCGACGCCTCAGCCGACGACCTCGTGGACCATGATCGTATTGTAACTGCTCTCCATCCAGCCCTGCCCCAGGACGAACACGATGCGGTCGCCCGGACTTACCAGGCCCTGGTTCTTGGCCCAGGAAGCGACCTTTCCGATGTATTCGGCCTCCTTGCGAGGTTCGTCGAGATGCACCGGCAGGACGCCCCAGTACAGGGCCATGCGGCGAACCGTGGCCGGGTTATCACTCAATCCGAGGATCGGCGTCCGGTTGCGTTCCCGCGAGAGGGCCAGGGCCGTTTCGCCGGAGCGGGTCGCCGCCACAATGAGCCGGGCATGAATGCGATCCGCCAGTTGTCCCGCACAGATCACCGTCGAAGTGACGACATTCGTCGCTTCTTCCTCAGGACAGCGGGGAAGTTTCCAGTTGGCCAGGGCGGATTCGGTCGCGGCGGCGATGCGGTTCATCGTTTCGACGGCGGCAATCGGATAAAGTCCCGTGGCGGTTTCGGCGGAGAGCATGACCGCGTCGGTGCCGTCGAGAATGGCGTTGGCGACGTCGGCCGCTTCGGCTCGTGTGGGCCGATTGCTGCTTCGCATCGACTCCAGCATCTGCGTCGCCGTGATAACCGGCTTGCCCTGCCGGTTGCATTCCCGAATGATCTCCTTTTGCACGAGGGGAACTCGTGCCACGTCGATTTCGATGCCCAAATCACCGCGGGCCACCATGACAGCGTCGGCCCGCTGGATGACGGCTTGCAGGTGATTCAAGGCCTCGGTTTTCTCGATCTTGGCGATGACGTTGGCCTGGATACCACGCAGCGATAGCTCCTGTCGCAGGCGGTCCACGTCCTCGGGCCGACGGACGAAGCTCAGGCCAACATAGTCCACGACGTTGCGGCTTGTCCAATCGAGGTCTTGCAGGTCCTTCGGCGTTAGCGGCTCGACATTCAGGCGAACGTTGGGAGCGGCGATGCCTTGGCGGGAGCGGACTTCGCCAGCCAAGGTGACTTCGGCTTCGACGGCGTCAGGATGGCGCTCGGTCACTTCCAAGGCGACGTTTCCATCGGCCAGCAGAACCCGGTCGCCGGGCCGAAGCGCCTCCAGAACGGCAGGATCCCCCACCGGCAATTCATTGCCGAGTCCCACGGCCTGACTCACGAGGCGAACCCGTGCCCCGAGATGACATTGCAACGCCCCGCCGGGGATTTCACCCAGCCGCAACTTAGGCCCGCAGAGGTCCTGCAAGATGGCCACCTGTCGGCCCAGTCGTTGGCTGACCGAGCGGATCCGCTCCACGACCGCGGAATGCCAATCCCAGGTGCCGTGGGAAAAATTCAGGCGAAAGACGTCCGCCCCGGCCAGCATCATCTGTTCCAGCCGCTCTTCGTCCTCGCAGGCCGGACCGACCGTGGCGACGATCTTGGTTTTCACGCGGAGGGTATGCGGTGCCAGTCGTATCGGTTGCATCGGTCGTGGCATTGTAACCGCGGCATTTTCGCCCGCAAGATGGGGAATCCGCTCAAGACTGGGAAGCCACGGCTCCGATGCAAGCGGCATCGGAAGCGCGACAGTCTGCGCGGAGGTTGCTGCATGTGCTCGCGGCGGGTGGTGTTGTCGGCGTTGATTCTCCTGCTGGCTGCTGGCCCGGCCCGAGCGCAGGCCCCGGAAATCATTTGGTGCCGCCAGCCGGTCTTCCGGATCCCGTTCCAGATCGAGCCTGGCGACGAAAACCGGCTGAAAGAGGTGCAACTTTATCTGAAGCTCGGCGAACAGGGTTCCTGGCGGCTGGTCAAGACGGTCGGACCCCGCGAGCGGCATTTTCCGTTCCGCGCCGAGAACGACGGCTTGCATCAGTTCCTGGTTCGGACTGTGGATCTCGAAGGCCGAGCTTATCCGCCACGAGTCGAAGATGCCCCGCCCGGGCTGCGAGTCATGGTGGATACCGCCTTGCCGCAAGCCGTGCTGCGGCAATTGCCGCCCCGAGGCGAACAGATCGGCATCGAATGGGAAGTGCGCGACGAACATCTCGACTTGAACAGCTTGCAAATCGACGTCCGTTCGCAGGGAGCCTTGGCCTGGCAGGCGTTGCCCGTCGATCCCGTGGCGTTTGGTCAGAAGTATTTTTCGCCGCCTTCGCGGGGGCCGATCGAGGTACGGCTGCGGGTCAAGGACCGTGCGGAGAATCAGGGATCGGCCTACCTTTTGATCCAAGGCGGAGGCCAGGACGTGGTGCGACGTGACGCCGAAAGCTGGCCAACTGCCACGCCCTCCCCTTCCGGCTCCGCCACGCCGAGGGAGCGGGACATTCGTTACATCAACACGACCGATCTCAGCTTGGCATACACCTTGGAAGATGTCGGCCCATCCGGGGTTTCGGTCGTCGAGCTATGGTTCACCCGGGACGGCAGGACCTGGCAGCGGCACGGGGAAGACCCGGACAAGACCTCGCCGTTCCAGGTGCGATTCAACAGCGAAGGGCTGTACGGTTTGACGCTGGTGGTCAAGAGCGGCGTCGGATTGGGCGACCGACCGCCGCAACCCGGCGACCCGCCGCAACTCTGGGTCGAAGTGGACCTGACCAAACCCGTGGTGGAACTCAGAAGCGTCGAGGCGGGCCGTGGACCCGACGCCGGCACCGTGACGATCACTTGGCGGGCCGAGGACAAGAATCTCGCTCCCGCTCCGATCAGTCTCTACTACGCGGAAAACCCTGAAGGCCCCTGGACGATCATGACCGGCGGGCTGGAGAACAGCGGCCGGTACGTCTGGCGAGTCCCGCCGGGAGTGCCGTACCGTTTTCATGTCCGGGTGGAAGCGGTGGACAAAGGGGGCAACGTCGGCCGAGCGGATTCCTCCAAACCCGTCATTGTCGATCTGTCCGTTCCAAAGGGACGGATCCTCGGTGTCGATGGCAGCAACCGCTGATTCGGCTGCGAGCTGACCGATCCGATCTTTAACCATTTCGCCGGCACAAAAAGGCCCGTCTGGAAAACTTCACGGCCTTTGCCAAGATTTCCGATAGTGAACAAAGGGGAGAAGCGACCCCTTCTCGGCGATGCCCAGCGCGCTTTGACTTTGGCCCGAGGTGAGAACAGAAACTTGTGAAGCTGCGCAAGAGTGGCGTGCGCCGCTGTCCGTTAGCAGGCACTAAGTCTGGGAGTCTTTTGTCGCCAGGAACAGAGAACTCCAGCCCGAGCCGGTCCGCACTCGAAGCGATCTCAAGACGGTGAGAGACGAGCGATGAAGCACTGGTTTCGCTGGCTTTTTCGGTCCAAGCCGACTCGCCCCATCCGGCGTTCGACTCCGCGTCGGCGACCGAGAAGCTGTCCCCGGCTGGAAGTCCTCGAAGACCGCACTTTGCCGGCCGCCCCAACGCTCGTCAATCCCGGCACTCTTTACGTTCCCACGGGACAGACGCTTCAGATTCCGCTCAACGGCTTCGACGCCGACGGCGACCCGCTGACCTTTTCAGCCGTCAGCGATAATTCCAACGTGACAACATCCATCCCGACGGGGAATCCCAGCCTGCGGATGGACATCACGATTGATTCGGTGGCGCAGAACCCGCTGATTCTCCAGTTATTTCAGGACCTGACCCCGAACACGGTCGCGCACATCATCAACCTGGTCAACAGCGGTTTCTACGACAACCGCATTTTCCATCGGATCATTCCAGATTTCATGGCCCAATTGGGCAACGATCAGTCGAACAACCCGGATAACTCGACGCCGACCATCGAGGACGAATACCACGCCACGCTGACGTTCAACGGGTTCGGCCAATTGGCGATGGCGAACACCGGGGCCAGGGATTCCGGCAGCAATCAGATGTTCATCACGGACCTGGACCTGAGCGTAAGCAACACGCCGACCAGCGGCAAACGTCCGCCGCAGCATCTGAACTTCCGCCACACCATCTTCGGCCAGCTGACTGATGGCTTCGACACCCTGCAAAACATCATCGCCGTCGGTGGCCCGGCCCCCCTGGGGACGCCGACTGCCAACGTGACGATCACCAGCGCCTCGGTCTTCACGGACATGGAAAACGGCGTGCTGCGAGTGACCGCCGCTCCGGGCTTCCTCGGCTCGGTCACGATCACGGTGACGGTCACGGACAGCAACGGCGACTCGAGCGTGGAAGTCTTCACCGTTCATGTGGTGCCGAACACGGACGACGGCACCATCGGCGGATTGAACCGGAACGATCCGCCGTTTCTCCATTACATCCCACCGCAAAATGCCGTCAGCGGGCAGCCGCTTCAGATTCCGCTCAGCTACACCGACATCGACTCCGGCGATCCACGCTTCTTCGCCGTCGGAGGAGTAAACAACTTCCTGTTTTTCGGCAACCTGGTCAATCAGCCGGCCCATGCCACGGTGTCGCTGAATCAGGCCACAGGAGTCCTTACGGTCACTCCGACTTACCCGTTCACCGGCACGCTTCAGATTATGGTCGGAGTGCGCGACGCCATGCACGGCGTCAATGCCTCGGCGTTCGATACGCAGATCGTCACCATCAACGTGGCCCCGACCAACAACACCATTCCGACTTTGGGAACTTTGCCCGACCCCGTCCAAGCGGTCAGCGGTCGGACGACGGTGGTGCAACTGACCTTCACCGATCCGGACACAGGGGATCGGCACTTCTTCGCGGCCTCGGCTCCGGCGGATTTTCTGGTCAATAACAACCTCATCAATCAACCCGAAAATGCTTCCCTGTTCATCGACCAGAGCACAGGCCAGTTATTCATCACGCCGAAGGTCGGATTCACGGGTACGTTCCAGTTAATGATCGGCGTCCGGGACGATGCCCATAGTGACACGTTCTTCGCCTACAACACTCAGATCATCACGGTGAACGTGACCGGGGCCACGGAACAGGTCCGGGTGCGGAAGCGCAACGGAAAGATTTACATCCGCGGCACGCAAGCCAATGATGCCATCGACATCGGCTTGAGCGACGACGCTCAGAACATCGTGATTCGGACCAGCAATGGCGGCGATCCCCGTACTTTTGCTCGGGCCGGAATCACCCGCATTATTGTCCGCACTGGCCGGGGCAACGACCGGGTCACGGTTTCACCCAACATCACGATCCGCACCAAGATGAGCGGAGGCCGGGGAGATGATTATCTCCAAGGCGGCTCGGGTAAGAACATCCTTCGGGGTAACCGGGGCAACGACCACTTGATCGGCGGACCGAGTGACGATCGGCTCAAGGGTGGGCGCGGAGACGACATCCTGGAGGGCGGCGGAGGCAACGACATCCTCAAGGGCAAGAAAGGCAACGACATTGTCCTGGGCGGGGCCGGGAATGACCGGGTTCGCGGCGGAACGGGGGATGATTATCTGGACGGCGGCGTCGGTAATGACAAGGTCGTGGGAGGCTTCAACGACGATTATGTGTGGGGCGGTTTGGGTGCCGATGAGGTTCGCGGCGGCAAAGGAAACAACCGCTACGGCCCGGTGGATGCCTCCGACACCCACGACGGCTTCAATACCAACCGTGACCAGCGGCCGGGCACCTTCACCGACAACCATTTGCTGGGAACTCGGATGGATCTGCTGCCGGGAGCGCCGGCGGACACGTCCGGTGGTCGAGTCCAGCCTTCGCCCATTGACTACCTCGCCCTTGGCTTCGAGAACCCGCCGCACATCTTGCCGACCTACGGCCCCCATCTGGCTTCGCCGATCCCTACGGGCATCAGCACCACCCCACGCAGTCCCGAGCAGGTTTTGACCAACCTGGACATCGGCCACGTCTGGATCACCTACGATCCCGCGTTGATTGGTGATGCCCTGGATCGCTTGCGGCAGGCGGTCAACGGCTTCGGACCCAACAGCGGCATCGTCCTCTCACCCAATCCGGGCCAGGGCGTCGCCATCGTGCTGTCCTCGTGGGCGCGCCAGATGGTGCTGCATTCCTACGACGGTTACCTCATCCGGCGATTCGTCTTCATCAACCGGGCCCACGGGCCGACGGCATTCGCCAATCCGTGACGAAATCCCAAGGGTTGTCCTGAACTGCATGCCCGGGCCGATCACGCATCCGAAGTCGGCATGGCGGTGATCGGTACTCCGATATGGAGCAGATGCACTTGCCCCGTCCAATGTCGGGACTGCGGGTCGAGGAAGCCCTTTTTCAGTGCCGCGAAGGTGGCTGTGTGAGCAGCCCTGACCGCAACGCCGAGCGGTCGGCCTGTATCGGCATCAAGCCCCGAGGGAATGTCCACGGCGAAGACGCGCGGGGCGCTGGCATTGATGAGGTCGATCATGCGGTCGTAGGGCGGCTTGGGAGGTCCCGTGAGGCCGCTGCCTAACAGGGCATCCACGATCCAGTCCGCCTCAACGAGTAACCTGGCTACGCGATCGTGCTGCTGATCGGGTTGCGGGATGCTTTCAATGGACAGATGGAGGTTTCGACATATTTCCAAATTGACTCGAGCATCGCCGGTCAATTCGTCGGGCCGGGCCATCAGCACTACATGAACCGGCGTATCGGCCAGCCACAAGTGCCTGGCGATGACCAGGCCATCTCCGCCGTTGTTGCCCTTGCCGCAACAGACGACCACCGGGCCTTTCACGCCCAGGGCCAGAAGAAGCTCCGCAGCACCACGGCCAGCGTTTTCCATGAGGATCAGGCTGGGCACTCCGAGGCGGGAAACTGCGAAGGCGTCGAAGGCACGAATCTGCTTGCAGGAGAGAGCAGGTCCAGGTAATTCTGCGTTCACGGTGTCAATCCACGGAGCTTGGGTGCCATGCAGAATTCATCCAACCAAGCCGAACAACGGTCGAGCCATGCCGCGGACTTCGCTAAGGCAGCGACGAAATTGTACCGCAATGCCCGGCGCGAGGCACTGACCGTCGCCGCCGTCTGGTTCATCTGCCTCTTGTGGGTCGTAGGCTACTGCTATTTGCGAGGGTACGCACATCCACCCGAGAGCTGGCTGGTGCAAAGCGGATGGGCCTGCGGGCCGGGAGACGGATTTGAAACCCTCTGGGGAATTCCCCGGTGGATCGTGTTCGGCATTCTGCTTCCGTGGTTGCTGGCGTCGGCGTTCACAGTCTGGTTTGGCTTATTCGGCATGCCGGATGATGAACTGGGCGGCGAAGGGGGAAACGGCGAGTGAAAATGGCGCTGTCCAGCGAAAGCATACAGGTGCTGATCGCCTTCGGATGCTATCTCGTCGGCGTGCTGGCCTTGGGGTTTTTCTCCCATCGCTACCTGCGACGGGGCACGTTCGTCAAGGAATACTTCCTGGGCAACCGGGGACTGGGGCCGTGGGTGCTGGCGTTAACGGTGGCGGCCACGGCAGTCAGCGGCGGGACGTTCATGGGCTTCCCGTCGTTGATCTACACGAACGGCTGGGTCATGGCGCTTTGGATCGCCAGCTACATGGTGGTGCCCCTGACGACGATGGCCCTCATGGGCAAGCGCATCAATCAGGTGGCTCGCATCGCCGGCTCGGTGACCGTGCCCGACGTGCTTCGGGATCGCTTCCGCAGTCCAGCCCTGGGTCTGCTCTCCACCTGTTTGATTCTCCTGTTTCTGACCTTCAACCTCGTGGCCCAGTTCAAGGGCGGTGGTCTGGTGATGAAAGAAGCGATGCGGCTGCCGCCGGTGATGGTCACGGTGCCCGTCGTAGGTTGGTCCGTGGACCAGGGGTACCTGATTGGCTTGGGCATCTTCGCCTTCACCGTGATCGCTTACACGACCTATGGCGGTTTCTGGGCAGTGACGTGGGCCGACGTGCTGGAAGGACTGGTCATGCTCCTCGGCGTGATCCTCATGGCGCTCCTGGCCGTGCAGGCTGTGCCACCCATCGAGGTGGAAGGAGAAACCGTTACCGGATTGGCCGCCGCCACGGAACGGCTGCGCCGCACGGACCCCCATCTGGTCCATGGTCCGGGACCGAACCACTTTCTGCCCTTGGGCATGGCGTTTTCGTTTTTCTGCATGTGGTCCCTGATGGCGGCGGGACAGCCCAGCGGCATGGTGCGGCTGATGTCGTTCCGGGACACGCCGAGTCTTCGACGGGCTATGGTTCTGGTGACCGCCTATTACGTGCTGACCTACCTCCTCATGGTGGTGATCTTTGTGTGTGCGCGGGCCATCTTTCCCACGGAGTATCTGAAAGACGTCGGTAGCGAGGGGCAGCCGGACAGCATCATGCCGGCCATGATCCGGCACCTGACGCGCAACGTGCCGTGGCTCGGCGGGGTTCTCCTGGCAGCCCCCTACGCGGCGATCATGTCCACGGTGGCGGCTTTCCTGCTGCTCATCAGCAGCAGCCTGGTCCGCGACATTTATCAGCGGACCATCAATCCCGGTGCGTCAGAATGGGCCATGAAACTGAGCAGCTACGGAGTGACCGCCCTGGTTGGCCTCGTCGTCGGCTTCATCGCCTTACGGCCTCCGGCGTTCTTGCAGTACGTCATCGTTTTTTCCGCCTCCGGCCAAGGCTGCTCGTTCCTCATGCCGATGCTGTTGACGCTTTATTGGCCGCGGACGACACGCCAGGGGGTGCTGGCAGGCATGGTCGGCGGCCTGCTGACGCTTCTGCTCTTTTACGTGCTCGGCTGGCTTGATGCCGCCGGAATCCGGCCTTACCGGGGTGAGGCGGTTCCGCTGTGGGCCAGCTGGCTTGGCTACGGATCGGAACGCTTCGACGCCTTCGCGCCGCTTAATGCCCTGGGCATTGACCCGTTGGTCTGGGGGCTGATCGCTTCCCTGCTTCTGACCGTTGGCGTCAGCCTGTTGACCCGACCCGATCCGGAACTGACCGCTCGCTATTTCCCGCCGTTTGCTCCGCAAAATGTCAACCGGGACGGGACCGCCTCAGCGTAGTCCTGAAAGACGTGGCTCCATACAGTGAGCTAGACGGTTAGTCGGCGACGGTGAGGGGGAACGCATTCATGCGTGTGGGGCTGGTCGGCTTTGCGGGGAGCGGAAAAAGCACGGTCTTCGAGTGGTTGACGGGAGCCAGGTCGAACCCCGCCAAGGTGCTGCACGAGGGACAGGTCGGCGTGGCCCAGGTGCCCGACGAGCGCGTGGACTGGCTGTCGGCCCATTTCCGCCCCAAGAAGACCACCTATGCCACGCTGGAACTCGTGGACACGCCGGGTCTGAGCGTCAGCGAACGGAAAGACAATCCGAAACGGCTCAATATTCTGCGGACTGCGGACGGCTTGCTCGTCGTTCTGGCGGCGTTCTCCGGCGATCCGGTGGCAGAGTTCCGCAATTTTCAAAACGAGTTGCTGTTTGCCGATCTGGAGATCGTCGCCAACCGCATCGAGAAGCTGCAAGCACAACTCAAGAAGCCCCGACCGGCCAAGGAAAAGGAAAACGATCAGAAGGAGCTGGAACTGCTTCATCGCATCGCTGGAGCGTTGGAATCGGGCCAGACCTCGGCAGGTTTGCAGTTGTCGGAGGAACAGGAAAAGCAGGTCCGCAGCTTTCAGCTTTTCACGCTCAAGCGGACCATGGCATTCCTCAACATCGGCGAGGATCGCCTCGGGCAACCGCCACCGCCGGAATTGACAGCCCTGTGTCAACACATTGTCCAAGCCCCGGTCAAACTGGAGGTCGAGTTGGCCGAACTCCCGGAAGCGGAGCGGGAGGAGTTCATGCGTGGCCTGGGGCTATCAGGATTCTCCCGGGAGCGGGTGATTCGCGACATCTTCCGAGGCATGGGCATGATCGTCTTTCTGACCGTGGGGGAGGACGAGTGCCGAGCCTGGCCCGTGCCTGCCGGGACCACCGCCGTCGAGGGAGCCGCCGAGATTCATACCGATCTTGCCCAGGGTTTCGTTCGGGCCGAGGTCGTGCCGTTCGAGGAGTTCAAGAAGCACGGCTCGATGAAGGAGTGCAAAGCTAAAGGCGTGTACCGCCTGGAGAGCAAGACCTACGTGATTCAAGACGGCGACATCATGCACATCCTGGCCAATCGCTGAGGTGTCTGGAAGCGGCAAGGTTGCGATTCTACAATCGTCCATGATTCAGGTTGATGCAGGGAAAGGAGGAGAGATGGCACACGTAGAGCGGAAGTCGGAACTGCGTCGGCGTCGGACCCGTCGGGCCAAGATTCGCAAGCTTCGGGCGAAGCTGGCTCAGGCCAAGAACCCGACCGAGGCCGAACAGATTATCGCCAAGATCAAGCGCATCAGCCCCTTCTGGTCGCCGCCGGAGCAGAGCCAGTCCAAGCCGACCGCCAAGTGAGCCATCACGAATCGCCGCTACTCGGGGAAAGGCGGGAGGGGGGCTGTTCGGCTTGGCGGGTCGGTCCGAACTCTACCACCGGCAACCCCAGCAGCCGTTTCAGGGGTATTAGTTCGCCAACGTCGTTGCCTTCGACCCTGTGCCCGATCCCTTGCAGCATGTACCCGCCCACAAACAGAATCAGGGCCAACCAATACCACCCCGTGACCAGGCAGAGGAACGACGCCAGCACCATCGGAATGCCGATCAGGTGGATGTAAAACGAAAACGGATGCTGATGCCTCGCCAACCAGTTGCGCAACCAGCGAGGCCCTCGAGGCCGAGGAACGGGTAACCGGAACCATCCAGGAGCGGAATTCATGAGTGCTAGAATACTTACTCGACCTTAGCCAGACAATCCGACTCTTAAAATTTGAGTAACTTGCAAGGCATTCGGAAAGATGCGGTGACTGGCGAACTTGTGGTGACTGGGAATACGGGGTCGAGATTGTCAGCTGGCTGATGGATAGGGCTGCCCTGCCCTTGACCCCGGACCTCGGAAACGGATATGGCAGCCGAGGCCGAGATGTGCCTTGAGCGATATTTCCCGTGACGGGTGGTCATGGATTACAAGGTCGAACTCGACATTTACCGGGGCCCGCTGGATCTGCTCCTCTATCTCGTCAAACGCAACGAGGTAGACATCCGCGACATTCCCATTGCTCTCATCACCGAGCAATA
>JANWWR010000187.1 GCA_025055835.1 Gemmatales bacterium | reverse complement strand
GGAGCCTCGACGGGTTGGATGAACTGGATCGGTTGGCCGTCACCGTTGACAACTTCCGACCGGTCCACCGCAACGAATGCCGTGAACCGGCAAAGCACGCCGAATCGCAAGGAAGTTTGCAGAATTTCCTCTTCCAGCGTTAGATAACTCTCAGCCCCAGACTCATAGAGATCTTCCAAGTCACGGAGGCGATTGCGGGCCCACGTCTTGACGTGCACAGGGTTAAGCGTCGTGGCTCCGACCGCTGTGGTCTGCCAGGAACTGCCATCGGGAAGTTGACCCCGCACGGTGATGTTGCCTGCTGGCTGGCCACGGTAACGTCCAGCGATCACGACCGGCGTTCCAGCAAACAGGTCCGGCAGTCGGCGAGGCGTGACCGACGCCTGGTCGAAGTCCAGTTTCTCCCCGGAAATCTGCAAGCCCGTGATCACTGGAATGGTCAGGTAACGGTGAATTCGGGCCATCACCTCGTTCAGCCGGGCTTCGGATTCCACCATTTCACACGATCCGCCGCCCAATTGAGCCATCCGTCGCAGAAAGCCTTCGTTAACAGCCTGATCGATGCCCAGAGCGAACACGCGCACGCTGGCCAGACGGTCACCGAGCATGGCGAGGATCCTCGATTCATCGCCGACCTGGCCATCCGTGATCACTACCAGCACTTGCTCGCGTGGCGCAGGGTAACTGGTGAGGAACGTCAAGGCCACGTTCAGAGCTTGGTAGATTTCCGTGCCGCCCCTGGCTTGAATGGTTGAGAGCCATTCCATGGAGCGGGAGCGATTCGCGTTAGTCGCCGTTTGCAGGCCTTGGAGTTTAAAGCCAGGCGGCACTTCGACTGTATTGTCAAATGCCAGGATGTTGAAGCGGTCTTCCTCGGAGAGCGTGTCAATGATGGCCGCCAAGGCCCGCCGAGCCGCCACGATTTTCCAGCCAGCCATGCTGCCCGAGCGGTCCAGGAGAAAAACCAGGTCTCGAGGTTTTCGCACCTCGGATTTGTTTGCGGGCGGGACCAGAGTCAGCGTGAAGGTCCCTTCATCGGCATTCGTTTCGTCAGGTTGCAGAAGGAGACTGGTGCGCACCGCGTCGTCGCCAAGCCGATAACGGAGGATGAAGTCGCGGTTGAGTCGCTCGCCGGGTTCCAAGCGAATCCGCAGCACGCCATTGTCCATCTTGTTGACGCAAACGTTGTGGAGACTGGCGCGCAGATCGCTGAGCGGCAAACCTGCGGGATTCAGGTCCACTTGAATGTTCAAGCGAACGGGATTTGGAAAGCCTGGCAAGAGCACGGGTGGAGAGATACGCGAGGCGTCCGGCACGATATCCGTGTCCCAGGCCGTGCCAAGGCCGACGTTTTCCATCGGCAGCGGAATTCCCGGAATGTACCGAGGTGCAACCACGAGCGGGAACCGGAACGTCACCTCTCCGTCGCTGAACAACAGGGGCATGGCCATGCGGAAGCGGACGACAGCCTTCTCCCCCGCCTGGATGTTGCCGACCCGCAGCGAGAAAACATTGGGCCGCTCTTCCTCGGTGATGGCGGCTCGATACCCCTTCTGGATGGCCTTCTCGTAGTCGAGCCGCGCCAGCTCGCGCTCCTTCAACTCCCCCTCGATCCGACGCCCAGCCACTTTCATGACAAACGAAGACACCGCGGCTCGGTCTGGCAGCGGGAAGATGTAGGTCGCCTCCAATGGCTTCTTAAAAACATTGACAAAGGTCTGACACACTTCCACGTCAGCCAGAAGTCCGTCAATGGCAGCGCGGACGCTTAAGGCCTGAAGAGGGAACAGGCCCCGCTCGCTTTCCAGGCTGCCAAATCCGGATCTCTGCTCGGCGGACAGTTGTTCGATTTCCTGGTCGTTCATCAGGACAACGGGCGTACTCATGGCTTCTCCTTTTGTTCAGGTGAAATCAGGAGTCGTTTCTCCAGGAACTTCAAAAGCGGTATCGCCGCGGTTTTCAGGCCTTCCCAGTCTGCTTGCGTCAGAGGACGCAGCGAGGCGAACAGAAGGGTGACTCCCTCCCGCAAAGGCACTCCAACCAGCGGAGCGACATTGTTTGGTGCCACGAACTGCTTTTCGTCTGGACTCGCCAGGTTTTTTCTCAAGGACTCGCTCAGGATTTCATCAGGCGGGGCTTGGCCAGGCTCCGCCAAGCCCGCGCCAGGGAGGGACGATAGGGCCGGCATTTCTCCGGGACGGGCCGAGAGGGCTTGCCGTTTCCAGAAAACTCTCCGGTGCTGCGGCGTCGGCTGCTCGGGCACCTGGGCGATGGCAGCCAACTGCTCCTCCGTTTTGCCGAGCAGTTGCTGTTGGATCTCGACAAGCGACAGGCCCTGCGTTTGCAACCGTTTGATGGCCACCAGTTGCAGCAGATGTCTGCGGCCATACAGGGCAGTCCGCCCACGCATCATGACCGGGCGGTCCAGCAGGCCCAAGGTTGTGTAGTAGCGGATCGTGCGGAGGTCAGGCACGGCGCGGATGCGGCCATTGGGCGCACCCGGGTAGCCTTCGGCCAGGGCCAAGGCAACCTGCCCGGCCAACTCCTCGATCGTCCAAAGCTCAGGAAAGTTCTCAGCCATCGTAGGCAATAGTAACAGTGTCATATGACAGTGTCAAGGAC
>JANWWR010000138.1 GCA_025055835.1 Gemmatales bacterium | reverse complement strand
GGCAACCAGGGTGGTGCGGAACATGGTGCACTCCTTTCTTGGCCGGTCAGGCCGTTGCTGCTGTGCGACGTGTCCCGTTCGCACGTCGTTCACTTGGGCAGACGCGGTTGCTCGGGAAACTTGCGCCGTCGGTTGCACCCTACCCGCCTCTCTGGTCCAATCGAGGTTCCAGCTGAACTGCCTTCGTGGGAGAAAAGAGCATCTGACGTAAGATCTGTCGGCTGTGCGAAGAGGGTTGCGTGAAGGGACTTGGGGCAATTCGTGAAGCCTGCGCAGATTTGCGTTGACAACCCCAGTTCTTGGGAATATTCTTCCGCTTCGCCCAAGATGTTGGGTTGTTCCGTGTTCGTCAGTTCAGAATAGAATCAACGCTGGGGCTGCCTCGGCAGATCTCTGTTCAGACGATCATCGGCCCGCTCGCACCAAGGAGACGCACTCATGGGAGTCCTCGCCGACTGGCAGATCGAGAAGGAAATCGTCATCGAGCCGATGGCCGACGGCGGTCTGAAACCCGGTGTCGTCTCCTTTGGCCTGAGCAGCTACGGCTACGATGTCCGCGTCGGGAGGAAGTTCAAGGTCTTCACCAACGTCTATGGCGAGGTGGTGGACCCGAAGAACTTCAGTTCCCGCGCGTTCGTGGACCTCGAAGCCGACACCTGCATCATTCCGCCCAACAGTTTCGTGCTGGCCGAAACCGTGGAGTATTTCGAGATTCCTCGGGACGTGCTGGCCATCTGCTGCGGCAAATCGACTTACGCCCGCTGCGGCATCATCGTCAACGTGACGCCGCTGGAGCCGGAATGGCGGGGACGCATCACCATCGAGATCAGCAACACGACGCCGCTGCCGGCAAAGATTTACGCCAACGAAGGTATCGCCCAGATCATCTTCCTGCGGGCCGACCAGGTCTGCCGAGTCAGCTACGCGGATAAGAAAGGCAAGTACCAGGATCAGCCGGGACTGACCCTGCCGTTCGTGCTGGGGTCCGGATCTCGGCCGTGACCGAGCCGTTCGAGTTCGGCAACCACGCACCGGAAACCCTGAGCGGACGCTGCCGCGTCCGCTTACGCCAGTCAAGGACCAGACCATGCAGATTCCTCGTCGCTACACCGTCGAAGGCCAGGATCCCTTTGCCGCCATCCGTTTCGTGCCTCGCACCAGCCGCATCACCAATCCCGACGGCTCGGTGGTCTTTGAAATGAAGGACATTCTGGTGCCGGAGCCTTGGTCCCAGGTGGCCGTGGACGTGCTGGCCCAGAAGTACTTCCGCAAGGCCGGCGTGCCGGTGCGGACACGGCGGGTTCCGGAACGGGGCGTGCCGCGCTGGTTGCAGCGTTCCGTGCCGGCGGCCTCGTCGGAGCCTAAAGCGGAATCCACCGGCGTGACCTCCGCCGACGGGACCGCCACCGGCCAGGAAACCGACGCCCGTCAGGTCTTCCGCCGCCTGGCGGGATGCTGGACCTATTGGGGCTGGAAGGGCGGCTACTTCGACACGGAGGACGACGCCAAGGCGTTCTACGACGAAATCTGTTACATGCTGGCCGCTCAGATGGCGGCGCCGAACAGCCCGCAGTGGTTCAACACGGGCCTGCACTGGGCCTACGGCATCGACGGCCCGCCCCAGGGGCATTACTACGTCGATCCCGATACCGGCGAGGTCAAGAAATCCTCCTCCGCCTACGAGCGTCCACAACCCCACGCGTGCCTGCCCTATCATGCCCTGGTGACAACGCCGCAAGGTCCTATCCCGATCGGAGAGATTGTCGAATGGAATCTGCTCGGCCTGCCCGTGTACGACCATCGAGGCCTTACGCGGATCACTGCCGTCAAGCACAACGGGATCAAACCTGTCTATCGCGTCCGTCTGGCCAATGGAAACTACCTCGAAGCGACAGCCGATCATTTGGTCCTCGTAGCCCATGACACTCACTTGCGTCGCCGTCGCTGGGTCGAGGTGGGCCAACTGCAACCGGGCATGCGGCTCGTGCAGCGGACCGATACCGAAGTCCTCGCCGATTCCAAGGACGTTTCCGAAGCGGAAGCGGCCTTGGCAGGTTGGCTTCAAGCGGATGGCTTCGTGGGGCAGTATGAGTACGGAACCAACCGTAGTCTGACGATCGAGGCCATGACGATTGACGAGCATGAGCGGCAATATGTGGGCATGCTCGTCGGCGCGGTCTTTCCCGGAGTCCATAGCCACGAGCGGCGGACCCAGACTGTTGCCGAACACCTCGACATCCGACGCTTGCGCATGTATGGCGAGCGGCTGCGTTCGTTCGTTTCTCGTTTCGATCTGCTAAGGCGTGGCGGAGATATGGAAGTGCCTGCGGTCATTCGCCGCGGTGGCCGTCGGGCAATCGTGGCCTACCTTCGTGCTCTGTTTCAGGCCGATGGCTGCGTGCGCATCCGCCGCGACCGCGGGACTGGCGACATCGTCTTCGGCACGACTGCTCCCCGTCTCGCCTTAGGCGTATCGCAACTGCTTGCCAACCTGGGGATCTACAACCGCATCGTGGTCTGCCGCGATTCCCGGCCGGATCGACAGACCTATTACCACGTCGTCATTGCGTGGAAAGATGCCAAGCAGCGTTTCGCCCAGGAAATCGGCTTCGTTTCCCGCGACAAGCAGGAAAAGCTCCGACAGGCCGTGGCGTTCCCGGGTAGGCAGGTAGCCCGCTTGCGTGCGGAGATCGTGGACTCCGTCGAATACGTCGGCGAAATGGACGTGTACGACATTGAGACGGAAAGTCACACGTTCCTCACCAACAACCTCGTGGTGCATAACTGCTTCATCCAATCCATTGCCGATGATCTCGTCAACGAAGGCGGGATCATGGATCTGTGGGTGCGCGAGGCCCGCATCTTCAAATACGGCTCCGGCACCGGCTCGAACTTCTCGACGTTGCGCGGCGAAGGGGAACCGCTGTCCGGCGGCGGAAAATCGAGCGGTCTGATGAGCTTCCTCAAGATCGGCGACCGGGCCGCGGGCGCGATCAAGTCCGGCGGCACCACCCGCCGCGCCGCCAAGATGGTCGTTCTCGACCTCGACCATCCCGACATCGAGGAGTTCATCTACTGGAAGGTCAAGGAAGAGCAGAAAGTCGCCGCCCTGGTCGCCGGGTCCAGGCTGTGCAATCGGCACCTCAACGCCATCATCCGCGCCTGCCATGCCTGGCCCAAGCCCGAGGAACGCTTCGACCGCCGCAAGAACCCCGAACTCCGCCGCGCCTGCATTGAAGCCCTCAAGGACGAAGTGCCGCTCAACTACATCGAACGGGCCATTCAGCTGGCCCGTCAGGGAGCCAAGGAAATCCGCTTCGAGGAGTACAACACGGACTGGAACTCCGAAGCGTACTACACCGTGTCCGGGCAGAACAGCAACAACTCGGTCCGGGTCAACAACCAGTTCATGGAAGCGGTCCTCAACGACGGACCGTGGCACCTGTACTGGCGGACGGAGTTGGAGAAGGCCAAGCGGGAGAATCGGCCGCCCAAGCCGAAGCGGACGCTGAAAGCCCGCGATCTGTGGGACCAGATCGCCTACGCCGCCTGGTCGTGTGCCGATCCGGGCATCCAGTTCGACACCACGATCAACGAATGGCACACCTGCCCCGCCGACGGCCGCATCAACGCCAGCAATCC
>JANWWR010000089.1 GCA_025055835.1 Gemmatales bacterium | reverse complement strand
CCGCCTGCGTTTCCGCTTGAAGACCGTTATATGCCAAAAAATGTCAGCGGAAAACCCGCCGTAGGCTCCGAGGGACGGTCAGCTCGTTGGTCTTGGGGGCCTCGTCGTCGCCGTTAGCTCGCCACTGGGCAGGGAGGGATTCGAACCCCCGTAGGCATGCGCCACCAGATTTACAGTCTGGCCCCTTTAGCCACTCGGGCACCTGCCCGGATTGCCTCCTGTGTAGGCTCTTGCGTCCGACCCGCCGGAAAACCCGAATCCTCCAGGCTTCACGAGGTCGGCCCACACCCTGGATCACGGATACTGTCCGACTTGGAGCCGGAAGCTAGCGGCGAGAGTCGAACTCGCAACCTGCGGTTTACAAAACCGCTGCTCTGCCATTGAGCTACGCTAGCGCCAAGAGCCGTAGATCAGAAAGTATAGGAAGCCCGACAAGCCCTTGCAAGCCGACTTGCCCAGTCGGTGGTTGTTCCCCAATTCTACGCAAAACAAGGCAAGGGCGGTCAGGTTGGCATCCCGACCGCCCATGCCCTTTGTCCTTTGAAGCAGTTGCGACTTCCGGCCAGGCAGTTCGCACCCGCCGTCCGAGGCGGGACCACCCTGCTTAGGCCTCGATGTGCAGTTTGTTGCCCAATTCGCGGAGCTTCTTCTTGATCCGCACTTCCAGTTGCCGGACCCGCTCCTTGGTGATGTCCATGATCTTGCCGACCTGCTCCAGCGTCAGCCGCGGTCCGTTGTTCAGACCGAAACGCAGATCCAGGATCTTCCGCTCGCGTTCGTCCAGGAACTCTTTCAAGCGGTTGACCTGCTGCACGGCCCGCTGGGCGCTGGCCTCGTCCTCGTACTCGTTGCTGCGAGTGTCGGACTTCGTTTCCAGCACCTCCTCGAAGCCGGTCATAAACCGGTCCCGATAGGTCTTCTCGGTCGGCAGACTGCGAGCCAGGTTCTTGCGGATCGCCCAGGTGGCATAAGTGCTGAACTTGTTGCCACGACTGAAGTCGAACTTCTCCACCGCCCGCAGCAAGGACAGGTTGCCATCGCTGAGCAATTCGAAGAAGTTGTCCGCCGGCCCGACGTGCTGCTTGACGATGGACGCCACCAGCCGCATGTTGGCCGACACCAGCAGTTCCTTGATCTTCAGAATCTCCCGGTTCAATTCTTCCAGGCGATCCAGATCCGAACTGCGGGCGCGGGACGGCACGATGCTCTGGCGCAGCTTCTCCGCCTGATGCTTCAGGAAGTTCATCTTGCGGAACAGATGGGCTTCCTGCTCGCGGCTCAGCAGCGGCACTTCGTAGAGGCTGGCCAGTTCGGGCGGCAAGCCCTTGGGCACGGAAGCACGGGCCTTGGCCCGGGCAGCCTCGTACTTCTCCTCGTCCGGCATGGGGGCCAGGATTTCCTCGGCCTTGCTCGGATCGTCAAACGACTCGTGCGGGATGTAGGAGATCGGCTCCTGGATCAGCTGCTTGGCCCGCACTTCGTTGATGATGCGGTGCATGGAAGTCCGCGTCCGGTCGAAGCGCTCAGCCAGAGCGTTGATCGAAACCCCGCGACGATACGAGGCGTAGATGGCCTGCTTGGTCTGCTCGTCGAGCACACCCGTCACGTTGGGGAAGATCGCCTCCTGGGGATTAGCCTGATCGTGGGCCTTGATGGTATAACGGATCGTCTCCGGCGAACGCCCCATTTTGCGGGCAATGCGTCGGCAGATTTCCGTGAATCGGTCCGGAGCGTAGCGGGCCATCCGCCGCGCTCGACGCAGGATTTCCATCTTCTCGTTCTCGGTCAACTGGGTGAACCGGCTGCTTTTTTCCACCTGCTCCTGGTGGTTGCGAAGGAACCGCTGCAACAGCGACTGGCGGATGCCGACCTTGCGACGGCCGTTGCAGATAATCCGTCGGCTGACCAGTCCTTGATCCCGCCACCGGCTCAGGGTCTTGGTAGAAACCTTGAGATTGCGGCTGACCTCTTCCAAGGTCAGCACGGGTTCCGGGATGTTTTCCGCCGGCACGGCCGGGACAGTCTCCGCCAAGTCCTGGATGAACAGGGTCAAATCGTGCTCCAGGTCGGCCCCGTCAATGAGGAGATGCGGATAAGAATCCGAGCGGAACTCCGTGATGCGGTAGCAGACGTACTGGTAGGGATATTTCTTGTTCGGATCGATCTCACTCAGCAGGCGCTCGGCACGCTCCAACTGCGCTAGCCGCTTCTCCGCCGGAGCGAAGCGGACCTGCTGATCTTTCAACTGTTTCAAAGCCGGATTCTTGTAGGTACGCATCTCAAACAAACTCCTTTCTGGGCAGGTCGCTTTCCCTCGTGAACCGCTGACTGCCCGCTGTCGGACGGCGAGTCCGCTGCCATCCTGAGCCTCACATCCTGCTCCGTTACTAAAACCGCTACATCCAAACCAACTTTCTGAACTGTACGCCGCGGGGCCAACCTAACCGGCGCTTCTCTACCTTTAATACGCTATTCCGACCCGGAATTTGCACAAAACGCTCAAGTTTCTGCCGCCCTCTGCCGATGGAATTGAGAATTGCTATCAATTAGACGACCGAACCACGGGTTCGGATTCACCTCTTTGTCCCATCAGGATTTCCTTGCCATATCGCAATTTGCGTCGCCGCAGCAACGTGTTGTTCCGGACCCATGAGTATCGCAGGAAGCATTCATCGTCGAAGTTCTAATGCATCACCTTGACCTACATTGCCGTTCCAGTGCAATCGCCAAGCCAAAGGGGCCTGGAAATCCAAGTTCAGTCCCCGTTTCGTCTGAAACTTCGATCACAACTCTATGAACCATATGCAGTTTCGCTTACACCCGGAATGCTGGGGCGTCCGATGCCGAATGTCGCTGGCCTTGCAGATATTCGCCTGTTCAGTGATCGTTTTTACATTTTCACGGACGAAGTTGCAACAGAGAAAGGAAGGAAAGTCATCCAGATTTCCCGAAGTGCCGCAGACGCAGGCTGTTGGTAACCACCGAGACAGAACTCAGGGCCATGGCTGCTGACCCGATCATCGGGTTGACCAGATTCATTGCAGCAAGGGGAATGGCAAGGCAGTTGTACACGAAGGCGAAGAAAAGGTTCTGGCGGATAGTCCAGAGGGTACGGCGGGCCAGTTTTAAGGCCACGACGATGTCCCGCGGGTCGCTGCGGACCAAGGTGATGTCCGAAGCTTCCAGAGCCACATCCGCCCCGGCTCCGATGGCGATCCCCAGGTCAGCCTGGGCCAGGGCCGGGGCGTCGTTTATCCCGTCTCCGACCATCGCCACTTTTTTACCCTTCTGCTGGGCTTGGCGAACAATTTCCGCCTTGCGACCTGGAAGGACTCCGGCGACCACTTGACCGATACCGAGCCGCTTCGCCACGGCCTCCGCCGTCCCAGGGTGGTCCCCGGTCACGAGCCATACTTCCAAGCCCATTTCCTTGAGGTTTGCCACCGCCTCCTGACTGCCCTCGCGGATCGGATCAGCGACGGCAATCACACCCAGCAGTTTGACGGCGGGCGGCGTCGAGTCCTGAACTTCCTCGGCCAGGAGAACGGGCGTTCGGCCATCCGCTGCAAATTGATCCAGAGTCTGTTGGACCGACGGTTCAAGGGTTCCGCCCTGGTCCATCACCAGTGCGACATTGCCAACCAGATAACGACGGCCCCTTACCCGGCCCCGGACCCCGAAACCGGGAACGGCCTCAAAATCCTCTACCGGCTCCACGGCCATTTGCTCGTTTCTAGCCCGTTCAAGAATGGCCACAGCCAGGGGATGCTCGGACCGTTGTTCCAGGGAAGCGGCCAGACGGAGAAGTTCCCGGGTCGGCGTCTGGTCCAGCGGCACGATCGCGGTGACAGTCGGCTTGCCCAGAGTCAGGGTTCCCGTTTTATCAAGGATGACGAGATTGATCCGTCCCGCGGCTTCGAGGGCTTCTCCACCGCGAATCAGGATCCCCAATTGTGCTCCCCGACCTGTACCGACCAGGATTGCCGTCGGTGTTGCCAGACCGAGAGCGCATGGGCAGGCGATGATGAGGGTGGTCACAAAGGCGTGCAGGGCGGGTTCCCATGCGGAGGTTCCCGTCAGCTGGCCGACGGTGAACCACGCCAGAGCCGCCCCGGCGGCGATGACCACAACCACGGGAACAAAGACCGCACTGACCCGATCCGCCAGCCTTTCCACGGGGGCTTTGCTCGTCTGGGCTTGATGGACCAATGCCACGATTTGAGCCAAAAGCGTTTCCTGCCCGATTTTCTCTGCCTGGAACCTGAACGCTCCAGTCGTGTTCAGCGTTCCGCCAAAGACCCGATCACCGGGCCGTTTCGTCACCGGCATTGCTTCGCCGGTTAACAGCGACTCATCCACGGCGCTTTGGCCTTCGGTCACCACGCCGTCCGTGGGGATGCGTTCGCCAGGGCGGATGCTGACTAAGTCGCCGACGGCGACTTGCTCCAGCGGTATCTCGATTTCGCGGCCCTCCCGGACAACTCGGGCGGTTGGAGGCTGGAGCGCCATCAGTCCGCGAATGGCCTCTGAAGCGCGGGCTTTGGCACGTTCTTCGAGCAGTCGCCCGGCAAGAACGAGCGTGATGATGACCATCTGGGCCTCAAACCAGACGGGGCTTACTAAATGATTGCCCAGCTCGTGGTAGCCGTTCAACTGACCCAACGTCACGACGGCGCTATACCCATAAGCAGACAGCGTTCCCAGGGCGATGAGCGTGTTCATGTCCGCTGATCCGCGCAGCAGGATGCGGAACGCACCGCTGAGGAACGGCCAGCCGCACCAGAATTGCACCGGCGTGGCCAAGGCAAGAAAGAGCAGATCGCGGTAGGGAAAAGTAATTTCCGGCAGCCCCGGAATGAGGTGGGCCATCGTGATGAAGAAAACCGGAACCGTCAGGACCGCGGCAACCACGAACCGCTGACGTAGCGCGGCCAATGATGAATCTTGCGGAGCAGCCGCTTTGGTAGGTTTGATCTCGCTGACTGGGGTGGCCGAGTACCCGGCCCGAGCGACCGCCTCGGTCAATTGTTCGAGGGAGGGCGGGCGGTCCCGGAAGTGGACCTGGGCCTGTCCCAACGCGAGATTCACGGAAGCATCCGCCACGCCCGGAACGGATTTGAGGGCTTGTTCGACCCGAGACACGCAGGACGCACAGTGCATCCCCTGGACCATCAACAAGCAGGACGTCTGCTGCTGCCCAGGCGTGGTCATGACGGCCTCCGAGAGATGATTTGCAAGTTGTCGGCGTGGGAACAAGCCTCAGAAGCTTTCCTATGCAGCCAGACGAGCCGCGTCCCGCCGCAGTCGGGAACCGGCGGCTAAAATGGCCCCACCTCCCGCGGCAATGAGCGTCAGCATCACCAAGGCCAAGGCGGCAAGTTCGGCGTCGGCACTAGCGTGCATCTGTTGGAAGACGTGATGGGCCAGCGGAGTGAAGCCCGGCGTTGCCGTCAGCTTGGACGCGCTGATTTCTCCAAGAGTCAGAACTGCGACGATGAGGGCCGTCCACGCCACCGGCCAGATCGTCAGAGGAAGGACGATGCGACGGAAACGGGCCAGCGGTCCGAGGCCATCCAGCGTTGCGGACTCCTCCAGTTCCCGCGGGATGAGCCGAACAATCGGCCACAACAGCGCTAGAGCGATGGGTAGAAAACGGATGGCACAAATCCAAATGTTAGGCAGGGGCGAAGGTCGTTCATATAGCAGCAGTCGAACCAGGGTGTTGCCTGGCATTTCCAACAACCGTTGAATCAGGTCGAGCCAGCCAAAGGCCAGTAAGGGTCCGGGAATCGCCCACAGCACCGCCGCAGTGAACCACAAATAGCGGTCAAAGATCACGCTGTCCCTGCTGAGCCAGGAGGTAAACAAAGCCAGAAGGGCCGTCGCCAGGCCGGTTCCAGCGGCCATCGCCCCGCTGGCGAGCAGAAGGTCGATTTGCCCCGTCCATACCCGCAAGTACCGCTCCAGGAACAGCCAGCCGTCCCAAGTCGGTTCGCCCGGCTGGTCGGCGGTGGCATACCGCAATCCGGCACGCAGAAGGAGGCCCGTCAGGAGGGGAACAAGAATCGCCAGGCCGAAGCCGTAGGTCACCACCGCGACGGGCCACCGCCATCGTCCCAGGGGAAACAGCCGCGGAGGGGATGTGAACCAGTTCCGCTGCGGCAAGGCATTCCGCCACCAGGAAATCAGGGTTACGACCCCCACAGCGACGGCAAGGACAAACGGCATGACGGCCGCCGCGGCCCGAGCCTGCTCATCCGATCCGCCGCCCTGCACCTGGAGATAAACTTCCTCGGCGAAGGTCCGCAGTCGAACGAAATCCGTGACCGCCATCTCGTTCCACGCGGTCAGTGCGGTCAGCATTCCAGCAAAAGCGATGAACGGCATCGCTCGACGGAGCGTCACACGGACGAAAACCTGTCCCGGCGGCAGCGTCAGTAAGGCATCCTCTTCAAGTTCCGGCTCGACGCAAAGCAGACCCAGGCCGATGACGACGGCGCACCAAGGCAGGCCCAACAGGGCATGGATGAGAATCGCCGGTCCCAAGCCTAGCGGCCAGACTCCGCCCGACGGAATCGGCAGTAAGGCCCGGAAACCCATTTGACAGGCCGTGGTCACGAGCGGGAGGGGTACGAACACCGTCAGGATCAAGACGCCCTGGGCAATCCGACGGCCCGGCATGTCCGTTTTGAAGAGCAACGAGCCGAGAATCAACCCGCCGAAGGCCGACAGCAGGGCCGAGCCAAGGCACAAAAGCACACTGTTACGCAAAAGCGCACTGATCCGCTCAGCTTCTTGCCAGACGCCCCAGCTGACAGGTGATCGAAGCAAAGCATCCAAGGGCATCAAAGTCGGTAGCCCGGCGATAAGAAGCAGGCCCAACGCCGCCATCCATCGCCAGCGCGTCATGGCAGGAACGTCCTGGGATACCGGTCGTGGTGTGACCCGCGCTCAGGCGACCTCTCAAGGCTCCTTTTGCTCAGCCCCGTTGTCTCCGTCGGGACGGTCGGCTTCTTTGGCCGGTTTCGCTGCGGGGGCCGGCGGGGCATTGTGGAAGTACGGTTGGGCATATTCCCGATCCA
>JANWWR010000043.1 GCA_025055835.1 Gemmatales bacterium | reverse complement strand
GCGAGGTCCGGCTTGGCGCGGCCCGGCAGGGCGAGGCAAGGCGTGGCACGGCAACGCAGGCTGGGCGAGGCGAGGCAAGGCGTGGCAGGGCTGGGCACGGCAGGGCGTGGCAAGGCGTGGCACGGCAACGCAGGCCGGGCGAGGCGCGGCAAGGCAGGGCAGGTCAGGGCCAGGCTTGGCATGGCCCGGCAGGGCGAGGCAAGGCGTGGCACGGCAACGCAGGCTGGGCCCGGCAGGGCCAGGCGAGGCGAGGCATGGCCGGGCCCGGCAGGGCTTGGCACGGCATGGCGGGTCGTGGCGGGGCACGGCAACGCAGGCGAGGCGAGGCGAGGTCCGGCTTGGCGCGGCTCGGCGCGGCGTGGCAACGCAGGCACGGCGGGGTGGGGCAGGTAAGGCCCTGGGCTAACTCCCCCCAAAGCGCATCGGCTCCTTGTCGGAACGTGACCGATGGGAGAAGATGACCTTATCCGATCAAACCCACGGGGTTCGGCAATGGCAGAAACCACAAACACTCCCGATATGACCTGTTTCCAGGCTGAACCTGGCCCGGGCAAGAACCAAGTTGCCAACGATACTCCAAGGCAGCAGCGTTTCGCCGACCTGGTCCGCCAGTGGAAGGAAGCGACGCGCTTCACCTCCTCGATCACGGAGATGGCCATGCACCCGGCGTATCAGCAGATCATCGGCATGGGAAGAGAAGCCCTGCCGCTCATCTTTGAGGAATTGCGTCGGGAACCTGACCACTGGTTCTGGGCCTTGCGGGCCATCACCGGCGAGGACCCGGTCGCGCCCGAGGACCGAGGCAAGCTCTCGGCCATGACCGCGGCTTGGCTGCGCTGGGCGGAGGAACACGGATACTGATCCATGATCTTGGCGGACAGTTTTCCCCATCTGCAATCCGAAGGATTTACGGAAACCAGCCCAGCCACGAGCGCCTACAACTGCATCGCCTGGGCCGCCGGTGAGACCGACCGATGGTGGTGGCCCGATCGCTTCGACGTCGGATATTGGCCAGGGAGCGTACCCCGTACGGAGTCCTTGGAAGCCTTTTTCCAGGTATTCGAGTCGCTGGGTTACACCCGATGCGAAAACGGCGACCTGGAAACCGGCTACGAGAAGGTGGCTCTGTACGTTCAAGACGATAAGCCCACCCACGCTGCTCGCCAATTGCCCGATGGAAGGTGGACGAGCAAGCTCGGCAAAGAGTTCGATATTACCCACACCTTGCGCGGTCTGGAAGGTCCAGTCTACGGTCGGGTTGCGGGTTTTTTGAAACGGCCCCGTCCGTAACAGGGAAGAGGGAACAGGCTTACGGGGTTTTGGGTGGGTCAAGGGTTTTGAGCAACTGGCCGTTGGTGCCGTTGTACACCCGGACCACGCCTTCCTGTCCGCCGACCGCCAGCAGCGTGCCGTCAGGACTGATGCCCACCGCGTAGAGGAAATCGTTGTTGCCGCCGAAATTCCGGAAGTTCCCGCCGTTGTCCACGTTGAAAAACTTCACCCCGGCATCGCCGCCCACCGTAGCGATCTCCGGCCGATTGCCAATGAAGGTCAGCCGCGTCACCTGCTTGCTGTGCCCGCGGAAGGAGCGGACCTGTTCGCCCTTGTCGAAGTCCCAGACCTTGATGTTCTCGTCCGCACCGCAGCTGACGAGGATGCGTCCATCGGCCTTCCAGCCGACGTCCATGACGTGATGGGTATGCCCCTCAAAGGACTTGAGGAAACGGCCGCTGGGCACGTCCCAGGTTTTCACGAACTTGTCGGCGGCGCAGGTGGCCAGGCGAGTGCCATCGGGACTGAAGCGGACGCCGAAGACCGTGTCGCTGTGGCCGTGCGGTATCTCGACCACGAGTTGTCCGCTGGCCACGTCGAAGATCTTGATCTCCCCGTCTTCCGTGGGGGTGCCTCCGCCGGTGGCCAGGTATCTGCCATCCCGGGAGAAATCGAGAGCCACCACCCGATCCGCGAAGCCGCTCAGCCGATGCACCGGCAGGCCGGTATGCACGTCCCAGAGGATGACTTCCTGGAAGGCCCCGCTGGCAAGGAGTCGGCCGTCGTGGCTGAAGGCCAGCGATTGGACGATGTCGAGATGGGCGATTCCCAGCGGCTTGCCCTGGGCGTCCTTGAGGTCGGGATGGACCAGCGATCGGATGTGGCTGCCGCTGCCGGCGTCGTACAGATGGATGCGATTGCCGCGACCGGCGGCGATGGCCGACTTGTCCGGGCTGACCGCCACGGCCACCACCGGGGCAACCGTCTCGGGCAGACGCTCCAGCTTGATTTCCCGCTTCTTGACCACGGCTCCGGTCGGCCCCTTGGCCCCCTGGTCGATCCACAGCTTCAGCAAGGCCAACTGTTCGGGGGTCAATGGGTCTTCGCTCTCCGGCGGCATGACCGGCTTCATGGTTTTGCCAGCCAGCCGGATGAGGAGACTTTCGCCGGACTTGCCCGGCACGATGGCCGGTCCCCGTTTGCCGCCTTTCATCAGCGTCTCGTAGCTGCCCATGTCGAAGCGGCCTTCGACGATCTTGCCGCTGTGGCAATAGGCGCACTTGTCGGCCAGGATCGGCTCGATGTCCTTCTCCCAGGTCACGGGGTCCTTGCGGTCAAGGACGACGACGGGGATCGGCTGGAGCGGTTCGTCCTTGTCCTTCTTCTTTTCCTGAGCGGAAAGCGGAAAGGCGAAGCCCAGCGAAACCAGGAGGAACACAGCGAAGCGGATGCACATGGCAGGAATCCTCACGATCCCGGCGGGCGACGCCGGGGGAATGTCAAGGCAGTGTCACTTCACCACGGCCACGGTGAGATTGGCTTCGTGGGTGAAGTTGACGTTGTTGAGCGTGGCCACGGCCCGGACCTTGAATTCGCCGCTGGACGCTTCCGGGGCGTTACCCGCGGCCTTGAGTACCAGCTTGGCTTCCGTGGCCTCGGCGGGCACCGTCACCTCGGCGGCACTGACCGTCTGCATGTTCTGCGGACGCACCAGCGAGAGCTTGAATTCGCCCTTGTATCCGTGCAGCCGATTGATTTTGACCACCAGTTCCTTCTCGCCGCCGGACTTCACCTGGACGCTCGGCTCCGCCAGGGACAACTCGGCGACCTTGTTGTACACGGTGAGCTTGATCGGCGGCACGGCCTCGAAGACGCTGACGTTCTGCTTCTGCGCCTTGGCGTCCTTGCTGAACTGCATCTGGGCGGCGGCGCGGAGCACGAGGTTGTACGTGCCGGGCACGGCATTGTTGGGCACCGGCACCTTGACTTCGACCTCGTCCTTATCCTGCGGCAGCGTGGCCAGGGGCTGCGGCTGGGCCTGGAACTGGGCGTTGGGGGCCTGTGGAGCAGAGGCGGCGAATAGCTGCACCGGCACTTTCACGTCCTGCTGGTGGCGGCGAATCTTGACCTTGAAAGCTGCCTGACCTCCCAGGGGCACGGCCAGTTCCTTCGGTTCGCAATCGAGGCCGAACGGCCCTTTCTCCCGCACCGCCAACCACAGCGACCGGGCCACCCGGCTGATGGTCGGAATGCCCTGCTGCTGCGGCACGGACCACAGCACGCAACCCGCCCG
The DNA here is from genome assembly GCA_025055835.1 of Gemmatales bacterium. Taxonomy (GTDB): domain Bacteria; phylum Planctomycetota; class Planctomycetia; order Gemmatales; family HRBIN36; genus JANWWR01. The sequence goes on along the minus strand of JANWWR010000043.1, from coordinate 2,361 downwards.
CGCTTCCCGCGTCACCTCCTGGTCGCCCAATTTGGCCTTGCCCACGACGCGGATCGTCCCGGCCCACGGTGGGGCATCGTCGGCGGCCGTCAGCACCAGGGCGGCCAGCTTCTGGTTGGGTCCGACGGTCTGCGGCGGACAGGTCACGCCGGCCGGCAGCCCCTCGACCGACAGCGTCACTTCGCCGTTGAAGTCGTCCTGGCGGAGACACAGCACATGGAGAAACTGGCTGGCTCCCTGCCGCACAATCGTCGAGGACGGATCGTGATCGTTATGATCCACGACCACGAGACGAAAATCGGGCTGTTCCTTGCGGATGCACAGGCGGTACAGGTGCCGCGGCCCGGCCTGAAGGTCGGCTTCCCGCGAAGCGATGAGCAGTTCGTAGGTGCCGTCGGCGGGCACGGCAAAGCGGGTCACGGGGTCGAAGCTCCGCATGTTGAACTTGAGCGGATGGGGCGACTCGTTGGCCGGCGGATCGTCGAATTCGCCGACCAGCGAGACGCTTTGCGGATTCTTGTCATCCACCCGTCGCAACTCGAAAAACAGATCCACCGGCGCGCCCAGCCGCGAGGCAAAAGCCTCGAAGACGTACACCTCCCCGGCCTTGGCGGTGAAGCGGTAGAAATCCCGGTCGCGGAGCTTTTCGACGCGGCCGCATAGTTCGCAGGGAAGGGTGATCGTCTGGGCCTTGTCCGGCGTGTCGTTGTCACCGTTGTCGAGAATCACTGGAGCCTGGGCGAAGGCCAACAGCACCGGGTTCGATGCTCCGACGGCATTGCGGACGCGATATTCGATCCCGTCCAGCACGGCTTGGGCGGGCGGAATCGGCCCGGAGTACAGCAGCCCCCGCGGCCTGGCGGGATCGCCGGGCGGCACTTCGACCACCAGCCGATCCAGCGGCCGACCGTCCAGCAGTGCCGTCGGGTCGGGCTGGGCGTTGGGTAGATTGCGGCCGAAGAGCGTGATTGACGTCGGCTTGCCCGGCTCGACGACCGGCGGCCAGGCGGCGTCGATCCACGGGGCCAGCGACACGCTGAGACGGTAGAAAAACTCGGCCCCGCCCTGCAAATGCGTATGCTGCACGACACGGACGAGGTAATCAGCGTCCGCCGGCAGGACGGCATCCAGAACGGCGTCCCGATCCCGATAACGACGATTGACCGCCAGGGGATGCGGATGATCGGCCCGCAGCAGTTGCACCAGCGGATCGAGCTTGCTGTCCACGCTGGACGCCTCGCAGACGATCACCACCCGCTGCCCCTGCTTGCCGCTGAAGCGGAAGTAGTCCACGTCCACGTTCGGATTGATGACGCCATGCACCACGGAGTTGAGTTCCATGGGGGTGGCCTGGCTCGGGTCGTTGTTCGGCTCTTTCTCCTGCGACTCGTTGAGATCGCCGACGACGAAAGCCCGCGGATTGCTGATGCCATACTTGCCCAGGACGCGGACATCGTAGATGCCCAGGGGCACATCCGGGGCGATGGTGACGCTGAATTTGTTGGGCACGAACTGCCCGGCCTTGTTGGGATCGGGATCGGGAACACGAGCCGCCTTCAGGCCAGGATGGCTGAAATGGAGTTCGGTGGCGTCGTCGAGATCGGTGCCGGCAACGGTCACTTCGACGCTGGTGCCGAGCTTGCCGCCCGGCGGCGTGATGGTCAACAGCCGGGGCGACGGATAGACCGGCGGGTTCTGGGCCGAGGCCGATTCGACCATCACCAGCCCGGCGACCGCCACGCCGAGCAGCGCAACCCCGATTGTTTTTAACCACCGCTGAAAAAAGTGCAGGCGGGTCATGGTGTGCGGGCCTCCGGAACGAAGGAGGGCGAAACCGGCGAGCAATCAATCACGGCGAGCGGACGGCGTCAGCCGTCCGGTCCAGCAAGCAACTTCTTCATGGCGAGCGGGAAGCGTCAGCTTCCCGGTCCATCACACAAGTCGCTCATGGCGAGCGGACGGCGTCAGCCGTCCGGTTCAGCAAGCAACTTCTTCATGGCGAGCGGGAAGCGTCAGCTTCCCGATTCATCACCCAAATCACTCACGGCGAGCGGACGGCGTCAGCCGTCCGGTCCGGTCCCTCGAAGCACTTGCGTGCCCCTCTATTGACGCAGTTTTCATCCTAGCCGACGGCTTCCCGGCCCGCAAGATAACGCTGATGCCCAGCCGACGCAGAAACGACGTCCATTCGCCGCCGATCCTCACCGCCAATCAAGGACGCGGAAAACACCCTCCCGCCGCTGAATCTGGCCCGGCAGAGCCATCAGCCGTTCCCGGAAGATGCTGAGCGCCAACCCCACGAGGAACAGCAGCGCGCCTCCGATGATCATGAGGATGGCCAGGAAACTCATCCGACTCCAC
>JANWWR010000201.1 GCA_025055835.1 Gemmatales bacterium | reverse complement strand
GGTCACATCCTCTCGGCTCTAAATCTTGTTCGAAGTGGCTTGGCCCCGGCCCTCATGCCCATGCCGCAGCACGCTGAGCCGCCCAAGGGTTTGCTGTACCGAAGCCTCGATCATATGCTCCCCGATTTGCCCATCTATCTTTTGACCCGTCGTGGCGTCGCCCTGCGCCCCTCCGCGCAGGCCTTTGTGGAAATCCTGCGCGGATACATGAATCATCGCTGAAGTCAAGCAAAGAGTAAAAACCGGAACTTCTTTTTGATCTTGCCTTAAACCTACACAAAGCTTGCATAATCACCAATTAACATGCGATGACAATACATGGCAGCAGGGCAACCGCCTCGGCAATCACCAGCGACAGGGCCTACCTCACCCGCAGACCCCCAAGCTGCCTCAGTCAGATTAACATCCGCCCCGTCAGGCCATGGTGGCGGATGCGAGAGAACCTGAGATATCCTTGGTCCGAACAAAGTCGGGGGTGTAATTATGCGTTGCGGTGCATGGCAAGAACCGAGCCGGGCAAACGAAGGGCCTACCCGGCTCGGTGTGTCAGCGCGTTTACAGGCAGCGCAGGAACGCCACCAGGTCTTTCTTTTCCTCCGGGGTCAGTTTCAATTCCAGGATCAGATTGAAGAACTCGACAGTGTCTTCCAGCGTCAACAACCGGCCGTCATGCAAATAGGGCGGGCTGTCCTTGATGCCGCGCAGCGGAAACGTCTTGATCGGCCCATCGGCTGCCGCCATATGGCCATTGATTAAATGCGGCTTGTAAAAGCGTTCCGCTCGCAGGTTATGCATCAGATTGTCCGTGTAATATGGGGCCGGATGACAGGTGGCACACTGGGCCTTGCCAAAGAACAAAGCCTGGCCGCGCAGTTCGGACTCCGTGGCCTTTTTAGGATCGAGCTTGCCCATCAAGTCAAGCTTCGGAGCGGGAGGAAAATCCAGGAGCGACTGGAATTCTCCCATGAAATGCACTTGGCTTCCGCGTTCCAGAATGGTGACGCCTTTGCGGGTCGCCGCCACCGGATCGCCGTCGAAATAGGCAGCCCGCTGCTCGAACTCGGTAAAGTCCTCGATGGACCGCAAGGCCCGCTGGGAGCCGAACAGACGTTGCACATGCACCCCGCGAAGCGACGGCGTGTCGATGCGATGCCGGAACTCCTGCGGGCGGATGTCACCCACGAGGTGCGTTGCCGCGTTGGTGTGGCCGTTGACGTGGCAGTCGAAGCAGGTCACGCCACGATGGGGCTTTTCGCTGCGGCGGTCGTCCGTGGCGTTGAACTGCTGCTGAGCCATCGGCGTGAGCAGCAGACGCAGCCCTTCCAGCTGCTTGGGATTCAGGATGTCCTTGAACAGGTCGTAGTAGTTTTCGATGGTGACCAGCTTTCCCTGGGATACGTCGCCGAGGTCCGGCCGAGTGGTCAGGTACATCGGCGGGGGAAACTCCGGCAGGAGATGGTCGGGCAAATCGAAATCCAGGTCGAAGCGGGTCAGGTCACGCCCTTCCTGGCGTTTAATCTCGTCGATGTGGAACTTGGGAAAGACCATACCGCCTTCGGGGTGATTAGGATGCGGCAAAGGCAGAAAACCGGCAGGGAAAAGCCCCTTGGCCCGGATCTCCTCGGGGGAGAGAGCCGTTAACCGCTCCCAGGTCCAGCCTTCCGGCAATTTAACCCGCACACCTTGCTGGATGGGCTTGCCGCGGGACATCGTCACGCCTTTGGCCGGGTTGTCCGACAAGTCGTAGCGTTGTTCGAGCAGGGCAAGGTGCTTCTTCATGATGGCGGGCTTGGCCTGTTTCATGCGAGCCATCACGGAGGCAAAATCGTCTCCCTGGCCCTTGGAGGAGCCGTCGGCGGTGGAGCTTTTGTCCTGGGCTTGGACCATGGGCCAGATGACGAACACCAGGGCCAGCGAAAGAGCGAAGCCGGAAGGCAGCCACGTTGGTAGGAACCGGAACCAGCGCATGAGGCACCTCCTGCGAAAGGGAAACACTGCGTGGCCGAACGACGACTTGGCCAGGCTCAACCTGGCTGCCTAGAGTTCTACCAAGGCATTAGCGATAGGAGAAATACTTTATTCGTCTGCAAACGATAGGATAGACCAATGGAACTTCATCAACTTCGTTACTTCGTCGCGGTGGCTAAACTCGGGAATTTCAGCCGGGCAGCGGAGCAGTGCCACGTGTCGCAACCGTCCCTCAGCCAGCAGATTCTGAAACTGGAACGCCGCCTGGGGCAGCGGCTCCTGGATCGGCTCGGGAAGCGGGCTGTGTTGACGGAAGCGGGGCGCATCCTGTTTGACCGGGCGGTGGCCATTCTCACCGCCGTAGATGACGCCGAACGGGAAGTGCGCGACTTCGATCAGGACAAAGGTCGGCTCGTCGTTGGAGCCATCCCGACCATCGCGCCCTACCTCCTCCCCGATGCGGTGCGGAAGTTCGCCAATCGCTTTCCCGCCGTGGATCTCGTCCTTCAGGAAGACTTGACCGGGCACCTGCTGGCCGCAGCGGTTGCCGGCGATCTCGACATGGCGATCCTGGCCCTGCCCGTGGCTGATGACCGGCTTCACGTGGAAGTTCTTTTCACCGAGCCGCTGCTGTTGGCCTTGCCCAAGGGACATAGGCTCTCCACGAAGAAGCGAATCACTCTGGCTGACGTGCGGGAAGAGCGGTTCATCGTGCTCGACGAAATGCACTGCCTGGGCGAACAAATCCTGCACCTGTGCCGGGCGGAAGGTTGCCAGCGCTTAGTTTGCCGCAGCGCTCAGCTGTCCACGGTCCTGTCCCTCGTGGCTCTCGGGCAGGGTATTTCCTTGGTGCCCCGAATGGCTCAGCCGGCGGGAAAGTCGGCTCAGCCCGTGGTTTTCCGCGAACTGAGCGAAAAAAGCCCGACACGCACGGTCGTCGCCGTCTGGCACAAGGACCGCTACCACGGCAAAACCGGCGAACGCTTTCTGGAACTGCTGCGGTCTCCGATCCTCGCGCGGTAGGGCTGGTCCATCTGTCACCAAATGGCAGCAGATCATATAATCCGCCCAGATCGCACAGGCGGACGGGCGTTCGGTTTCCGCCTTTTTTTGACAGTCCAAGGAGCGTCTCCGTGTCCAACGGCAATTACCTGTTCACCAGCGAATCGGTCAGCATGGGTCATCCCGACAAGGTCGCCGACCAGATCAGCGATGCCGTCCTCGACCATTGCCTGAAAGCCGACCCCTTCAGCCGAGTCGCTTGTGAGACGTTGGTCACGACCGACCTGGTCATCGTCGCCGGGGAGATCACGACGAAGGCCGACCTGTCTCGAAAGATCCTGGACTCGCTGGTGCGGGAAACCGTTCGGGAAATCGGCTACGTGGATCCGACCATCGGTTTCGCGGCAGACACCTGCCAGATCCACACCTATCTGCATCAGCAGTCCCACGACATTGCCGTCGGAGTGGATGTGGGCGGGGCCGGGGATCAGGGCATGATGTTCGGTTTCGCCTGTGACGAAACCAAGACCTACATGCCCCTGCCGATCTACTTGGCCCATCGGCTGGTTGAGAACCAGGCTAAGATGCGTCGCAGCGGCGAATTGAAATGGCTTCGTCCGGATGCTAAGAGCCAAGTGACGGTGGAGTACCACGCCGATGGCACTCCGGCCCGAATCCACACGGTCGTTCTGTCCACGCAGCACGATGAAAGCGTCGTGGTGCAGCGGAACGGCAAGAAGCTGTTCAGCGAGGAGGCCCGCAAAGTCCTCATCGAGAAGCTCATCCTACCGACCTTGCGGGCGGAACGGCCCGATCTTGTCGAGGGCAACGACATCATCTACCACATCAACCCGACGGGCATCTTCCTCGAAGGGGGACCGCACGGCGACACGGGCCTGACGGGTCGCAAGATCATCGTGGACACCTACGGCGGTCGGGGCCGACACGGCGGCGGGGCGTTCAGCGGCAAAGACCCGACCAAGGTGGACCGCTCGGCAGCGTACATGGCCCGGTATATCGCCAAGAACATCGTCGCGGCTGGTTTGGCGTCCCAGTGCGAGGTGCAATTGGCCTACGCCATCGGCTACCCGGACCCGCTGAGCATCTGGGTCGGTACCAACGGCACGCTTCGGGAAGGCCTGACCGAGGACCAGCTCATCGAACTTATCCGCGAACACTTCGCCCTGACCCCCAAGGGCATCATTGACACGCTCGATCTGCGACGGCCGATCTATCGGCAGACCGCGGTTCACGGCCACTTCGGGCGGGAACTGCCCGATTTCACCTGGGAACGGACCGACAAGGCTGCCAAACTGGCCAAGGCCGTCGGCCTCCGCCAGCGTGCAGCCGTCTGAGCCTCCGGCCCGCGCGCGACTGCCACGGATTTTTTAGATCAAATGTCGGGCCGATGCTTGCGATGCATCGCCGGGCGGCTATACTCTGGCTTCCGTATCCCTCGAACTTGATCCATCGTTCGCACCGACCGAGGAATGCTGAACATGGCCAACGCTCCGCAAACGACCGTGTCGGCTTCGGCCCTGCCTGCCTACCTCCGCAACGCCAGTCCCGTTCCGCTGGACAAACGCGCGCCTTGGTATCTCAACACGGCTCCGACCTACGCCGGGATTTTCCTGTGGTTCGCGTTTTACCAGCCGCTCGGGTCTGCGCTGCTGGAGGGGACACTGCTTTCGGTGCTGATCGGCATCGTGCTCGCCGGGGCGATTTGCCATTTCTTCTTCTACTACGTTCCCGGCATGCTGGGCATGCGGACCGGGCTTCCGTTGTACATCGTCGGCACGAGTACCTTCGGCGTGACGGGGGGCTACTTCATTCCGGGCATCTTCATGGGCCTGCTGCAAATCGGCTGGTACAGCGTGGCCACCTACTTCGCCACGCGCCTGGTCCTCGGCGGCATCGGGTTGCCAGTCGAGGGTGCGTATTTCTACATCCTCGCGCCGATCTGGGGCTTCATTTTCGCCTTGGTGGGGGCGCTGGGCATCGGCTACGTGGCTCGAATCGCTCAGTTCTTCCCCATCGTGCCGATCATCATGCTGATCATCGGGGCGATTCAGGCGGCACCGTACCTGGGCAACTACCAGCCTCCCCCGGCCAGCGGCGGACACTCCTTCGACACGGACCTGCTCAGCGCCGGCACTCTGCTGGTCATCCAAATGATTGTGGGCTTCTTCGGTACGGCAGGCGCGGTGGGAGCCGACTTCTGTTCCAACAACCGGAATTCCGAGGACGTGCAATACGCCGGTCTGGCGGGCATCTGGGGAGCGATCATCTTTGCCGCCGGGCTGGCCGTCCTGACGGTCGCTGGTGCCCACGGCTACAATCCCGATCTGCGGAACTTGCAAGTAGTCAAGGATGGCAAGCTTGTCACCGAGAAAAAATGGGACGAAATGAGCCGCGGAGAGAAGGACCAGCGGATGACCTATGAAACCGCATTGAAGGCCCTGAACACGACCGTGGCCGAGGACGGCACCGTTCAGGAGAACCTCCTGGCGCGCGGCATGCTGCTGCTGTTCGCCATCGGCTCGATGGCTCCGGCGTGTTTCTGCTCGTTCATCATCGGCAACAGCCTTTCGACGATGCTCGGCATGCCCAAGTCCCGCATCCCGATCACGCTTGCCGGTGCCGCCGCCGGCATCATCATCGCCCTGACCGGTCTGCCTGCGAACCTAGCTCCCATTTTCGGACTGGTCGGCGCCTCCTTCGGTCCGGTCATCGGAGCGATGATCGCTGACTACTTCCTCAACGGAGCTAACTGGCCAGGCCCCCGTGAAGGGATCAATTGGGCCGGTTACGGAGCGTGGCTGGTCGGCTTTCTCATCGGCATCAGCAACAACGGGATGATTTCCGGCGCGCTGGGCTTCGAGCTGGTCCCGGCCTGGCATCCCACCGGCGTTTACTCGCTGGTGGCTGGGTTCGTGGTGTACATCGTGTTGGCCCGACTGATCGGTCTGCCGGCCCGTCTCGAAGGAGCGGTCCAGGTCGTCGATCCCGAGCCGAGGAAGGCATGACGAAGCCGAAGACCCAGGGGACGGCGATCTTGTCGGCAACATCCCGTCACGCCTGACGTCCGCCTGATGCTCCTATAATCTCCGCATGAGCAGCAGGCGGACGTTTACGTTTCTCGGCACGGGCACTTCGGTCGGCGTCCCGATGCTTGGCTGCGCCTGCCCGACGTGTACTTCCACTGACCCGAGAAACCAGCGCTATCGCGCGTCGGCTCTGGTTACCACGGAGCGCGGCCGCATTCTCATCGACACGACACCGGAACTGCGCCTGCAACTGCTGCGGGCCAAGGTCCCGCTGGTCCATGCTGTCCTGTTCACCCATTACCACGCCGATCATCTTTTTGGTCTGGATGATGTCCGCTTGTTTCCGCGAGCCTTGAACGGTCCGCTGCCGTTGTTCTGCGACGCAGACACCGAGGAGAAGATTCGTCAGACCTTCGCCTACGCATTCACGCCGGAAGCGGAGGGTCTGCCCTACGGCGTGCTTCCCCGGCTGAGCTTCGTCCGCATAGAGGACGAGCCGTTTGAGGTGCTTGGAGAAACCGTGCTGCCGGTGCCCCTGCACCACGCGCAATTCCGCGTGCTCGGCTTCCGGTTCGGCGGCCTGGCCTACTGTACCGACGTCAGCGGCATCCCGGAGCAGAGTTGGACCCGCTTGCAGGGTCTGGACGTGCTCATCCTCGGGGCCTTGCGGAAACGCCCGCATCCGGCTCATTTTTCCCTGGACCAGGCCTTGGCCGTCATTCGTGAACTGCGGCCGCGGAGGGCCTACCTGACCCATCTCAGCCACGAACTCGAACACGAACAGACGAGCCGCGAACTTCCGCCGGGAGTCGAGCTGGCATATGATGGATTGACCCTTGAGTTCTGACAAAACGACGAGGCCCAGCGGTCATGCTCCATGCGATTCTGATGGCTGGCGGCGGCGGTACACGGTTCTGGCCGCGCAGCCGCCAGCGATGCCCCAAGCAGTTCCTCAAGTTGACCGGAAACCGCTCGTTGCTTCAGCAGGCATTCGACCGCATTGTCGGCCTGGTGTCAGCGGAGCAAATCTGGGCCATCACCAGCTCCGGACAGGAACTTCTCGTGGCGGAGCAATTGCCTGAACTGCCCCGCCATCGGATCATCGCCGAGCCGTGCGGTCGAGATACGGCCGCCTGCATTGGTCTGGGAGCGGCCCTGATTGCCAGCGAGGATCCCGACGCCATCCTCATCGCCATGCCGGCCGACCACGTCATCGAACCCGAGCAGGAGTTCCGCCGAGCAATTCTGGCCGGTGTGCGACTCGCTGAGGAATATCCGGCAACGTCCGTGATCTTCGGCATCCCCCCCAGTTACCCCGCCACGGGCTTCGGCTACATTCACCGCGGCCAGCCGTTACCGGAGCGGATGAATCTCGCCGTTTTCCACGTCTCTGAATTCAAGGAAAAGCCCGACATCGCCACGGCGGAGCGGTACGTGGCCACCGGGGAGTATTACTGGAACAGCGGACTTTTTATCTGGAAGGCCCGAACGCTGCTGGATCTGCTGAAGCGTCGTCAGCCTAAACTTTACACCGCTCTGCGCCGCATCGCTACGAACTGGCATGGCATCGACCGCGACGAAGTCTTCCGCCAGGCCTACGAACCGCTGGAGCGATTAAGCATTGACTACGCTGTCATGGAGGGCTGCGACAACGCCCTGGTGATCCAGGCCCCGTTCCAATGGGACGACCTGGGAAGCTGGCAGGCCTTCGAACGCCGTAATCCGCAGGATGCCGATCACAACACCATTCGGGCCACACATTGCGGCATCAACACCCGCAACTGTCTGATCGTCGGCGACCCTGGTAGGCTGATCGCCACGGCCAACGTGGAAAACCTGGTCATCGTTCAGGACGGCGACGCCACACTGATCGCCGACAAACGCGACGAGGCCGCGATCAAGAAGCTCGTCGGTCTGCTCAAGCAGCAGGGCTGGGATCAATACCTGTGAGCCGAGTGTTGGGTGTCGATTACGGCACGAAGCGGGTCGGACTGGCCATCAGCGACGAAGGCCGCAAGATCGCTTCGCCGCTGGCCGTGCTGAGGCGTCACGCTCCCGACGAGGCCCAGAGACTGCAACGGCTGATTCAGGAAGAGCAGATTTCGTTGATCGTGGTCGGTCTTCCTATCCGCACCACGGGACACGAGGGACAGAAAGCACGTGAAGCCCGCCAATACGGAGCCTGGCTGCACCGCGTCACGGGCTTGCCCGTCGTTTTCTGGGATGAACGTTTCACCACGGCCGAGGCCGAACAACTGCTCCTGCATGCCGGGCTGACCAAGAAACAGCGTCAGGAACGGCTCGACAAAGTGGCCGCCCAACGCCTGCTGCAAACGTATCTGGACGCCGGTTGCCCTCCCCAGGGCCGTGTTGAACCGCTCGAGGACCCGTAGCGCTCAGCGTTCCTCGAAATCACAGTTCCCGGAGCGGTTTCTGCCAGGCTTCCTTGAGTTCCGCCAAGGCGACATCGACAAGCTCGTGATGCCGCGGTTCTTCCCGGTCGTAAATGCGGAGCCGGGGTTCCTCGACGACCCAGCCGATCTGCCCAAAAGGCAAACCGACCTGCTCAAGATAATCTTCCAAAGCAGCGGCGTGTTCCGGGGGCACCTCGCACAGAAAGCGGGTGTTGCTTTCGGCATACAAGGCAGTGAGCATCTGCTGATCGGGAGAAAGCGAACGGCCTTGCTCGCTGAGCGGCACGGCATCGAGAAAGGCCACGGCTCCATAATTCCCGGCAAATGCCATCTCCGCGACGGCCACAGCCAGGCCGCCTTCGCTCAAATCATGACAGGCCCGCAGCCAGCCCTGTCGAATGGCATGGTGAATGGCCGCGAAGATGCGCGGAGCCTGCTCGAAATCGACCCGCGGCACCACACCGACGGGCTGCCCCATCACCAGGCCGAAGTGCGAGCCGCCAAACTCCACGTCCGTCTTACCGATGAGGAACAGGTAATTGCCCGGGCTTTTCAAATCCATCGTCACGCATTGCTGCACGTTTGGCACCTGGCCCAGGGCGCTGATCAGAAGCGTCGGCGGAATGACGAGATGGACCTGGTCCGATTTGAATTCGTTGTTCAAGCTGTCCTTGCCACTGATGAACGGCGTCCCGTAGGCCAAGGCGACGTCCCGACACGCCTCGGCCGCCCGCACCAACGAACCGAGCACTTCGGGCCGCTCGGTGTTGCCCCAGCAGAAGTTGTCAAGCAAAGCGACTCGGGAGGGATCGGCTCCCACGGCGACGACGTTCCGCACCGCTTCATCCACCGCCGAGGCTGCCATCCAGTAGGGATCGACCTCGCCGTAAAACGGATTGATGCCGCAGCCCAGCGCGATGCCCCTCTCGCAGCCAAGGATCGGCGTGACCACGGCGGCGTCGCCGGGACCGTCGAGCGTCGCTCCGACCAGCGGCTTGATGACCGTGCCGCCCTGCACTTCGTGATCGTACTGGCGGATCACGGCTTCCTTGGAGCAGATGTTCCAACTGCCGAGCAACTTCAACAACGTCCGCTTGTGGTCAACATCCGACACATGCGGCACCCGGCGAGCGGGGGACGCCACTCCCCCGGTTTGGCGAGCGGGGGCCGTCAGGCCCCCGGTCTGGCGAGCGTAGGACGTCATTCCCCCGGTCTGGCGAGCGGGGGACGTCAGTCCCCCGGTTTGGCGAGCGGGGGACGTCAGGCCCCCGGTCTCTCCGCCTCCCCCCTCCGGCAACCTCACCTTCCGCACCACCGCCGGTCTGCCCTCATGGAGAAAGTGCATGTCGAGATCGGCGACCGGCGTCCCGTGGTAGAAGAGCCTCAGTCTTCCCGTCGGCACGAACGTACCCAAGACCGTGGCCTCGACCTCCTCAGCGTCGCAAAGCTCTTTGAGGCTTGGCCAATGTTCGGGAGGCACCGCCAGCACCATGCGTTCCTGCGCTTCCGAGATCCAGATTTCGCAGTAGGTCAGGCCGGCGTATTTGAGCGGAGCGCGGTCAAGATGCACCTCCGCTCCCATGTCCGCGCCCATCTCGCCGATGGCACTGCTGAACCCACCCGCACCACAATCGGTGATGGCGTGATAGAGATTCAGATCGCGAGCCTGCAACAGAACGTCCAGGAGTTTCTTTTCCGTGATGGCGTTGCCGATCTGTACCGCGCCACCGCTCAACTGCTCGGATTGATGCGTCAGTTCCGCGGAGGAAAACGTCGCTCCGTGGATACCGTCTCTTCCGGTTCGCCCGCCGACGGCCACGATGAGATCACCGGGCTGGACCCGTTTGAACTCCTTGCCTGCTGGAATCAGGCCGACCGTGCCGCAAAAGACCAGGGGATTGGCCAGGTATCGCGGGTGATAGCAGATGGCCCCGCTGACCGTCGGGATGCCCATGCGGTTGCCGTAATCTCGAACCCCGGCCACGACGCCCTGTTGCACTCGACGCGGCGGCAGGACGCCGGGTGGAATCTGATCGAGCGGATAATCCGGCGGGGCGAAGCAGAATACGTCGGTGTTGCAGATGGGCTTCCCACCCAGGCCGGTGCCAAGCACGTCGCGGATCACTCCGCCCAGTCCCGTGTTCGCGCCACCGTAGGGTTCGATGGCCGACGGATGATTGTGCGTCTCGACCTTGAAACAAACGTGCTGCCCCTCGCTGAAGCGGACGACCCCGGCGTTGTCCACGAAGACGCTGACGCACCAATCGTCCGATCCCAGCTGGCGGCGGATTTCCTGCGTCGCATGAAAGATCGTTTCCTTAAGCAGATTGCGATAGAGCAGGTGGTCCGGGTTTCGCTCGTCGGCGATGGCTCCCTTGAGCGTCTTGTGTGAGCAATGCTCCGACCAGGTCTGAGCCAGCGTTTCCAATTCCACGTCCGTCGGCTCCCGACCCAGGAAGCGGAAGTGTTCTTGAATCGCCTTCATCTCGGCCAGGGAAAGGGACAACTGCCCTTCGCGGCTGATGCGAAGCAGGTCGGCGTCGTCGGCTTCCCGCAAGGGAACTTGCACGACGTGGAACGGAGCCGTGGGTGGTTCGCTAAGCCACACCGACGACGGCAAAGGTCCCAAATGCACTTCCTCGATGGCGTCGTTGGCCGCTTCCTTGAGCGCCCAGGCGATCAAGTCCTGAGGGGATTGGTTGGGTGGTCCCAGGAAACGCCGTCCGGTGCGCACCCGGACTGGTGGAAAGCCCAGGTCACGAATCGCTGCTTCAACGCTCTGGGCCACGGGGTCCATGACGCCGGGCTTGGGCAGAATCGTCACCGTCTGCGGAGAAAGCTGCGGCTGGATGCGAAAGCGTTCGACGACCGGATCGGTCAGAAGTTCGGCGGCGATCCGCTCAACGGTCTCGGCATTCAACTCGCCGTCAAGCAAATACACGCGGGAAACCGCAGCCGGCGAGCGAAGCACATCATCACGTGATGGCGAGCGGAGCACGTCAGTGCTCCGGTCCTCCCCAACAGGCGAAACCTCAACTTCCCAGTGCATCGCGGAGCCTCTTGGCCTCCAGCAACAAGTCCTGCAAAGCGGCAGCGTCGTGATCGTTCAACGCGGCTCGGAATCGCCGCAAATACTCCTCGACGGAGGCCAGGCCGTCCAGCACCGATTCGCAATTCTGAAGCAAAATCGCCGTCCACAATTCCGGGTCGCCGGCGGCGATGCGGGTCGTGTCGCGGAAGCCGGTGGCCGTCATATAGTGAAGCTCTTTCGGTAAAGACCCCGCCAAGGCCGCAGCCACGAGATGCGGAACGTGACTGGTCCGAGCCACGGCTCGATCGTGTTCTTCCGGGGACATCAACCGGGTTTTTGCCCCGACCGCCTGCCAGAACTCGCAGACGCGCTGCACGGCTTCCGGGTCGGTCTTCGGTGTCGGCGTGACGACAACCAGGCGGCCCTCGAAAAGGCGTGCATGAGCATGTTCCGGCCCACGTTTTTCCGAACCGGCCATGGGATGACTGCCCACGAAAAGCCGATCCGCGGGCAGACCCGCCTCGATCCTTTCCACGATGGCCTGCTTGGTGCTTCCCGCATCAGTCAGGACGCAGTGCGGAGAGACATAGCCCGCGGCTTCCAGCACCTGCTCGGCGATGGACTGCACTGGCGTGCAGACGATGACCATGTCGGCCCGGGGATAGGCCGTGGCCGGGTCGGAGGCGACCTCGTCGATTAGGCCAAGCTGATTGGCACGCTCCAGGGTCGCCAGATGACGGCCGACGCCGACGATGGTCCGTGCCAGGCCCCGTTCCCGGACGGCAGCGGCGACAGATCCGCCGATCAGCCCGACGCCTACGATGACGAGCGTATTCACCATCACCATACGGCAACCTTGGCAGGGGGCCTTCTTGCCTGGAAAGCCTACCCGCCGGTCAACTTCGCAACATGCCGGTCTGCCGAGCGTAAGCAAACAACCCCCCGGCCTCGATGATCGGAGCGATTTCTCCCAGCGGCCTGAGCTTCCAGCGGTCGCCGGTCGTCCGGTTGATCAGCAGACTGTCCGCCGTGTGGATTTCCACCTCATCGCCGGTCCGCACCTCCTCGCAAAGCCGCTGCTCACTTTCGAACGGAATCAGATAGCCGCCGTTGACGGCGTTGCGGAAGAAGATGCGAGCATAGAACTCGGCCACGACCGCTTCCACGCCGGCGGCGTTGAGAGCGATGGGAGCATGTTCCCGCGACGACCCGCAGCCGAAGTTCCGACCTGCGATGATGATGTTGTACGGCGAACCATCAGCGGCCGGGTCACGGAACGGAATGTGTCCCTTGGGCAGACCGCCTTCCGCTTCGGGCACGCCGGACAAAGCGTGTCGGCCCAGCTGCTTGTACTCCTCGGGGATGGCC
>JANWWR010000163.1 GCA_025055835.1 Gemmatales bacterium | reverse complement strand
CCGAGTAATCCCATGCATCGTGAAGATCAACGACGTAAGCAAAATCGTGGTCGCTGACGTCGAACCGTTCACCCCGCGGGATCGAGCGATGATCGTGACGGCACAGGCAAGCGCAACCAGACTTGCTGGGCGACTTACCCTCGGTGCTCTGAACACTGTTCTCCGAATTGCAACAGGTCTCGGCGACCTTGCAGAAGGGACAACAAGCGTCGTTTGGGGTCTGGGCGGGGGCGGAGGCTTGACCGCAGCAGTGGGAAGCCCCGACGAAGCAGCACCACCCCTGGGGCAACACCACAAGGAAGGCTTGTATCAGGGCTAGCAACTGCTTCGTCAGCACGGTTAATGCACTCTGGCGAACCGGTCCTCGCATGATTCTAGCAGCATTATCGGCATTTCGGCCCCCCAGGTCAATTCTGAATCAGAGCAGCCATGCCCCTTATCGCAAGTGGAGCAGTTCGCCTCTGCGTGACCGAAACGATTTGTCGCCGTCGCCTTTCAAAAGCCAGGGAGATTTGCCCGATTGGCAGGGCCGTGCTGCTGATCGTGTCGCCAGGGGTGAGAATCGGCTGACCATTTCAGAGAGATTTTCCCGACGCTTCCAATCACTGCTCTCTGATCATTGGGGAGATTCCGCTGGCAATTCCAAAGACTGGAAAGGCCGTACAGGAGGATTCTCTTTTCGGCACTAAGTTTGCAACGGAGAATGGAAGGAAACGGGCTTGATGACAGTGGCTGGGGGTACGAATCTGGCCCCTGGGGAGGAAACCTGATGCGTCGTGTGCTGTTGATCGGCGTCGCCGTGGCGAGCCTGTGGTTTGGACAACTGGCCATCGGTCAGGTCGGTCCCGATCCCGACCAGTACAACCAGATGCTCGACCGAGCCATCGCCTTCTTGCGGAAGCAACAGGCCGAGGACGGCAGCTTCAGCAAAGAGCGGAGCTTGGGCATCACCGGTGTGGTTGTGACCGGCTTGCTTCAGACTGGACGAGTGGACCGCTCCGATCCCATGGTGGCCAACGGATTGAAGTTCATCGAATCCTTGGTCAACCAGAAGGAGGGTCACATCGCCGGGCAGAACCCCCGCGACCAGTTGAAGAACTACGTCACGTCGGTCAACGTCATGGCATTCGCCACGGCGGATCGGCATGGCAAATACAAGCGGATTGTGGACGATGCCGTTCATTTCCTTACGGAACTGCAATGGGACGACGGCGAGGGCAAGACCCGCGCCGACAACTTCTACGGCGGAGCGGGCTACGACAGTAAGTCACGGCCTGATCTCTCCAACACGCAGTTCTTTGTTGACGCGCTCAAGGCGGCCGGACTGCCCAAGGACGACCCGGCCTTTCAGCGGGCCGTCGTGTTCATCAGCCGCTGCCAGAACCTCAAGGGCGAGTTCAACGATCAGCCCTGGGCGGACAAGATCAACGACGGCAGCTTCATCTACAGTCCCGCCGGCCCGGGTGAGACGAAGGCCGATCCGCTGCCCAATGGCGGTTTGCCCGGTTACGGCAGCATGACCTATGCCGGAGTCAAGAGCCTCATCTACGCCGGTGTGGACAAAAACGACAAGCGAGTGCAAGCTGCTTTGCAGTGGCTCCGCAAGAACTACACGGTGGAGCGGAATCCCGGCATGCCGCGGGGTCGGGACCAGCAGGGGCTTTACTACTACTACCACACGATGGCGAAATGTCTGGATGCCCTGGGCGATGATTACTTCGTGGATGCTGACGGCGTCAAGCACGATTGGCGGAAGGACATCGCCGAAGCGCTGGCCAAGCGACAGCGGTCCGACGGTAGCTGGATCAACGAATTGGACCGCTGGTTCGAGGGCGATCCGAACCTCGTGACCGGCTACGCTCTGATGACGCTGAGTTACTGCAAGCCGAAGAAGTGAGATAGGAGCCGATTCCCGTTCGACCTCTTCCCGTTACTCCTGGCGGTTTTCCAAGAGCCAGCGGGACTTGGCGAAATGCTCCTGGGCCTTGCGGTCATTGCCGACGGCCAAGTAGGCGTTAGCCAGGTCGCTGTGAATGTCGGGTCGGTATGGCCGAATCTCGACGGCTTTTTGGAGGGCCGCCAGGGCCTTGGTTATCTGGCCTTCCTCCAGATAGCAGTTGCCAAGCACGCGCCAATCCTCTGCCAAGCGGCGGATCCTGACGACTTCTTCCAGGCATTCAATGGCTGCCGGACGATTTCCGAGAGTGATCAGGCAGTCCGCTCGAATGGCTAAAGCATAAGCCCGCTGTTCTCCGCTGAGGAGATCATCTTGCAGGGCCTCCTCGGCAAAGCGGCTGGCCTGTGCCGGATCCCTGCGATGCCACAAGGCAGCCAAGCCCAGGGCTAGCGCTCCATCCCGCAGGCCGCTTTTGTAGGTTTCCCCCAACAGATTCAAAGCACGCTCTTGGAACACGGAGGCGAAACGGTTGTGCTTCGGGTCCTCCGCGGCAAAAAGATACGCCAATCCCAGATTGCGCTGCCGATCTAGTTCCGAAAGGCGCTCGGGAATTGCAATCGGAACGAGATTGGGCACGGTGGTTGGCTGCCGGTGCTCGTGGGTCTTGCGATGGATGCCGATGCGGTGATGCGTGAAGGCGATGTGCGGGATGTCTGTGTCCCCGGTCGGCATGTGGCACACGATGCAACTGTCCTGTGCCGTCACCTTCCGTCGCTCCGCCGGTTCCACCTTGCACGGCTGCGAAGCGTGACAATCGAGGCACTTTTGCCGATGATAGGCAATCCGATCCGTGGGAGGCTGTTTGGCATGCGGGTCGTGGCAGGTCAGGCAAGTCAAATCGGGCGATTTCTGATAGCAGCGGCTTTGCCACAACTGTTCCATGTGGCCCACGACGGTCATCTGTTCCTGATCAAAGTCGAAGCGGTAATCGATGCGGAAGTCGCTCAAAGGCAGACCGGGCCGATAGTCCGTCTGCTTGCGTCCTCGGATCGGCACGCTGGTCACGGTGCTCAGGTGGCAGGCGGCGCAAACAGATTCCAGCAGCGGTCGTGACAGCTTCCCGGGGTTGACGATGGTAAAGTCATCTTCACCGCTCGACTCTTCATCATGCTTTGGGTTCTTGCTCCGGTGATACTCGGCGTGCAGGGATCCCGGTCCGTGACAACTCTCGCAGCCGATGGCCTGCTCGTGAATCACGACTTTCGTGGATCGGGGCAGTTCCTCGACCCGGCCTGCGTGGCAGTATAAGCATCCGACGCGAACTGGCCGCTCGAACCCCCAATGTTGGGCGAAATCGTAGCCGGGCGACATGTGCCAGTCTTGTCGGGAAACGTACCAGGTGAGCGGCGACTGGCACAGGAACCCCTCGACTTCAGCCAAGTAGCTGCGACAAAAATGCCCGGAGCCGATGAGAAAGCGGATCGGCAGGTCCACCCGCACGACTTCGCGTCCCTGACCGTCCCGCAGAGTTTCCTCGTGATGCATGCGTCCATCTCGGCGATACACCCGGTAGGCCCGACGGGAGGCCGGATGCTCAAAGGTTTTATCCGGAGGTTCGGCTTGGGGATCGAGGTCGGCCAAAGCTCGGCTGTGGGGCGTCAGCAGGTACGAAGCGTGGTTGCTGCGATGACATTCGACGCAAGCCGCACTGCCGACGTAATGGGCATTCGGTTTCGTATTGAGGTACGGGCTTTCGGTGAGCGGCGGCGGATCGAAGCGCAACGTCGTTGCCGAGGGGGAGGGAAGGAGCCTGTCCCGGTTGAGCCAAGCCAAGGCCCCGGCTAGTGTTGCAAGCCCTGATCCGAGGATCAGCCAGCGCACGTTTCGACGAAACCAGGATGCGGTCATGACCCTCTTTTATCACGCGGAATGGGTGTCCGCCAGCGTCGGAAAGTCGCTCAGACGGCCCGATTGACGAAATCGATCAGTTGACGCAACCGGCCCAGACTCTTGCGGTCGAAGCGAAACCGTAGCCGGGCCAAGTGGGCGAGGTGGCTTTCGTTCGCTTCCGCGGGAAGCGGTCCCGTCTGTTCGAACGTGCCACCGGCGAGGATGTCGGCGAATTCACGCTGGATACGAGCCAAAGCCTCGTCCGGCAGAGGCTTTTGCAGCCGCAAGACCAGCCGCTCCCCGACGTAGCGCATACTGTGGTAGTTGCGGTAAAAGCCGAGGATCTCCTCAACGGCCTCATCAAGGGACGTGGTGATCTTGAACAGCGACAAATCCGGTTCGGAAATGAAGCCGCGTTTGAGAAGCACGCCGTGGATGAAGTCGAACCAGCGTGCCCAGTAATCGCCGCCGGGTTCTTCCAGCATGACGATCGGGAACATGTGGCTTTTGCCGGTCTGCACCAGCGTCAACACCTCGAAGCCCTCGTCGAGCGTGCCGAAACCGCCGGGGAACAAAGCGATGGCATCGCTTTCCTTGACGAACATCAGCTTGCGGGTGAAGAAGTATTTCAGATGGACGAGCTTGCCATCTCCGGCGATGATCGGGTTGGCCTCCTGCTCAAACGGCAGCAGGATGTTGACGCCGAGGCTGTGTTCGACCCCGGCTCCGACGTGGCCTGCCTCCATGATGCCGCTGGCGGCCCCGGTCACGACCATGAACCCGGCCTCTACCATGCGTCGGCCGAAGGCCACCGCTTGATGGTAGGTCGGACTGCTTCGCGGCGTCCGGGCCGAGCCGAAGATCGCTACCTTGCGGCGATGGCGATACGGGGCAAAGACTTTCAGAGCGTAACGCAGTTCCCTCAGGGCGGTCGCCAGCATCTTCAGATCGCCCCGGCTGGCTTTGTCGCGGATGAACTTGTCGGCGGTCTCCTTGATCTGCTGGACCAACTGTTCGACGCTGACCTGCGTCCTGGCGTCTTCCGGCGTTACCGGGACAGCATCTTCATGCGCCAGATGGAAAGGTCGGCCTTCGGCCGAAGAACCGGACATCGCATCAACCTCCCGATCCTGCCCTTTTCGGCAGGCGGAATGTCTGTCGCCTACTTAAGATACTTGAAAACCGGCTGAACAGCAGATCGGTTGGCAGCGGCACACCGGCTGGGCAGGTTTCGCCTGATCACGACAGGGCTTCTATCGCCTCTTCCCGGCTGTCATACAAGGCCCACAACGTATCGAGGTTGGTCAGACGCAGGAGATCCTGAGCCTGATCGGATACATTGCATATCACCATTTCGCCTCCTTGCTGTTTCACCAGTGTATGGCAGCGCAGCAACAGCGAGAGAAACATGGAACCGAAGAAAGTGACCCGGCTTAGGTCCACGATCACGGCGGAAGCCGGCTCTCGCTTCAAAGGAGCCAAGACGATCTCCGCCGCCAATGGCATCAACTCCCAGCTCATGGACTCGACCTCGCTGGCGGGAGTGATGATGGCGATGTCGCCGTGCCGTTCGATTTCGATGACCGGGCTTTGATCGGCTTCCTTCGGATTCATACAGGGCACCTCGACGGGCCGTCGGACTGGACTTTTCTAGGTTATCAGCCGACGCGCCCTCAGCCAAGGGCGTTGAAGCCGACCTGACTACGACAGAGGCAGTTCTGCTCAAAGCTGGATTTCGCAGGGCAGGTCGTCCTATGATTCGGGATGGCATGCAAATCCTCGTGGACGGCTACAACCTGTTGCACGCTCTGGGTCGGATGCGCTACCTTCGCGGTTCAGGGGCCTTGCAGCTTCGCCGGGAATGGCTGGCGGAGTTCCTGGCCCGGTCCCTGCCAGGTCTGGATGCAAACATTACCCTTGTCTTCGACTGCTCCCAGCCTCGCGCCGAGTTGAGTTCGGAAACCGTGCTTCACGGCATCCGGCTGTGCTTCGTCAGCCACCCGCGTGAACAGGCCGACGATGTCATCGAGGAAACCTTACGCAACCTGCCGCGGCCGAGACGGGTCATCGTCGTGTCTGACGATAATCGCCTGTTTCAGGCGGCCCGCCGCTGTCGAGCCGTGGCCATGAAGTGCGAGCAGTTCCTCGACTGGCTGGAGCAGAAACCGGGGCAGCGCAATCGCCACGGTTGGCCCGCCTGGGTGGATGACCTGCGAGCGAAAGCGGTGTCCCGTTCACCTCCTAACTCGCCGCCGACCTCAGCCCGCAGCTCCCGACCTGGGGCGAAAAAGCAGCCAGGGGAGGAGACTCGTCAGCCTCTCTCGGAAGCCGAACAGAAGCGTTGGCTGGAAGTCTTCGGTGCTCTGGACGACGATCCGAGTCTGGGTCGGCCTCCGTATCAGTTCGACGACTGAACTTTTAAGCGGCAGAGCGGATCACGGCTCAGGTCAGGACGGCCAGGATGTCATCCTCGGTCATGATGAGGTATTCGTCTCCGTCCAGGTGAACCTCGCTTCCAGCCCAGCTGGAGAAAAGCACGCGGTCGCCTTCCTTGACGTGGAACCTGGCCCGTCGG
>JANWWR010000131.1 GCA_025055835.1 Gemmatales bacterium | reverse complement strand
CCGGGCACTGCGACCCAGGAGACGATCCGCGTTCAGGCCATCAATCCGATTACCCGGGTCATCACGGCCTACTTCCGATTGCCTCACGGCAATAACGCCGCAGTTGTGGTGCCGTTCATGACCGGCCGGGTGCCCGGCAAGATCAATCTGAACACCGTCAACGACCCCGAAATCTTCCACTGCCTGTTCAACTCGATGCCAGCCAACTTCTTCAACGCCAACGACGTGGACGTCATGTACCAGTCCATGATCCAGTCGCGCAACCGCAATCCGTTCCGCAGCCTGGCCACGGGTCATGTTCCCAACGGCGACTACCAGTACGAGATCGGAGCCGGGGTGCAGGACACCATCCTGCGGCCCAACAACGTCACCAACGTCGGCCTGCTCTTCGAGCCGCTGACGGCCGTGGCAAGTAATGCCCATCCGTGGGTGAGGTCCGAGGCCCTGGGCAAGGTGTTCAACAACGTGACCGTGCGGAGTAACTGCTTCGCCGTGTGGATCACCGTCGGCTACTTCGAGGTGGACGCCAACGGGCGGTTCCAGCAGGATGCAAATAACCGGCCCAAGGAGATCGGCCGGGAGGACGGGACGGAACTGCGGCACCGCTACTTTGCCATCATCGATCGCTCGGTCTTAGAGCAGTGGATGCTCCGGGCGACGATGCGATATCTCAGTGCCGTCGCCTCGCCGACGCCGAGTCCGACCCCGCCGCCACAACCGAACGTGGGTCGGCTGCGGCAGTTCGCCCCGGGTTTGGATCCGCGACAGGACAACGTGATCGACAACGAGACACTGCCTGCCCCGGTGGTGTACTGGTCGCGGATCCAGTAGGAACTCAGAACGGAATCGGCGGAATCTTCAGCTTGGCGGGATCGGAGGGCTTCTCCGGTCCCGCCTCGATTTTGGCGGCCGGTTTTTCGCCGTTGGTCTTGGGCCAGGCAGGCATCTCCGCCGGGGTCTTGGCGTGGTCCGGCAGTTCCTGGAAATCTTCCCAGGTTTCCTTGAGCTTTTCCTTGCCGCGCTTGAGATCGGCCTTGATCTTGTCGGTGTTGACGTCGATCTGAAGGCGGTGGCCTCCGCTCTGGTTCTCGATGCCGACGATGCTGTACCAGTTCAGAAAATAGCCGACAACCAGAACGATGATGACGACCGCGGCCAATAGTGCCAGCAGGTTTTTCATGACCGCCCCTCCGTGATCCGGAATCATCCCTCCCGACGGCGCACCCGGCGAAGGCCGACCATCCAGCCGACCGATGCATCCGGAAGGAAGCGTAGGTTATAACCGCTGGAAAGAAACCGTCCAGCCCGCCCCTGGAGGCCCGCCATTTGGCCCGACCGAAACGGTTGTATGGCCTGGGCAAACTTTACGGCCTGGGCAAACGGCACAGGCATAAGCGATTCCTAAGAAGCTGCGAAACTGAGTCCAGATTCAAGGGTTGATTGGGCAGAGGCCTGCCCCGATCGGCAAAAGCCGTTTTCCCTCCGTCGCAACTGCGAAAAAGTCAGCGAACTACCGTCTTGCGAGTGGGTTCCAGGACCGCTAAGATGACTTTTGGCAAACGGATCAACCCGCCCTGACAGCAGGCAATTTCCCGCCTTTGTGCTTCAAACCGCGTCGGCATCGCGGTTACGACGGAAAGCGTGGGTGAACCATGACAGACCGAGGTCGCACTCTGATCGCCTTGGTGGCGTTGTGCGGAGCGATCTTCTCGGCCCGGAATTCGGCGTATGGCGAGGAGAAGCTCCGATACAATCGGGACATCCGGCCCATTCTCGCGGAGAACTGCTTCGCCTGCCACGGTCCCGACAGTGCCGCCCGCAAGGCCGGTCTGCGGCTGGACCGCCGCGACGACGCCATGCAAGGGGCCATCGTCCCCGGCAAGCCCGACGAAAGTCCGCTCATCGAACGCATCTTTTCCACCGATGAAAACGAGATCATGCCCCCGGTCAAAAGCTTCAAGCGGCTGACCGAGGAGCAGAAGAACCTTCTCAAGCGCTGGGTTGCCGAAGGGGCCGAATACGAACCGCACTGGTCCTACATTCCGCCCAAGCGTCCGCCGATCCCGACGGTCAAAAATCCCCAGTGGGTTCGCAATCCGATTGACGCCTTTATCCTCGCAGAACTGGAAAAGCGCGGCCTGCAACCGGCCCCCGAAGCCGACCGCTACACGCTGGCTCGCCGGCTCAGCCTCGACCTCATCGGTCTGCCGCCCGACCCCGCCGACGTGGAGGCCTTCGTCAACGATCCCGCCCCGGATGCCTACGAGCGCTTCGTGGACAAGCTCCTCAAATCGCCGCACTGGGGCGAACACCGCGGCCGCTACTGGCTCGATGCCGCCCGCTATGCCGACACTCACGGCATCCACTTCGACAACTACCGCGAAATGTGGTCCTACCGCGACTGGGTGATCCGGGCCTTCAACCAGAACATGCCCTTCGATCAGTTCACCATCGAGCAGCTGGCCGGTGATCTGCTGCCCAATCCGACCCTGGAACAGAAAATCGCCACGGGCTTCAACCGCTGCAACATCACGACCAACGAAGGCGGCGTGATTCCCGAGGAATACCTGGTCCTGTACACCCGCGACCGGGTGGAGACAACCTCCCAGGTCTGGATGGGTCTGACCGCCGGCTGTGCGGTGTGCCACGAACACAAGCTCGACCCGATGACGCAGAAGGAGTTCTACGAGGTCGCGGCGTTTTTCAACAACACGACGCAGGGAGCAATGGACGGCAACATCAAGGACACGCCGCCCATCGTGGTCGTGCCTCGGCCGGAAGACCGCGCCCGCTGGGACGCCCTCGGTCCCGAACTGGCTGACGCCCGCAAGGCTGTCGAGGATCGCAAGAAGAACGGCAAGGACGATTTCCAGAAATGGGTGGCTTCCATCAAGCCGGAAGATCTGCTTCGGCAATCCCCCAGACAGGGACTTGCCCTGCACGTTCCGCTCCAGGAAGGCGAGGGCGAGGCGATCCGCGCCGTGGTCGGTGACGCCGAGCGCTCCGTGATCCACGGTACCGGCTTCGATTGGGAGTTGCAGCGGGACGGCCGCAAGGCCTTCCGCATCAAGGAAGGACCGGCCCCGGAACTGCCGGACGTCGGCGACTTCGACCGCACCACGCCGTTTGCGGTGGCGGCCTGGGTCTTCATCCCCCAGGGGGATGTCAGCGGAGCGATCGTAGCCCGCATGGACGATGGCAATGCCTTCCGCGGCTGGGACCTGTGGGTGCAGAACCGCCGCATCGGCATGCACGTCATCCATCGCTGGCCCGACGACGCGGTCAAAGTGGTCTCCCAGAATCCCTTGCAGCAGGGCAAATGGTATCACGTGGCCGCGGTCTATGACGGCACCGGCACGGCCAACGGCATCAAGATCTACGTCAACGGCGAGGAGCAGAAGACCAACGCCGAGGTCAATCAACTCAAGTCCACGACGCGGACCACGGTGCCGTTCAAGATCGGCCAGCGGCACGGCAGCGCGAAGCTGCACGGGTTCGGCATCTACGACCTGCGGATTTACACCCGCAAACTGGAACCCGGCGAGGTGCTCTACCTGGCCAAGGACCATCGCGCCGCCGAACTGCTCGCCAAGCCCGCCGAACAGCGGACCGACAAGGAAACCGAGGAACTGTACTCCTGGTGGCTGGTGACCAAGGATGACGTGTACAAGCAATTGACGGGTCGCGTGGAGGCGCTCCAGGCGGAAGAAGCGGCGATCAAGAACCGGGGCACGGTCGCCCACGTCATGCAGGAGAAGAACAGCGAGCCGATGGCGTATGTGCTGTTTCGCGGCGAGTACGACAAACGCCGCGATCCGGTCAAGCCGAACACGCCGTCGTTCCTGCCACCGTTCCCCGCCGACTTTCCGAAGAACCGGCTCGGCTTCGCCCGCTGGCTGCTGTTGCCGGAGCACCCGCTGACGGCCCGCGTCCAGGTCAACCGGTTCTGGCAGGAAGTCTTCGGCACGGGACTGGTGAAGACCAGCCACGACTTCGGCATCGCCGGTGAGCTGCCGTCGCATCCCGAACTGCTGGACTGGCTGGCCGTCCAGTTCCGCGAATCGGGCTGGGATGTCAAGGGGCTGTTCCGCCTCATGGTGACAAGTTCGACCTACCGCCAGGCCGCCGTGACGACGCCGGAGAAGCTGGAGAAGGACCGGGAGAATCGGCTGCTGTCTCGGGGTCCGCGGTTCCGCATGGACGCGGAGATGATCCGGGACTACGCCCTGGCCGCCAGCGGCTTGCTGGTCCGCAAGATCGGCGGGCCGAGCGTCAAGCCGTATCAGCCGCCGGGCGTCTGGGAGGCGGTGGCGATGATCGGCAGCAATACCCGGAACTACCAGCAGGACAAGGGCGAGAACCTTTATCGGCGAAGCCTGTACACGTTCTGGAAGCGGTCCGCGCCGCCGGCCTCGATGGAGATTCTCAATGCCCCCAACCGCGAAACCTGCGTCATGCGCCGGGAGCGGACCAATACACCGCTTCAGGCCCTGGTGACGCTCAACGACGTGCAGTTCGTCGAGGCAGCCCGGGTGCTGGCGGAAAAGGCGTTGAAGGAGGGCGGCGACACGACAGCCCGTCGGCTCGACTACATCGCTCGTCGGGTGCTGATTCGGCCCTTGCGGCCCGAGGAGTCGGCGGTGATTGAAGGACTGCTGCGGGACCTCATGACGCACTATCAGGATCACCAGGACGAGGCCCGTAAGCTGATCGCCTTCGGCGAGATGCCGGCGGACGCGACCCTGGACCCGGCCACGCTGGCCGCCTGGACGATGACGGTCAATCAGATGCTCAACCTCGACGAGGTGCTGAATAAGTAGCTTGGCTTCGAGCAAGGGGAGATTTAGGCGGCGAGCGGAGAGCGTCAGCCCTCTGGTGTAAGACAGTGACGACGACCGGCCAGCTAACGCTGGCCGCTCGCCCCGTAGGAACAATCGTAAATACGGCGAGCGGAGAGCGTAAGCTCTCCGGTGCCCAACGGCGAGCGGACAGCGTTGCACAGGCGAGCGGAGAGCGTAAGCTCTCCCGGTGTGAGACAACTTGCAATGGACCGCATTTGGCTCCTCACCTGGCACACCTACGGCTCCTGGCTTCCCGGAGACAAACGCGGTTTTGTCAGCCCCGTCCGGGATCGCACGGGCAGACAGGAAATCCACAACGTCCCAGGAACTCCGGTGGATGCCAACATGCCGGCCCTGCAAAGATATGCTGTGCAGATGATGAAAGGCCCCGGTGTCATTCTGAGTAAAGAGCAGGCCGCCCCGTTGCTGGCTCAGTTCCTTGAAACAGCTCGCTGGCGTGGCTGGAGCTTGCTTGCTGCGGCAATCTTGCCGACGCATGTGCATCTGATCCTTGGCGTGAAGGGCGATCCGGAACCCACAACGCTTTTGCGCGATTTCAAGAGTTACGGTTCTCGCTGCTTGAACCATGTTTGCGGAAAGCCTTGCGGCGGGTCGTGGTGGAGCAGATCCGGCTCGGCAAGGGTCGTGAAAACGGAGGATCACCTGCACGCGGCGATGCGGTATGTTCTTGAGAGGCAGAAGAACGCGCTGTTAATCTGGCGGGGATCGCTGTGAATTGACGAGCGGAGGGCGTTAGCAACATCGCACCGGCGAGCGGAGGGCGTCAGCCCTCCGGTGTAAGACAGCGACGGCGACCGGCCAGCTAACGCTGGCCGCTCGCCGTGCAAGAACATTGGTAAATACGGCGAGCCGAGAGCGTCAGCTCTCGGGGTGCCCAACGGCGAGCGGAGGGCGTCAGCCCTCTGGTTTCAGCACAAGCAAAACAAAAAACGGAGGGGGGATCATGGACCTCTTTGAAGAATACAAGCGGAACATCACGCGGCGGTACTTTTTCAAGCTCGGCTCCCACGCCGTCGGCTGGGCGGCCCTGACCTCGCTTCTCGAAGAGGAAAAAGCCCGCGCCCAAAACGGCTCCAGCAAGCCGCAACTGCATCATCCGCCCAAGGCCAAGCACGTCATCTACCTGCACATGGTCGGCGGTCCCGCCCAGATGGACCTCTACGACTACAAGCCCAAAATGGCCGACTGGTTCGACAAGGACCTGCCCGATTCCGTCCGCATGGGTCAGCGGCTGACGACCATGACCTCCGGCCAGGCCCGCTTCCCCATCGCGCCGTCGAAGTTCAAGTTCGCCCAGCACGGCCAGTGCGGCATGTGGGTCAGCGAACTGCTGCCCTGGACCGCCAAGATGGTGGACGACCTCTGCTTCGTCCGCAGCATGCACACCGAGGCCATCAACCACGAGCCAGCCATCACCTACATTCAGACCGGCAACCAGGTCACGGGCCGGCCCTGTCTGGGGGCGTGGGTTTCCTACGGCCTCGGCTCGCTCAACCACAATCTGCCCACGTTCGTCGTTCTGGTCGCCCAGCCCACCAACACGGAGCAGGTGCAGGCGATCTCGGCTCGGCTGTGGCAGGCGGGCTATCTGCCCGGCGAACATGCCGGCGTGTCCTTCCGCACCACCGGCGACCCGATCCTGTTCATCAACAATCCCCCGGGTGTCTCCTCCGACATCCGTCGCCGAACCCTGGACGCTCTTAAGGAACTCAACGAGATGACCTTCGCCTCGGTCGGCGACGAGGAGACGCGGACACGCATTCAGCAATATGAAATGGCCTTCCGCATGCAGACCAGCGTGCCGGAACTGACCAACCTCTCCAGCGAGCCGGAAAGCACCTTCAAGCTCTATGGCGAAGCCGCCCGCAAGCCCGGAACCTTCGCCAACACCGTGCTGATGGCCCGTCGGCTGATCGAACGCGGCGTCCGGTTCGTGCAGATTTACCACAACAACTGGGACACCCACGCCAACGCCGCCGGTCGGCTCCCCGATCAGTGTCGCGACGTGGACCAGCCCTGCTACGGCCTGATTCAGGACCTCAAGAGCCGCGGCCTGTTTGATTCCACGATCGTCATCTGGGGCGGCGAATTCGGACGGACCATCTACTCGCAGGGCACCTTGACCAAGGACAACTACGGCCGGGACCACCATCCCCGCTGCTTCACCATGTGGATGGCCGGCGGCGGCTTCAAGGGCGGCACCATTTACGGGGAAACCGACGAGTTTTCCTACAACATCATCAAGGATCCGTGCCATATCCGCGATTGGCACGCCACCCTGCTTCATCTGCTCGGCTTCGACCATCGTCGCTTCAGCTATCGCTATCAGGGTCTGGACCAGCGGCTCACCGGCGTCGAACCGGCCCGGGTCATTACCGAATTGCTGGCGTGATCAAAAGGGGAGTCGGTTTCGTGAACGGCACAGCGACCCGACCGCAACTCGGCGGCGCGACGGCAAAACGTCCCGGATGGGCTGGCGTGGGTGTGCTGTTCGTCGCCGCCTGCCTCGCCGTGGTCGGGACCGATGCCCGGCTCGCCGCCGAACCGCAGCAACCCTCCGCTTCAGCCCCTCGCTTTTCTTCCGAGGACCTGGACTTCTACGCCAAGCAGGTCGAACCGCTGCTGAAGGAGCATTGCTGGAAATGTCACGGCGGCGGGGAGAAGGTCCGCGGTGGTCTGCGGCTGACGAACCGGACGGCGATTCTCAAGGGCGGCGACCTCGGCCCCGCGGTGGACCTCGACAAGCCCGCCGAAAGTCTGCTGCTTCAAGCGGTCAACTACCGCGACGGGCTGGAAATGCCGCCCACCGGCAAGCTGCCAGCAGACAAGATCGCCATCCTGACCCGCTGGGTCGAACGCGGTCTGCCCATGCCGTCTGATCCGAAGGCCGAGGCCGATCACGGTCAGCCCGGGCCTTCTCCTGCGGATCGCAGCTACTGGGCCTATCAGCCGGTGCGTCGGCCGATTGTTCCCCAGGTCCGCCAGGCCGAGTGGGTCCGCAATCCGATTGACGCCTTCATTCTGGCTCGACTGGAAGCGGCCGGCTTGGAACCGGCCCCGGAAGCGGACCGCGTCACGCTCATCCGTCGGCTCTACTTCGATCTCCTCGGCCTGCCTCCGACGCCCGAGGAAGTGGACGCCTTCGTTCGTGATGCGGCCCCCGATGCCTACGAACGGCTCGTGGATGACCTTCTGGCCCGTCCGCAGCACGGCGAAAAGTGGGCCAGACATTGGCTCGATCTGGTCCGCTTCGCCGAGACCAACGGCTACGAACGAGACGGCCCGAAGCCGAACGCCTGGCGGTTCCGCGATTACGTCATTCGCAGTTTCAATGCGGACAAACCGTTCGACCGCTTCATCCGCGAGCAGTTGGCCGGAGACGAACTCGCTCACCGCTGGGAACAGGAAGGCCGAGACGAGACCGAGATCGCCGAGGCCATCGTCGCCACCGGCTACTATCGCCTCGGCCTGTGGGACGATGAGCCGGTCGATCTGGAGATGGCCAAGTTCGACGGTCTCGATGACATCGTGGCGACAACGTGCCAGGTGTTCCTCGGCATGACCATGAACTGCGCCCGCTGCCATGATCACAAGATCGATCCGCTGCCGCAGACGGACTACTACCGCTTCCTCGCCTTCTTCCGCGATGTGCCGCATTTCAGCCTGACACGGGATGTGACCTCGAAATTCAATCAAACCGACATCACGCCCCGGGCCAGACGGGTGCTCTACGAAGCGGAACTGAATCGGCGGACCCAGCGGATCGAGGAATTGACCCGGCTGTTGACCGACATCGAGGACGAAGCCATCCGCAAGATGCCGGCGGAAGATCAGCGGGCCGCCGAGGGCATCGACCGGCCCCAGGTCGTCAGGAAAGTGCCGATGTTCCTCGACGAACCGCGTCGCCAGGAGTACGAACGGCTGCTCAAGGATCGGGAAGCCCTGCGGAAGTTGCCCTTGCCGCCGCGGGAAATGGCATTGTCGATCAACAACTGCCTGGTGCCGCCACCACCCACCCATGTTCTCATCCGCGGCAATCCGCACGCCAAAGGTCCCGCCGTCGAACCGGGCTATCCGGCCGTGCTGGGCTTTTCCGACCCGGTGCTGCCGACCATTCCGCCCGGTGCCAGGACGTCGGGTCGTCGTCTCGTGCTAGCTGACTGGATCGCCTCGCCGGACAATCCGCTGACGGCGCGGGTGCTGGTCAATCGGCTGTGGCAGCATCACTTCGGACGGGGCATCGTCGCCAGTTCCAACGACTTCGGCAAGTACGGCAGCAAGCCGACGCATCCCGAACTGCTCGATTGGCTGGCCGACGAGTTGGTTCGCCCCGCCGACCCGTCCGACGCCTGGCGAATCAAGCGCATGCATCGGCTGATTGTCACGTCGAACACTTACCGCATGGCCTCGCGGACCCGACCGGAGGCCTTGCAACGCGACCCGGACAACGAGTTGTTCAGCCGCTTCCCCATGCGTCGGCTCACCGCCGAGGAAATCCGCGACGCCATGCTTGCCGTCAGCGGCAAACTCAATCTCCGGCAATTCGGGCCGAGCATCTATCCGCCCATTCCCCGCGAAGTGCTGGCCGGTCAGTCCCGGCCCGGCGAAGGCTGGGGCAAGTCGTCTCCCGAGGAGGCATCGCGCCGCAGCATCTACGTCTACGTTAAGCGCTCCCTGCTGCTGCCGATCCTCAATCAACACGATCTGGCCGACACCGATAACAGCTGCCCCGTTCGCTACACGACCACGGTGCCGACGCAATCGCTGGGCATGCTCAACGGCGCGTTCACAAACGAGCAGGCAAGCCACCTGGCCGACCGGCTCCGCCGTGAAGTGCCCAACGACCTGGCCGGCCAGGTCCGTCGGGCCATCCGTCTGACCACCGGCCGAGAACCCAGCGAACGGGAGGTCGCCGACGACCTGGCCCTCATCGCCGATCTGCGGACCAGGCACGGCATCGGCGAGGCGGAAGCGCTTCGGTGGTTCTGTTTGATGCAGTTGAACACGAACGAATTCGTCTATCTGGATTGACACCGGGTCGACAGCCGGTGGATGGAGCGAGAACAGCGAGGCGACCATGACCGATTCCCGACAATTCTGCGGTCGAACCCGGCGGGAATTCCTGTGGCAGGCGGGAGGCGGCTTCGTCGCCACCGCCCTGGCCGGTCTGCTCGACGACGCTTTCTTCGCTCGGCAGTCGGTGGCCGCCGACGGCGTTACACCCTTCCGCAATCCCCTGGCTCCGAAACCGGGCCATTTTCCCGGCAAGGCGAAAAGTGTCATTTTCCTGTTCATGTACGGCGGCCCAAGCCAGGTGGATACCTTCGACTACAAGCCCAAGCTCTTCGAGTTGGATGGCAAGACGATTCCGATCAAGACCTTCGGTCGGGCCGGACATCGTAACGAAGGCCGAGTCGTCGGGCCGCGCTTCCGCTTCAAGCAGTTCGGTCAGTGCGGCAAGTATGTCTCGGAGATTTTCCCGCACATCGGCCAGTGCGTGGACGACATCGCCTTCATTCACTCGATGTACGCCGAGTCACCGATCCACGGCTCCGCGTTGTTGATGATGAATTGCGGTCGGATCCTCAGCGGCCATCCGTCGCTTGGCTCGTGGGTGACTTACGGCCTCGGCTCGGAGAACGAGAACCTGCCCGGTTTTGTGGTCATGCTCGACAAGACCGGCGGACCCATCAGCGGGCCGAAGAACTGGTCGAGCGGCTACATGCCCGCGGCGTACCAGGGCGTGATTCTGCGGGCCGACGGCACGCCGATCCACGATCTCGAACCGCCCCCTGGCCTGACCCGCGACGCCCAGCGGCGTCTGCTTGATCGGCTCCGGCAGAAGAACGAGGAACACCAGAGCGAACGGACCTTCAACAGCGAACTGGCTGCTCGGATCGCCTGCTACGAACTCGCCTTCAAGATGCAGCAGCACGCGCCGGAGGCCGTGGATTTCTCGCGGGAGACGACCAAAACGCTCAGCCTGTACGGCATCGACAACCCGCGGACGGCGGATTTCGGCCGCAAGTGCCTGCTGGCCCGTCGGCTGGTGGAGCGCGGCGTCCGCTTCATCCAGATTTACTCCGGCGGTGCGCATAATGACGACAACTGGGACGCCCACACCGATGTCGTTGCCAACCACGGCAAACACGCCGGCAATACGGACAAGCCCATCGCCGGGCTGCTTCAGGACCTCAAGCAACGCGGCCTGCTGGATTCCACTTTGGTCGTCTGGGGCGGCGAGTTCGGTCGCCAGCCGACAGCCGAGTACGCCCAAGGCTCCGGACGGGATCACAATTCTTACGGCTTCACGGTGTGGCTGGCAGGCGGAGGCATCAAGGGCGGCATCAGCTACGGCGCCACCGACGAACTGGGCAACGCCGCCGTCGAGAAACGCACCCACGTCAAGCAATTGCACGCGACCATCCTGCACCAGCTGGGTCTGGACCCCAATCGCCTGACGTTCTTCTACGGCGGCCTGGATCAGAAACTCGTCGGCGTCGAAGGTGCCGAACCGATCCACGACCTGATCGCCTGAGGTCGGCGAGCGTCAGCCAGCCTGTTCATCGCATTGCCGGCGAGCGGGAGGCGTAATCCTCCCGGTCACTCACTTCTCAAACACCTTTTTCAATCCAGGAACCTTCAAACGAATTCGATACAAACTCGTATCCACCGTGACATAAAGAGTCCGTGCATCCTCGCCGATGCCGAACGTGCAATTGCTTGGCAAACCGACGGGATTGGCCGAGCCGGGCTGCGACGGTCCCGTGGGAATGAACGCCACTTCCTTGCCGTGCGGATCAATGACCAGGACACCGGGCCGACGGGGACTGCGGACCGTGAGATAGATGTGCCCCTCGGCATCGACCGCCATGCCGTCGCAACCAGCCTCCTTGCCAAAATCCACCAGGACCCGCCGTGGGCCGCTGACAAAGCCCTGTTCATTGAGCGGATAGGCATACACCTTCATGGCCCCTGGCTCCGGCGGTGGCGCGGACGGGTCGATCTGATCCGTGCCGTTATTATGATCGGCCACGTATAATGTCCGCTCATCCGGGCTTAGTGCAATACCATTGGGCTTCTCCACATCGCGGATGATTTGATGCACCTCGCCCGTGGGATCCACGCGGTAAACCGCCCGCAGGTCCAGTTCCCGCGGCTCATGGCCGAGGTAGCGCGGGTCCGTGAAATAAATCCGCCCTTTGCGGTCAATGACCAGATCGTTCGGAGCATTATAACGCTTGCCCTGAAAGCGGTCGGTGATCGTGATGCTTTTGCCTGTCTTGATGTCATAGCGCGCTAACCGCCGACCTCCATAATCGGCTCCCTCGCAGGCGATTAAATGACCGTCGGCATCAAACATCAGGCCATTGGCTTTGCCGCTGTCAGCCGCAAACACCGTCGTTTGGCCGGTCTTAGGATCGAAGCGCAGGATCATGCCTTTATCGCTGCCCATGGGAATGTCCGTGAAATACACGGAGCCGTCCGGTGCGACGGCCGGGCCTTCAGTCAGTCCGCCGCGGATCGGCGCGGTGCGGGTGAAGAGCCGCTCCAGCTTCGCTCCCGGCGGCACGATCTTATCGCCGGTCGGCGGCGGCAGGCTCGGCTCGGTCTGGCCCGCAATCGGCCCCGAGCACAGCCCGAAAAAAACGAGCATCAGGCCCGCGAACCAACCTTTGTCCAGCAGCGCGAAACGCATGGTGGCTCCTCCCAGATACCCTCTCGCCCGTATGGGGATGCCATGCCTGTGGGTGGCGGGTCCACGGCCTTGCTCGTGACCCCGTATCCGGCTAGACTTCCTACAACGGGCGATTGGCCGTCACGATAATTGACGACAGCACGGGACGCAAGGGCCTGGTTTGGTAAGTCACCCCGGCAACGAAGCGAAGCCTTGGAAATGGGGCCTTCTGGCCCGGCGCTGCGACAGTGGTTCGCGATCTTTTCGGAGGGATGGCCGAGTGGTTTAAGGCGACGGTCTTGAAAACCGTTGTGAGGGCAACCTCACCGTGGGTTCGAATCCCACTCCCTCCGCCTGACATTTGTACACTATGCCTGATGCTGCGATAACCCGCGGTTTTTCAGCAGATTCCGAAGGCCTATCTGATCGGCTGTTCAACTCCCTGCGCGATAGTTCCTGCGTCTGCTGCGCCGGAATCTGCGCCGCCTCCGGCTTCCACTCCAAGGCCCGCTTGAAGGCTTCGTCCGTCGGGTCCACATAGTGCTTCAAAGCGATGCTGGGCGTGTTGCCAAGCCATTTAACAACCGTGCTAAGCGGGAAGCTTTGCGCTAGGTCGCTTTCCGCCGAAGCCCGCAGGGAATGCCACAACCTCGGCCACGGCTCCAGGCCCGCCCGTTGAATCAGCCGGAGTAATTGCGTTCTCAGGTTCAGCCGCGCCCAGGATAAGCATCCCCGGTCCAAGGCCCGCTTCCGCCATGAATCGGGGAAAATGTAGATGCTGCCCGGCTCCGCTAGTTCGTAGGCGTCTTCCAGGAACGGCTTAACCGTGGCAAACATCGGCACAACCCGATAGGGCCGTCCGTGGCCTTCAGTTTTTGGGCTAGGAACCGTGATGCGGCCGTTAACGAAGTCAATGTCGCTCCACTTCAGGCTTAAAGTCTCGCTGGG
>JANWWR010000119.1 GCA_025055835.1 Gemmatales bacterium | reverse complement strand
GTGCATCACGTGTTCTTCGACCCGGACGCCAAGACCTCTCAGCTCCGCCGTCGGCGACTGCGGCTTGGCTTGGCACTATCTCTGCGGAGTTGCGGACGAAGCTGGCCAAGCTGGGTCTGACGGACGAAGCGGCTCAAGCCCCGACTGTCTCCGACCTGGCCCAACGTTACCTCAGCCGGGCCGACGTGAAGCCGTCCACGAAGCAGATTCGCGGCTACTGGGCCGACCGCCTGACCGCCCACTTCGGCAACCGGCCCGTGACTGACGTGGGCCTCCGAGACGCCGAGGCGATGCGGGATGCCCTCTTGGCCGAGGGCCTGGCTCCTCCGACCGTGGGCCGGATACTACGTTTTGCCCGGCAACTGTTTGCCATTGCCGTCCGGGATGGAATCCTTCTGCGCAATCCCTTCGAAGCTCTCAAGTACGCCTTCCGCGAAGGCCCGGGCCTTAGTCGGGACTATGCCTCGGCGGAGGACGTGGGAAAGCTCCTGGAAGTCTGCCCGCCTGCGTGGAAGGTGCTGATCGGCCTGGCCAGGTTCGCTGCGTTACGCTGCCCGTCCGAGGCGTTGCTGCTCCGCTGGGCCGACGTGAACCTCCCGGAGCGACGCATGACCGTGACTTCCCCGAAGACGGCCTCGGCTGGCAAGCCCTGGAGAACCGTGCCGATCTTTGACCCGTTGGCCGGGATTCTGGCCGAGGCTTTCGAGCTAGCCGAGGAAGGGGCCGAGTACGTCGTCAATCTGCCCGAGTATCGGGCCAAGGCGGCTAACTGGGCCAGTTGCAACGTCCGGACCCAAGTTTACAAGCTCATGCGTCAGGCGGGAGTATTCTGGCATCGGCCCTTCCGGGTGCTGCGTTCCAGTTGCGTGACGGACTGGGCCAAGCAGCATCCTGTACACCTGGTAGCCCATTGGGCCGGGCATACCGTGGCCGTGGCGGGTCGGCACTACCTGACCGTGACGCCGGAGGACCTCGGCGCAGGCTTGAAACCCGGGGAAGCTGGACGGGAGGTGTACAAGCCACGCAGCGCTGCAAAAGCGCTGCAATAGGAAGCCGTTTTATGTCGCAGCGTAGGGAACGTTGGTTCAGGCGTGGTTGAGAGTTTCCCGCAGAAAACCGCAGGTTCTGGAAGGGAAGGGAATAGTGTACAAGCAGGGAATGACCCCGACGGGATTCGAACCCGTGTCGCGGCCTTGAAAGGGCCGTGTCCTAGGCCTCTAGACGACGGGGCCACCCACCCCGCCGTCCGCGGAGGGGTGGTGTTGATCTAGCGTTGACCGGCCTGTTGGTCAAGCGGTCGGGCCGACTGCTCTACCAAATCTCTGATTGCCCCTGCTCCGAATGGTTTCGCGTACCGGCCGATCAAAGAAAACTTCGAGATTCGCGCATCGCTCCGGTTGCCACGCCTACTGCGGTGTTCTACAATCGCATCCATAGTCGCTCTCAGCGACATTGACAAGCAGAACTGGTCTTATCCAGAGTGGCTGAGGGACGGGCCCGATGAAGCCACAGCAACCGGTCGGCCGCCCGGTCGATGTCAGGTGCTAACTCCCGCCCGGCTTGCCGGGAGAGATAAGATGCCAGGCGATCCCATCGTTGCGCTTCGCTCTCGCATCCTCTCTGGATTAATGCCTGTTCTCCGAAGCAGTCCAGGAGTGAAGGGAGCGTTTTGTGTTCAATAGCCTAGTGCGCGGCCTGAAGTGCCGGTTGTGCGGCAAGGCGTATCCGGTCCAGCCTCTGAACTTCTGCACGGAGGATTTCGGGCCGCTGGAGGTGGATTACGATTACGAGTCCATCCGACCGCTGATTTCCCGGGACAAATTGGCCGCTCGCCCCGGGACGATGTGGAAGTTCCGTGAACTGCTGCCGCTCGACGGCGAACCCACGGTCGGGTTACAAGTCGGCGGTACGCCGCTGGTCCCGGCTCCGCGCCTGGCTCGAGAACTGGGCGTGCGGTCCCTGTGGATCAAGAACGATGCGGTGAACTTCCCCACGCTGTCATTCAAGGATCGCGTGGTGGCCGTGGCCCTGAGCAAGGCCCGGGAGTTCGGCTTCCGCACGGTCGGCTGCGCCTCCACGGGCAACCTGGCCAACAGCGTCGCCGCCAACGCCGCCGCCTCCGGCCTGGCCGCCTACATCCTCGTGCCCGCTGACCTGGAACGGGCCAAGATTCTTGGCACCAGCGTGTACGGAGCACGACTAGTCGGCGTCCGGGGCACTTACGACCAGGTCAATCGGCTGTGCACGCAGATTGCGTTCAAGTACGGCTGGGGCTTCGTCAACATCAATCTTCGGCCGTTCTACGCGGAAGGCTCGAAGACGATGGGCTACGAAATCGCAGAGCAGCTCGGCTGGCGGTTGCCGCAGCATGTCGTCTGCCCGATGGCCGGGGGAAGCCTGATCGGCAAGATCGCCAAGGCGTTTCAAGAACTGAGCCTGCTGGGCCTGGTTGAGGCGACGTCGTGGCGGATTCACGGGGCACAGGCGGCAGGCTGTTCGCCGATTGTCACAGCCATCAAGAACCACTGGGAGACGCATCGCCCAGTCAAGAAGCCGAACACGATTGCGAAGTCGCTGGCCATCGGCGACCCGGCGGACGGGTACTTCGCCGCCAAGGTCATTCGGGATTCCGGCGGCTGGGGCGAAGAAGCGTCAGACAGCGAGATTGCCGAGGCCATGACGCTGCTGGCCCGCACCACGGGCATCTTCGCGGAAACTGCGGGCGGTGTGACGCTGGCCGCCACCATCAAACTGATTGAACAAGGCCGCATTGGACGCGATGACGAGGTGGTCGTCTGCATCACCGGCAATGGCCTGAAGACCCAGGATGCCGTGGCCGATCTCCTCGAAGCTCCGGCAATTATCAATCCGAGCCTGGAGGAATTCGATCCGCTAGTGACGGAAGATGGCGTACTTGTCCGGCAGGCCGCCGAGGAACTGCAACCGGCAGGCGTCTAGTCATATGATAGGTGATCGCCCGTCGGATGTGGGATGAGACGCCATGACCGATCCGAGTGTCCTCTTGCGGCAGACGTATCTGCTGGCCGCGTTCAGCGTTCCCGTGGTGGTGTTGTACGCCGTGGCCCAGACGTGCATCGCGGTGTTCGTAGCCCCGGCCAACGCGGCGTTGCGGCTTGTGCTGGAGCCGTATCTGTTGATGTTAGGCCTGATCCTGCACGTGCAATGGCGACGAGTCGGCGGCGTGTTTCAGAGTCTGGGCATGAACCGCCCGCTGTGGATCGTAGCCGCCGACGCTACCAGCTTCGTCGTCACCTTCTGGGCGGTTTCGGTGCTGGTGCTGGCGTTTCTGCACGAGGCCCGTTTGCTGTGACGCCGGATCGACTCCGTGCCGTCTCAGTACTGAGAGGATGATCACCATGGCAATTGTCGTTCAGATTCCAACACCCTTGCGGCAACACACCGAGGGCAGGGACACGGTCGAAGCCCGCGGCTCGACCATTCAGGAAGTGCTCGACGACTTGGGCCGACAGTATCCCGGCATCACCCAGCGGCTTTTCGACGGGCCAAACCTGCGCCGCTTCGTCAACGTGTATCTGAACGAGGAAGACATCCGCTATCTGGACAATCTCAAAACGGCGGTGAAAGACGGCGACACGATCAGCATCATCCCCGCCGTCGCCGGCGGATGACTGATTCGCGCTCAACGAAATGTCGCATGACCTTGTTCGAAATCTCGAACCTTGCCATGACTGAGCTACCCGCCGACGCAGCCATCCTGGAACGCTACAGCCGCCAGGTGAAATTCTCCGGCATCGGGGAAGAGGGCCAACGAAAGCTGCTGGCCAGCCGGGTGACGCTGTGCGGCGTCGGTGCATTAGGCACAGTGCTGGCCAATCACCTCGTCCGGGCCGGCGTGGGCCGGGTCCGCATCGTGGATCGCGATTTCATCGAAATCCACAACCTCCAACGGCAGGTCCTCTTTGACGAACAGGATGTGGCCGACAATCTGCCCAAGGCCGAGGCTGCTGCCCGGAAGCTCCGCAAGATCAATTCCACGGTCGAAATCGAGCCGGTGGTCACGGATATCGACCACACCAACATCCTCGATCTGGTAAGCGACGCCGACCTGATTCTGGACGGGACGGACAATTTCGAGGTCCGCTACCTTATCAACGACGCCGCGATCAAGCTCGGCAAACCGTGGGTGTACGGCGGCTGCATCGGCAGCCACGGACAGACCATGACGATTCTCCCCGGGGAGACGCCGTGTCTCCGGTGTGTCATCGAATCCAGTCCGCCGCCGGGCATGGCCCCGACCTGTGAGACCGCCGGGGTTCTCGGACCGGCTATCAGTATCATCGCCAGCTATCAGGCGGTCGAGGCCTTCAAGATCCTCACTGGACAAACGCACCTCATCAATCGGAACCTGATCTTCCTCGATGTCTGGGAAAATGTTCATCGGAGCTTCAAAATCGCCCGGCTCAAGGAGCAGGTCGATTGCCCGTGCTGCAAGCGGCGGCAGTTCGACTGGCTGGAAGGCAAAATGGGCTCCCACACCACGACGCTGTGCGGTCGAAATGCCGTGCAGGTCGCCCATCGCCTCGCGGATCGGCTCGACTTTGAGCAGCTCAGCCGCAATTTGGAGGGGCTAGGCCCTGTGACTTACAACCGCTTCATGCTCCGCTTTGCCGTGGATGGGTACGAGTTCACGGTCTTTCCCGACGGCCGGGCCATCATCAAAGGCACCAACGACATCGAAAAAGCCCGGACTCTGTACGCCAAATACATCGGGCACTAACGGCAAAAGTTCCCCCTTTCCCGAGAAACCGGACAAGCCCTCCTGACCCCGACATAGAATGTCCGCATGGTACACTTGGACAGGCGGCGTCTCGGGGGAAGCCACCATGCAACGGGCCTGGTTCTGGCGGATCGGATTGGCAATCTGCTTGGCGGTCGGAGTTTCCGCGGCCCATGCCGAAGAAACCAAGCGGCTCATGACCGTGGAAGACCTGTGGGCGGTCAAACGGGTCGGATCGCCAACCATCTCCCCGGACGGCAAATGGGCTGCCGTCGAGGTTTCCAGCTACACGCTGGATTCCGACGACCACACTTCGGACATCTGGCTTTTGGCTTGTGATGGCAGCCGACAGGTGCAGTTGACCACCTACCGCGGCAAGAACTCCGGGCCGAAGTGGTCGCCGGATGGTCGGCACATCGCCTTCGTCTCCAAGCGGGATGGCGATGAGGTGCCGCAGATCTACGTCATCGCTCCGGACGGCGGCGAGGCCCGTCGGCTCACGAAGATGCCGATGGCTCCCGCCCATCTGAAATGGTCCGCGGATTCCAAGACCATTTTCTGCATCGCCTGGACGTGGCCCGACGCCGATGACGAAACTCATGTCAAGAAGGAAAAGGAGTGGAAGGAAAGCAAATCCAAGGCGTTTATCATCGACGACGCCACCTATCGCTACTGGGACAAGTGGATCGCGGACGGGAAACGGCCTCTGGTGTTTGCCGTGGATGTGGCAACCGGCAAGCATCGCAATCTTCTGCACGGCACGGGCCTGACCTTGCCGCCCTACGAACCCTCGGCGAACGACTACGACGTCAGCCCCGATGGTTCCGAATTGGCCTTCGTTGCTGACTCCGTCAAGGAAATCGGTCTCGATGTCAACTACGACATCTACGCCCTCGATCTGAAGTCCGGCAAAGTCCGCAATCTGACCGACGACAACCCCGCCAACGACACCAGCCCGGTGTACAGCCCCGACGGCAAGCATCTGGCTTTTCTGCGGCAAACGATCAAATTCTTCTACGCCGATCGAACCCGGCTCATGGTCCTGGATCGGCAGTCGGGTCAGAAAACGGAATTGACCAAGGATCTGGACCGGTCCTGCGGCAACCCGCGTTGGCTGCCCGACAGCCGCCGCGTGGCGGTCGAAGTCGAGGACCAGGGCTACATGAATCTGTTCCTGGTCAGCGTCGATCCGCCCGCGGTGAAACCGCATTATGCGGGCATCAGCGAACGCTCTGTGGACTTCGCCGCCAAGGCCGACGTGGCCGTGTTCCTCCGCACCAGCTTCGATCTGCCCGCCACGGTCTTCGCCGGGAACTTCGAGGAGCGCAGGCCGATCCAGATCGACCGTTTCAACGACAAACTGGCCGGGAGCTGGAAGCTCGGCAAGGTCGAGAGCGTCGTCATTTCCGGGGCGGATGACCGGCCGGTGCAGATGTGGATCGTCTATCCCCCCGACTTCGATCCGAACAAGAAATGGCCGCTGGTTCAGGTGGTCCACGGCGGGCCGCACAACGGCATCTACAGTGACTTCAGCTTCCGCTGGAACCCGCAGCTTTGGGCGGCGCAGGGCTGGGTCATTGGCATCGTCAATTTCCACGGCTCATCGGGGTTTGGTCAGGACTTCACCGATTCGATCACCGGCGACCTGGGGACCAAGCCGATGATCGACATTCTGAAGGCGACCGATTGGTTCGAGCAGCATCCGTGGATTGATCGGAATCGCATGGCTGCCGCCGGGGCCAGTTACGGCGGTTACATGATGGCGTGGCTCAATGGGCATACGGATCGTTTCAAGGCGATGGTGTGTCATGCCGGGGTGTACAATTGGCATAGCATGATGGCCAGCGATCTGATCCGCGGTCGGGAACGGGCCTTGGGAGCCAAGCCGTGGGGCGGCGACCTGGAAAAGATTGACCGGCAGAACGCCCAACGGCTCGCCGCCAACTTCAAGACGCCAACCTTGGTTCTTCATGGGGAAAAGGATTACCGCGTCCCGGTGACGCAGGGGATGGAATACTAC
Source organism: Gemmatales bacterium (assembly GCA_025055835.1). Lineage (GTDB taxonomy): Bacteria > Planctomycetota > Planctomycetia > Gemmatales > HRBIN36 > JANWWR01. Next base: position 28,806 of record JANWWR010000119.1, on the reverse strand, counting down.
AACACGCTGCGGCAGAAGGGAGTGCCGACGCGGTTCGTCTATTTCCCCGATGAAAACCACTGGATTCTCAAGGCTCCGAATTCAGTGGTCTGGCATCGCGAGGTGTTCGGCTGGCTGAAGAAGTACATCGGTTCGGGACCGACTCGCTGAAATCGTCCAGGGAGGGGACGGGATTTGGCAGCCTGGGAGGGTTCATGACGCAGGGCAACGGGCAGACGGCTAACAAGCGGCTGGCGGCCATCGACATCGGCAGCAACTCGATTCGCCTCATGATCGCCGAGGCGTCCGCCGACGGCTCCTATCGCATTCTCGACGACGAGAAGGAAACCACCCGGCTGGCCCAGGGTCTGGCCAAAACCGGACGGATCAGCGACGAGGCGATGGCCCGCGCCCTGGAGACCCTGGCTCGCATGAAAACCATCGCCGAAGGCTACGCCGTGGACCGCCTGGAACTCATCGCCACCAGTGCCGTCCGCGAAGCAGCCAACCGTCGCAAGTTCGTCCGCCTGGTCCGCGACCGCCTCGGCCTCAACATCGAGGTCATTTCCACCGAGGAGGAGGGCCTCCTGTCCTTCCGCAGCGTCGCCCGGCATTTCGACCTGCGCAGCCAGAATACGGCCGTGGTCGATCTCGGCGGCGGCAGCGCCGAGGTGATCCTGGCCGCCAAGGGGATCGTCGAGGATGTCTTTTCGCTGCCCATCGGTTCCGTTCGCTTGACGGAACGCTTCCTGCACAGCGACCCGCCCACCGATGAGGAGATCAAGCAGCTCAAGCGGGAAGTGCGGGCGAAGTTTCGCGAGATCGTCGGCAAACTCGATTTCACGCCGCAACTGATGATCGGAGCAGGGGGCACCTTCACGGCACTGGCCAACATCTCGCTGAAGATGCGGGGCGAATCCTACACCAGCGTCGGTGGCCATGAGTTGTCCCGCAGCGAAGTCCGGCACATCCTCGACAATCTCCGTCGCATGCCCCTCCGCGCCCGGCGGTCCGTTCCCGGGCTGAATGCCGACCGGGCCGACATCATCGTGGCCGGCCTGATTGTCATCGAACGCCTGTTGAAATATCTTCGCGTCAATCGGCTAGTCGTGCATGATCGCGGCATCCGCGACGGGCTTCTGTTGCGAATGATCGGTCAGGTCTTCGGCAAGAAACTGCGGACGGACGAAAAAGCCGATCCCCTGGCCAGCGTGCAGCAGTTCGCCGCCGCCTGTGGACCGGAACATCGGCACTCCCAACACGTCGCTCGCCTGGCCCTCCAATTATTCGATCAGCTTCGCGAGCCGCTCGGTCTTCCCGAATCAGATCGGCTCCTGCTGGAAGCTGCGGCGTTGCTTCACGAGGTCGGTTATCTGATCAACTACGAGAAGCATCATTTGCACAGCTATCATCTCATCATGCATGGCAACTTCCACGGCCTGTCGCCGAGGCAGCGGGAGATCGTAGCCAATATCGCCCGCTATCACCGCAAGGCTGCTCCGAAGCGGAAACACGCCAACTTCGCCAAGTTGAACACGGAAGAGAAGGAAACCGTTCGCCGCCTCAGCGCTCTGCTCCGCCTGGCGGACGGCCTGGACCGGACCCACATGCAGCGGATCACGCAGTTGCACTGTGAACTTCGGGACCGGCAACTGCTGGTTCTCGTTTCCTCCGATCAGCTTCCCGACGTGGATCTGTGGGGCGGACGGCAGAAGGGCAAGCTCTTCGAAAAGGTTTTCGAACGCAAACTGCTTCTGGCCTGGAAATCTCCGAGCGAATCTCCGCAGATTGCCGACGGGGTGCGATCCCTGACCTCGCCGAAGCACTAGCGAGGCCGATCCGGGGAATGCGACGGCGCGGCCGGTGGCTGAAGCTCGGCCAGGCGCGGCAACTCTTTGAGGTCCTGCAAGCCGAACACTTGGAGGAATTTGCGGGTGGTTCCGTAAAGCACGGGCCGTCCCAGGGACGGGTGCCGACCGACGATGCGGATCAGTCCCTTTTCCATCAAGACCCGCAGCATCTCGCCGCACTGCACGCCGCGAATGGCCTCGATGTCCGCCCGCATGATCGGCTGCCGATAGGCGATGATCGCCAGCGTTTCCCGAGCCGGGGCCGAGAGCCGAAGCTCCTCCTGGTTCTGCCGCAGACTCCGCAGCCAGGGGTGGAATTCCGGTCGGGTCAACAGCTGGTACCCGCCAGCAATTTCCTCGACCTGGAACGCAGACCCGTCCGCTTCGTAGAGTTGTCGGAGGCGTCGGACCAGACGGCGGGCCTCGGCAGCGTCGGCAAGTCCGGCGGCCTGGGCGAGGCGACGAGGCGGCAGGGGTTCATCGGCAGCCAGCAGCACGGCCTCGACACGGGCCAGACGGTCATCCCGAGCCAGGGGGCCGACACCCAGCCACGCCGGGACGGCGTCCCGAGCGGATAAGGCGGCCGGGTGGCGACGCCGGCGGCACAGTTCGCGTAGATGGGACTTGGGCCGGTGTGGAAGGATCTTTCGTGATTGACATATCCCTGTCAAGCGATGTCTGCCATTCATGCCGCTGAGTCTCATACCAGTCTCAGGAGGTTTCATGCTTCCAGCAGGCGACCGATGAGGAAATCAACCTCGGCCAGATCGGGCAAGAGGAGGTCCGGTTCGGCGAGGCGAAGTTCCTCCCCGGAATGCCAACCGGTAGCCACGGCGACGACCCGCGCTCCGATGGCCCGGGCACACCGCACGTCCAGCGGCGTGTCGCCAATGATCCAGACGTCCTCGGGCCGACACGCCGGATCCAGGCGGCGGACCTCCGCCCAGGCAGCCCGGGCCACGTCATCCCGATCCAGATGTTCGTCGCCGTAGGCCCCGAAGCCGAAATAGTGGAAGATGCCGAAGTGCTCCAGCTTGAGTCGTGCCCCTTCGCGGATGTTGCCGGTCAAAAGCCCGATGCCGACTCGGTCGTGACCTGCCAACGCATCCAAAAGCTCGCACACGCCGGGAAGCACCTTACCGTGATAGGCCCGCAGGCAATCGGGCAATCGGTCCAGATAGCCGCGGAGCAGCCGGGCGATGTGGTCGTCATGCGGTTCGATGCGATGGGCGGAGAGCAGATCGCGGCTGATAGCCCGGTCGGTGCGTCCGCTGAAGGGAATCTGGGCTTCGACCCGTTCCAGTCCGAACTCCTCGACCAGCGACGCTTCCATCGCCGCTTTGCCCGCGCCGCCGCTGCGCAGCAAGGTGCCGTCGATGTCGAAAAGGCAGAAACGCATCATGCTGTTCACGACTGCGGACTCGAATCAGGCCAGGGCCGTTCCAGAAGGTTGGGCACCAGGACCTCCATGCCGGAGATGCGGAGATTGACGAGGGGCCATTGCTCGGTTGGCGTCAGGCGTTCGGCCCCGGTGTCCCCGATGAGGAACGAGTCCACGCAGGCGGTCCCGCCGACGCTCGGTCCCCAGGTCGCCAGCCAGCCGGTTTGCAGCAGGGTCGGGGAATCGGGCAAAAGCGGCAGTTCGACGGGAGCACGGCCGCCGATCCACCCCTGGGGACAGGCCCGCCATTCATGCTCGAATCCGGTCAGCAGATAGACCCGCCTGGCGGCGTTAAACATTTCCTTGACCGAGGCGTCAGGCCAGGTGCTGGCGATGAACGTGGCCGCCACTTTGCACGCCGTCAGGTATTCCTTACGCAACGGCTCCTCCGCGGAACCAAAACAGAACGTCCGTGACGCCGTGACGTAAAGGCCGTACTTTCGGGCCGTGCAGGTCAGCACCGCGTACTTTTGCAAAGGGGCGGAAGTGAAGCCGTGGCGGCGGTATTCCCGCAGTCGGCCATCGGCAGCGACCGAAATCATCGCCGGGGAGGCTCCACGACGGTAAAGGCGGTGGGCGATCTGACCGGCCAACTCACGCTCCGTGTCCCCCGGAAGCGCTGAGCGGCAGGTCGCTTCCAGGGCATGGGAGACGATCTGGCCCACCTGCCGGGCACAGGCTTGTTCATAGGGCGTCAGGACACGACGCAGCATCCGCAAGCGGTCGCCGACGAACCTCACCCCCTGGAGCAGTTCGTCGCAGGCAGCTTTGCGATTGACGAGGAGATCGGCCAGGAGCTGAGCCCGTCCCCAGTGCCAGGGCCATTCCTTGAGCATGAAGCCCATGCCGTCGAGTTCCTCGTCGAACATGCGTTGCGACTCGGAATTGCAGCACAAAAGCCAGCGCTGCGTCGGCGTGAAGAACAGGGCGGGTTGCTCCTGCGGATCGAGGACGCAACGCGCTACCGCTCCGCTGGTCAACCAGGCAAAGTTATTCGGATTGAGAACGAGCAGGCCGTCGCACTCGACTTCGGTCAGAAGTTCCGCGATGCGCTGGTGTTTCAGATCGATGTCGTCCCGGCGGTCGGAACCGCTGGAGCCGACCGGCCCCGTGGGCAGTTCCAACTCGATGACAGAAGCCGGCGAGACGATGGCGGCCATTGGTGCGTTCCCAGGGGCGAAGCCTGCTCCGCTTTCACCGCTGCCAGGGCGGCGGAAAGGCCCCGCGGGCATACTGCTGGGCGAGTTCGAGATAATGGGCGTTGATGCGGCGAGTCCGTTCGAGTTCTTCCGGCGTCACCTCCCGGACGACCTTGCCGGGAATGCCCATGACCACGGAGCGGGGCGGGATGCGACGGCCTTCGGTGACGATGGCCCCGGCGGCGATGACGCATTCCTCGCCAATCTCGGAACCGGCCAAAAGTCGGGCACCAATCCCGACCAGCGTATCCCGGCCGACGCGAATGCCGTGCAACACGGCGGCATGGCCGACCACCACCCCTTCCTCGATCACTTGCGGCTGATCGTAGTCGGCATGAACGATGGTGCCGTCCTGGAGATTTACCCGCGGGCCCAGTGTCACCCGGGCGACATCGCCCCGAAGGACGCATCCGTACCAGATGTTCACCCCCGCCGACAGAACCACGTCGCCGGTGACGATTACCCCCGGAGCTATGAAATAGTCGCGGATCGCTTGCATGGGCCGCGTCGGGACAGGCGATATAACATTCCTCCACGGCGAATGGCCGGTGTTCCGTAGGCATTGCCGTTTCTGCCGAGATTATAGCAGACGTTCCCAGCGCCTTACAGGGAGCCTGTCCCGATGCCCATCAATTGGCAGCCCTTGGTCGATCTCGTCGCAGCCAAAAAACGTTTCATGCTGACCACGCATGTCCGACCGGACGGCGACGGGCTGGGATCGCTGCGGGCCATTGCCGTCGCCCTACGGCAACTTGGGAAGCAGGTTTATCTCGTATTTCCGACCAGCGGTTACCCGGCTCGGTATGATTTTCTCGACCCCGAGGGCGAAATCACTCCCTTTGCCCGTTCGACGGAAACCCAGCGGGATGTCGAGGTCATTCTCATTGCCGACACGGGAACCTGGAACCAACTTGGGGACATGGCCGACTTTGTGCGGCACTCTCCTGCGGTCAAAGTCGTCATTGACCATCATGTGACGCAGGACGACCTTGAAGCGTTGCGCTTCGTCGATGTGACGGCCGAGGCCACGGGCCGACTGGCCCATGAGTTTCTGACCGCCCTCGGTCAGCCCATGCCGACGGAAGCTGTCAATGCCCTGTTCACAGCGGTGGCGATGGACACGGGATGGTTCCGTCACGGAAACACGACCGCTCGCACCTTCGCCCTGGCCGCTGACCTGACCGCCGCCGGGGCGCAACCGACTCGCTTGTACGAGCTTCTCTTTGAACGCAGCACCCTGGGCCGGATGAAGCTGTCCGGACTTGTCCTCGACCGACTGACTCTAACCCACGAGGGGCGAGTCGCCTGGAGCTGCATCCGCAGGAGCGATTACCCTGCCGTCGGAGCGGTGCCGTCGGACTCGGAGGACCTGGTCAACTGGACGTTGGGGGTGAAGGGGGTCGAAGTCGGGTTGTTATTCATGGAACAGCCCATTGGCGGGATCAAAATCAGCTTCCGTTCCCGAGGTCCGGTGGATGTTGCTGCATTGGCCAGCGAATTTGGCGGAGGAGGCCACCCGGCAGCGTCCGGGGCCATCGTCCACGGCGAGTTGGAAGCTGTTCGGGATCGCGTGCTGCAACGGCTTGGGGTTCTCTTGAATGAAACAACCCCGAGCACCAAGTCGGATGCCCGGGGTTGGGAGAAAGGTTGATTGATTGATCCGGATCACTATTGCGGTGGCCGATGGACGCGGTGGCAAGCCATGCAGTTGGCGGCCTGACGAACCTTAGCCCCGGCCCCTGGTTCGCCCTTGACGTTGGCCTCAGCCGCGGCGACGAGAGCGGAGGTCTTCTCCTTCCAGCTTTTTTCGTCGCCCCTCGGCGGCTTACACTCCGCCAGGGCCTTGTACAGGCTCAAGAGCTTTTCCTTGTCCTCTTTGGAGGCATTGGGGCCGGTCGCTTTGTTGAGCAGACTGTTTTGTCCGCCGCCGTGGGCCTGTTTCATCACGTCCGAGATGGTCAGTTTGTCCTCGGCCCAGGCCACTCCGAGGCCCAAGAGGAACGCCAAGGCCAGCCCGGCCACAGCCATCACGATGCGCATAGGCAAGACCCTCCCAAAGCGCTTCCCCACTGCTGACTCGTGACCGTCACGAGAAAGCCGGGGGGAATCAGTTCGATGCAAAGGGTATGAATTACCGTCGGGGAGAAACGGCGACACCCACGGACCAGGCAGGGCCGTGGGTGTCGCATGGAAGCCGAACCTCTCCCTGGGTCAGGCCAGACCTACTACTTCTCGTACTTGATGCCGCAGCCGACCGGATCGGTGCAGGCCGGGGGCTGAGCACCGCTCAGGGCCGCCTCAACGGCCTTTTCGACGTAGTTGACTTTGGCCGCCGAAGCGTTCTGGTTGTCGTCCATCGCCCCGGTGTAGATCAGCTTGCCCTTGTGGAAGACGAAGAATTCCGGGGTCTTCGTTGCACCCAGGTCACGGGCGATCTTCTGGCTGGGATCGTAGGCGTAGGTGAAGTTGAAGCCTCTCTCCTTGGCCCGCTCCTTCATCTTGTCGAGCCGGTCGGCCGGGATGTTGTTGACGTTGATAGCCACGAAGTCCACCTTGCCGTCCTTGCCCGCGTACTTCTTGACGAAGTTGATGATGCGGTCCTCGTAGGCAATCGCCACCGGGCAGTGGTTGCAGGTGATGCAGATGACCACGATGTCCTTGCGGAGATCGCCGGAGGAAATCGTCTTGCCGTCCGTCGTCTGGAGATTGGCAAATGACGGCATCGGCGAACCGACCTTCAGCGGAGCAGCGAAGCTCAGGCTGGCCATGCCCAGCACGGCAAAGCCCAGGGCCAACAATGCGACAACACGAAACATACGGACCTCCTTCATGTGAGAGTACACGGGATCCTCTAGCTGTCAGGTACGGCGAAACACTCCAGATTCGCCGCAAGGTGAGTCAAGCATGCGAGTCACCGGGGAGAGCGGTTTGATGGTCGTCTGTCCCTCACTTTCCCTAGTTCAGGCTGACAACACCGCCATTGTTCAGGCGTCATACGCCGGAGTCAAGCAAAAAGTTCGCGGTGCTGTTTGAGAATTTTTTGAAAATCCGCGGTGACCCACCCGTGTTCGGGTTACCGTCAGGCCACGCGGTAGCGCTCGACGATGGCCTCGTCGAGTTCGATGCCCAGTCCCGGTTCCTCCGGCACGGAAATGAATCCATCGGTGACCGGAAACCGCTGCCGGGTCAATTGCTGACGCAACGCCCCCTGCTCCACACAGTATTCGAAGTAATGCGTGTTCGGAATCGCTGCCAGGAAGTGCAATGACGCCGCGATGTTGATGCCCGTCTTATAGGAATGATTGACGCACAGCCGCCGGCGCTTCGCCGAGTTCCAGCCGATCTGCTTGCTCCGAGACAACCCGCTGACGCGGGTCACGTCCACCTGCACCACGTCGAGGCCGCAATCCATGAGCCGGTCGAATTCACCCACGTCGCACAGCTCTTCCCCGGCGGCGATCCGCATGGGCGGATGGCTGTCGCACAGCCGCCGGTAGCCGTCCCAATCGTCAGGATGGAGCGGTTCTTCGAGCCAAGTCAGGTTGAACTCGGCAAACTGGCGAGCGCGGCGGATCGCCGTTGCCGCGTCCCAACAGATGCCAGCATCCACCATCAGTTCCACGGCGTCACCCAGTCCACGACGGGCGGCCCGCACCAGGGCCAGATCAAGGGCCTCGCTTTGTCCCATCGGGCCCCAGCCGAACTTGACCGCCCGGAAGCCCTGGTCCCGGAGGCGGACGGCACTTTGCTCCGTGGCTTCTGGCGTGTCGCCAAACAGATACGATGCGTAGGCCACGAACTGCTTGCGAAACGCCCCGCCGAGCAGTTTGTACACCGGCTGACCGACGGCCTTGCCGAGGATGTCCCACAGGGCGATCTCGATCCCGCTGATCGCCTGGATCGCTGCTCCCTGGCGGCCGAAGAAAATCGAGCCTTCGTACATGCGATGAATCAGGCGGTCGATCTCGAAGGGGTCCTGACCGATGACGCATAAAGCCAGGCCACGGCAAATCTGATGGGAAACCGGGGCTTCGATGATCGCCTTGGCGACATGGGCCGAGGAATCCACTTCCCCCACGCCCACAATTCCCGCGTCGGTGTGGACCTTGACGACGAGCGTTTCCTGGCTGCCATCGCAGCGTTCGTTGACGTCCGGCAACCGCAAATGAATCGCTTCGACCTGGGTAATTTTCATGGAACACCACCTGGAGGATGAGGCTCGCTGTCCCTAAGGATGATCGGCGTCGGCATGACACGCGGCAAGATGGGGTTGGTTGTTGGGAGGTGGGATGCTAACGACCCCTGCTCGCCGTGGTGGCTGCGCTGCTGTAGAAAACCGACAGAGCAAGCCAGGCCGGAAACACTTTTGAAAAGCACCGACTGGCAGGAACAGAAGAGGACGCCAGACCGATGCCCACGACGTTTGACTTGCACATCCACACCAACCGGCATTCTCCTGACAGTTGCATAGACCCGATCGCTCTGCTTCGGCGTGCCCAGGCTTTAGGCTTGTCCGGCGTCGTGATCACGGAACACGACTGGCTCTGGACGCCGGAAGAGTTGGAGCAATTGCAGGCCGCGGTGCCGCAGGTCCGCGTCTTCGCGGGAATCGAGGTCAGTTGTGCCGAGGGGCACTTTCTCGCATACGGGGTCGTCGATCCATTCCGCGTGCCCAAAGGGATCGGGATTCGGGAATTGTGCGAAGAAGTCCATCGGCAGGGCGGGGCGGTCGTGGCGGCTCATCCGTTCCGCTGGGAGCAGCCGTTTGATTCCATCATCGAAGAACTACGGCCCGATTTAGACGGCCTCGAGATCATGAGCAGCAACATGGACGAGTTTTGCCGGGCCAGGGCGGCGGCGATCCGCGCTCGGCAGCGGTGGAGCGGCCTCGGGTCCAGCGACGCTCACCGGGAGGAAACCGTCGGTTGCTGCTTCAGCGAGTTTCCGCAGGAGATTCGTGATCTCCGCGACCTGATCGAGGCCATCCGCAGCGGTTCCGCTCAGGCGAAAGAAAGGCCCTCCGCTGTCCTGATTCGGTGAAGGCACCGTCGGGATGTGTTATTCGATCAGCAGTCGAACGGTTGTTAAGAGAGCGGCCCTTAAGAGGGAGACGGAATGAGGAAACAACTGATCCGCGTCGGACACAGTCCCGATCCCGATGATGCGTTCATGTTTTACGCCCTCACCCATGACAAGCTGGACACGGGGGGCCTCGAGTTTCGGCACGAACTTCAAGACATTGAGACGCTCAACCAGCGGGCCTTGCGAGGAGAGTTGGAAGTCTCGGCGGTCAGCATTCATGCCTATGCCTATCTGCTCGACAAGTACGCCTTGCTGCCGAGCGGATGCAGCATGGGCGACCGCTACGGTCCAATGATCGTCGCCCGCCAGCCCCTCTCCGTCGGCGATCTGGCAGGCAAGACGGTGGCGGTTCCCGGCAAGCTCACCACCGCCTTTTTGACGTTCCAACTGCTGCTTCACGAAGCCGGACTGCTTGCCAGTACCGTCGGGCCGCGGATCGTGGTCATGCCGTTCGATCAGATTCTGTCCGCCACCGCTTCCGGGCAATGCGATGCGGGTCTGATCATCCATGAGGGGCAACTGACCTTTCAGAACCTTGGCTTGCATCTGGTCGTTGACTTGGGCGTGTGGTGGCAGGAGCGGACCGGTCTCCCGCTGCCCTTGGGAGGAAATGTCGTCCGCCGCGACCTGGGAAGCGAGATCATCTCCCAGGTCAGCCGTTTGTTGCGGGAGAGCATCCGCTATGCTCTGGAGCATCGGGCCGAGGCTTTGGAATATGCCCTGCGCTACGGTCGAGATCTGGATCGAAACCTCGCGGATCGCTTCGTGGGCATGTACGTGAATGAATGGACGCTGGACTACGGGCCACGTGGTCGGGAGGCAGTTCGCCGACTGCTGGCCGAGGGGCACCGCGCCGGTTTGATCCCCGAACCCGTGGACGTGCAGTTCGCCGACTAGGAGACGCGCCAGAGTTTCTGAGACGGAACGATTTCCTGGAGAATCATGCCGATTCAACGCTGGTGTGCTTTGGGAATGACGCTGCTGCTCAGCGGCTGCGGAGGCATTGGCGGCAGCGCGGACGCCGTCTGGGGAAGCCACGGAAGACAGCCCGGAAATTTCGTTCGTCCCCGAGCCATCGCCTTCAACCCGACGACGCGGGAAATCGTCGTCATCGACTTCACCGGCCGGATTCAGGTTTTCGATCAGGACGGCACCTACCTGCGCGGCTGGAGCACGCCGACTATCGTGCTCGGCCGACCCTCGGGAGTCGGCATCGGACTTCGCGGCGAGATTCTTGTGGCTGACTCGCACTACAACCGGGTGCTCATCTACTCCCCGGACGGGAGCCTGTTACAAGAAATCGTTGGCAAGGAGGGCGAAGGGCCGGGACCGTTCGCCTATGTCAGCGATGTTGTCCAGGACGAAACCGGTGCCTTTTACATCGCGGAATTCAGCGATGACCGGCATTCCATCCGCAAATACGACTCCCAGGGCCGTTATGTGACGCACTGGGGCGGCCAGGGCAGCGAGCCGGGACGGTTTGCGCGTCCCCGCGGCATGTGCTTCGGCAAGGACGGCTTGCTGTACGTTGCCGACTCGTGCAACCATCGCATCCAGGCATTCGACCGTCAGGGCCGCTTCGTCCGCGCCTTCGGAGAAGAAGGCAGCGAGCCAGGCAAATTGCGGTATCCCTACGACGTGGTTTCGGGAACCAACGGCGATCTGTACGTCGTGGAATTCGGCAATCACCGGGTGCAGCGCTTCAGTCCGGAGGGACAACCGCGGGGCGTGTTCGGCGGACCCGGGCGGGAGCCTGGCTTGTTGCACAGTCCCTGGGGTATTACCGTGGACGGTTCGGGACGCGTCCACGTGGCGGACACCGAGAACCACCGCATTCAGCGCTTCCGACTCTGAGTGAATCCTTTGGCTTAGCATGAATTGGCTGCGATGGATTCTCCCGGTCACAATCGTGCTGGCGGCTGCTGCCGCCGTCGCCGGAGCCATTGCCTGGTATGGCTTGCCGCCCGTGACGTTCGGCCGACCGTGGGTGCTGCTGCTTCTGCTCGGCCTGCCCGTCCTGATCTGGCACAGCTACAAGCCGTTGCGGGTGCTGGGTGAACTGCGGTGCTGGATCGTCATCGCCCTCCGCAGCGCCGTCATCACCGCATTGATTCTGGCCCTGGCCGACATTCGCACCTACAAGGACGACGACAGCCAGACCCTCTTGATTCTTCTGGACCGCTCCTACAGCATGCCTCAGGAATTGCAGGACGTGCAGCAGCCTGAGGGAGCCACCCGTCGGGACGTGCGTTTCGACCGCCTCGCCGAGGCCATCCGGGAAGCGACTCGGCAGCGACCCAACCGGCGTGATCGCATCGCCGTCATCACCTTTGCCAGGCGGCCGCGCTTGGAGTTCCCCGCGGCGAACCTGTCTGAATTGGACCTGCGCAACATCCCGGAGCCGACGGATCGGGCCTCGACAGACATCGCTGCCGCCATCCGCCTGGCCTTGGCCTCCTTTCCCGAAGGCTCGGGGCGACGCATCCTGCTTATCAGCGACGGCAACGAGAACCGGGGCGACGCCTTGAAGGAAGCTCGCACGGCCCGGCTCAACGGCGTGCCCATCGACGTCGTTCCCATCAAGTACCAGTACGACAACGAAGTGGTCGCCGAACGGATCGACGTGCCCAAGGAAGCCGTGGAAAACCGCGATCTGCCCATCCGCATCATCCTTCGCAATTACAGTGACAAGCGCATCAGCGGCACCATCCATCTCTGGCGGCTGGCCGGAGACCGCGAACTGCGGGTTCCGCTCAAGGTGACGCTCGATCCGGGACTCAACGTCCTTTCACTCCGCTGGCCGGCGGAGCTAGGCCAGCCGGTCGGCTCTTTCAGCTACCGAGCCGTCTTCGTCCCGGACGGTTTGCCCAGCGATCGGCCGGACAACAATGAAGTCACTGCCCCGGTCATCGTCCGCGGCGAAGGCCGACGGGTGCTCTTCGTGGTCCCGAGTCGGGACACCGAGGACTGGAAGCCCTTGTTGGAAGCGTTGCAGACTTCCCGGCAGCAGACGCCGCAGGGCGACCGCAAACGTTTGCAAATCGATGTCCGCATTCCCGAGCAGATCCCCAGCGAAAACGATCCCCGCTTCGCTGACCTGTCCAATTACGACGCCATCTTCTTTTTCAACATCCCCGCAGACCTCGTGCCGCCGGAGAAGCAGGAGGCGTTGCGAAAGACGATTCGAGACCAGGGCTGCGGCTTCGTCATGATCGGCGGGCCGGACAGCTTCGGAGCCGGTCGTTGGCAGGGCGAACCGCTCGAAGAGGCCCTTCCCCTGGACACCAGCATCAAGACGCTCAAAGTGCAGGTCAAGGGCGGCCTTGTTCTCATCATGCACGCCAGCGAGATGGCCCAGGGGAACTACTGGCAAAAGGAAATCGCCCGGCTGGCGGTCAACAAGCTGTCGCCGCAGGACGAGGTCGGCATCCTCTACTACGGTTATCCCGGTGGGCATATCTGGCACGTCGAACTTCAACCCATCGGCCTGAACCGCTCCAAAATCCTGCGAAAGATCACGGAGATGGCCCCTGGCGACATGCCCGAGTTCGATACGCCTTTCCGCATGGCCCACAAGGCGCTGACCGATCCGCTCAAGGGTCTGGGAGCCAGGCATATCATTCTCATCAGCGACGGCGACCACGGCCTGCTCCAAGACCGCAGATTCCTGGACGTGTTACGGCGAGACCGGGTGACAGTCACGACCGTCGGCATCACGACCCACGGACCCGCCGCTCAGCAAGCCCTGGCCGCGATCAGCCAGCCGGTCGGAGGACGGCATTATCCTGTCAACGATCCCGCGGAACTGCCAGCCATCTACATCAAGGAAACCCGCGTCATCAATCAGAGCTTTATCTACGACCACCAATTCGAGCCGAAATTTACCGCCGAACGAGCCGACCCGCTGCGGGAATGGACCAAACCGCTGCCCCCGCTGCACGGCTACGTGCGGACGCAGCCCAAGGAATCCCAGTTGGTGCAGGTGCTGCTGCGATCTCCGGTGCCGGGTGATGAGCTGAACCCGATTCTGGCCCAGTGGCAGTATGGACTGGGACGGGTCGCGGCGTTCACCAGCGACGCTCGGGGAGGAAACACCGGCTGGGCCAGGGATTGGCTGAAGGAGCCGGAAGGCGTTTTCAACGAGTTCTGGTCGCGAATCCTCGACTGGTCGCTGCGGAACGTGGACGAAAGCGGGCTGTCGCTGAGTTCCCGGTACGAAGGCGGAAAGGTCCGCATTACTTTGACGGACAATCGGGACAAGGAGAGCCGGGCCAAGACGCCGCTGAGTTCCTTGCAAGTGATCGTCAGCGCGCCCGGAAGCAAGGAGAGCCGAACGGTCAACCTCTCCCCGGTCGGGGCCGGCGTCTACGAGGCCGTGGTCGAGGCGGAAGGCTCCGGCTCGTACACCGCCACGGTCAGCGGTATGCTGGAGGGAGACGGCAGCAAAGGCCGACCCCTCATCCTGGCTCGGGACGCCTTTACGGTGCCCTATTCCACCGAGTTCTCGGCGGTCAAAAGCAACGAAGGTTTGCTGGCGGAAATCGCTCGGGAGTCGGGCGGCCGAGTCCTCGACGAGAATACGTTGGCTCAAGCGGATCTGTTCCCGCAGGATCGTCCACCGGCTCGGGACATGCGGCCCATCTGGTATTGGTTGGTGCTTTTGGCAGCGTTTCTGCTGCTGGCCGACGTGGCCGTTCGCCGCATCAGCGTCGATCCCGAGGCAGTCTGGGATCGCCTGAAGTACCTCTACAATCGGATGCGGGGCCGGGCGACGCTGCCTGCCGAGTCCGTCGAGTACATCGAACGGCTCAAGAGCCGCAAAGCCGAGGTGGCGGCCCGCCTGGAACAGCCCAAGGAACTGGCGGCTCGGCGTTTCGAGGCTCCCGAGCAACCCGCTCCCCCGGTTTCTGCTCCTCCAGGGAAAGGCCCCGAGGGCGAGGGAATCGAAAAGGAAAAGCCTCCGCCGAAGGCCCCGGCCAAACCATCGCTGTCCGCCGAGGCCCCGAGCGAACCCGAAGACTTCGCCACCCGGCTCATGCGGGCCAAGCGGAAAGCCCGTGAACAAATTGAAGGCGATAAGGGATCGGAGTCAAAAGAGAAATAAGCACTAATCCGATGACACGCTGGGGGAAATCCACTCATGGCCACCGGATCCATGCAGGAACGGGCAGAGCAGTTTCGCCAACGCTATCGCCAGATTCGGGAGGAGATTGGCAAAGTCATCGTCGGGCACGGCGAGATCATTGACGGCGTTTTGACGTGTCTGTTCGTCGGCGGCCACGTCCTCCTGGAAGGCGTACCGGGCCTGGGTAAAACGCTGCTGGTCCGTACCCTGAGCCAAGTTCTCGATCTGAAATTCTCCCGCATCCAGTTCACACCGGACCTGATGCCGTCCGACATTCTCGGCACCAACGTCATCATGGAGGCCCCGGACGGACGACGAGTCTTTCACTTTCAGCCTGGCCCGATCTTCGCTCAAATCCTGCTGGCCGATGAAATCAACCGAGCTACTCCGAAAACGCAATCGGCCATGCTCGAAGCGATGCAGGAGCGCAGCGTCACCGTGGGCGGCACCATTCATCGCCTCGAAGAGCCGTTCTTCGTCCTGGCCACGCAGAACCCCATCGAGCAGGAAGGCACCTATCCGCTTCCCGAGGCCCAGCTGGACCGTTTCTTCTTCAAGCTCATCGTGCCCTACTCCAGCCGCCAGGAGATCGCCACCATCCTCGACCGCACCACTCGCAACGTCTGGCCGAAGCCGGACAAGGTCATGGACGGCAGCGAGATCAAGCAATGGCAGGAACTGGTTCGCGAAGTCCTGATCGCGCCGCCGGTCCAGGATTACGCCGTGCGGCTGGTGCTGGCCACGCATCCCCAGGGCGAATTTGCCGCCGCCGAGACCAACCGCTACATCCGCTGGGGTGCTTCGCCCCGCGGCGCTCAAGCCCTGGTGCTGGCTGGCAAGGTGCGGGCCTTGCTCGAAGGACGCTACAACGTCAGCTTCGAGGACATCCGCCGTGTCTTCCTGCCGGCCATGCGACACCGCGTTCTGCTCAACTTCGAGGCCCAGGCCGAGGGTATCGAAACCGACACCGTGCTTCTGAAGATTCTGGATCACGTCAAGGAAAAAGTGGCTGACGTCGCCGCTTGAGAGGTGCTTTTCGTGAGTAATGCGACCGACGAATCCCTGCTGTCTGCCGAGTTTCTCGCCCGGCTCGAACAACTCGAACTGGTGTCGCGGAAGATCCTGACCGGCCGGTTCAAGGGTGATCGGCTCAGCAAACGCAAGGGCACCAGTGTCGAGTTCGCTGATTACAAGAATTACGTCGTCGGAGACGACCTCCGCTTTCTGGACTGGAACCTTTTCGCCCGGCTCGACCGGCTCTTCATCAAACTCTTCCAGGAAGAAGAAGACCTGCATTTTTCCATCCTCATCGACAACAGTATCTCGATGGACTTCGGAACGCCGACCAAGCTGCACTACGCCAAGCAGGTCGCCGCCGCCCTGGCCTTCGTCGGCCTGGTCAACCTCGACCGCGTGGCCTTGTATGTCTTCAACTCGGATATCGCCGCCGAGTTGTCACCGCTGCGGGGCCGACGCAGCGTCTGGCGAATGATGAACTTCCTTCAGGACATCAAACCGGCCGGAGCGGGAAACCTCAGCAAGGCGATGAAAACCTTCGTCCTCAAGAGCAGCGGGCGGGGCATCGTCGTCCTGTTGACCGACTTCATGGACAAAGCCGGCTTTGAGGAGCCTTTACGCTACCTCGTCGCCCGGCAGATGGACGTGTACGCCATTCAGATCCTTTCCCAGGAGGAGATTGAGCCGGACCTCAAGGGTGACCTGCGGCTCATCGACATCGAGGACAACGACGTAGCCGAAGTGACGGTCAGCGCCGCTCTGATCCGCCGCTACAAACAGAACCTGGCGGCCTTCCGAGCGGCCTTGCAGGAGTACTGCAACCGCCGGGGCATCTGCTACATCTTCACAAGCACGCAGCAGCCGTTCGATCAACTGGTGTTGACCTACCTGCGTCAACGGGGACTGGTCCGGTGACCCGCCATGCGTGATTTGAGAAACCTGCCCTATCTGACGGTCCTCTTGAGTTCCTGGTTCGCCCTGGGACTGCTCCTCGTACTCCTGCTCGGGGTCCTGCTGGCGGGAGCGTTGACGTTTCTCGGTCCGTGGCTCGAGCAGAACTGGAACCTGACCTTCCCGACCCCGCTGCCGCTGACGTGGTGGTATGTTTTTCCGCTCATCCCGCTGGTGCTGATTCTGCTTTACTTTCTCAAGCTGAAACGCCGGGCCTTGCATGTTCCCAGCACATTTCTGTGGAAGAAGAGCATTGAGGATCTGCACGTCAACAGTTTTTTCCAGTGGCTGCGTCGCAATCTGCTTTTGATCCTGCAACTTCTGTTTCTCGTCGGTCTGGGTTACGCCTTGGCCGATCCGACCTATAACAGCGAGGCCCGTGGTCGGCATTTCATTCTGATGATCGACAACTCCGCCAGCATGTCCTGCGCAGACGGCGGGGAGGAGAATAGCGAGTCGGGAACCGGGGGACGGACGCGGCTTGAAGAGGCCAAGCGGCGTGCTCATGACCTGGTGGACCGCCTCGATCCCAGCGATCAGGCGATGGTCATCGCCTTCAACGACGAAGCCCGGACGGTGCAATCGTACACCAACAACAAGCGCGACCTGCACGCGGCCATCGACAGCATCGAGCCGACCCACCGCCCCACCAGCCTCGAACAGGCCCTCGCCCTGGCCGAGGGACAGGCCAACCCGCGCCAGTCCGGCGTGGATTTCACCTTGCCCCAGGCGGAAGACGGCCTCACGGCTCCTCGCGCCACGGAACGGCCGGAAGGCATCACCACGCAGGTCCACCTCTTCACCGACGGCCGATTCCAGGATATGCCGGACTTCCGACTCGGAAACATCCGACCGCGGCTGGAAGTGGTCGGCTCCTCGGCGGACAACATCGGCATCGTGCGGCTGAGCCTCGTCCGTGATGAGGAGGAACCCGACCAGTTCATTCTTGCGGTTCAGGTCGCCAACTTCGGCGACGAGGCCTTGCGGGAGAGGGTGTCCGTGCAGATGGAGGTTTTCAACCGGCAAGGCAAGCAGGATGCCCGCATCGAACCTGTCAATCTTGCTCCGCGTCAGGTTCGGGAAGTCCCGACCGCTACCGAGGGCAAGCCCCGCCGCGAGGAAACACCCGGACTCGCCACGCCGCAGCCGATCCTCACCTTCGCCTTCAAGGATCCGGGGCAAGGCCACGTCCGAGTCAGCCTGCTGGATCGCAAGACCGGGCAGGCCTGGAAGGACATCTTTCCCGTGGACGACGTAGCCTGGCTGGCCATCACGCCGGTCCGTCGCGCTCGCATCCTCCGCATCGGCGACGCCAACGACATCCTCGACGCCGCCCTCCGAGCCGTCGTTCAGCAGCAGCGAGCAGTCGTCACCTCTTTGGAGCCTTCGGCCATCCCCAACGATCCGGTCTATCGCCTGAGCACCGAAGTGGAGCAGTTCGACCTGGTCATCTTCGATCGCTGCGCGCCGCCGAGCATGGAGATGATGCCCTACGCGAATACGCTGTTCATCGGCCAGGTTCCGCCGCTTCCGCCCTGGGGCCGCGAGCTCTGGTCGAAAATGCAGCCGATGGACGATTTATACGTCAAGGAGTTCCTCGTCTCCCACCCGCTGATGCGAGGCATCGAGACACTTCAGGGCATGAGTATCAGTCAGGCGAAAGCCCTGCCTCCGGACGTGCTGCCGCCGCGCTCCTCGGCTCTGATTGAGACACAGAAGGAACCGGTCCTGTGGGCCTTGGGCCGGGGACGCTACACCGATCTGGTCATGACCTTTCCGCTGGTGGTCGAAGAAAACGGCGTCAAGAACATCTGGAATACCAATTGGCCGCGACAACCCGCCGGCACGTTCCCCTTGTTCTTCGACAACGTCGTCCTCCAACTAGGCCGATACAAGGAGTACGACGAATCGGTTCGTCCCGGCGAAGCGAAACCGCTGGAACTGGATGTTCCCGTCCGCAGCATCACGGTTCGGCGCATCGACCCTGCCGATGGCACGTCTGTCGAGATTCAGAGTATTCCCGGGCGGGGGCTGGCCTTCGGGGACACGGACTTCGTCGGTTTGTACGAGGCGACCTGGCCGGATCAGAAATACCGCTTTGCCGTCAACCTCTTCGACGTTCAGGAAAGCATGGTTGAGCCGCGGCGGGAACTGCGGATCGGCGAAGAGGTCGTCAGCGGCGAGGAACAGCCAATGCGAGCCCGCCGCGAACTTTGGCCGTGGTTCGTGCTTGCCACCCTGGTTGTGCTCGTCGTTGAATGGATCGTTTACCAGCGCCGAATCTACGTTTGACTACGCAGGACCAGGCGAGTGACTTCGGGACGACAATTCCAGCGTAGCGGATAGGTACCGGCCAACCCGCGACTGACGTGCAACAGCGTCGGCGGCTCGAAGAAGGTGCCACAGTCGTACCGGCGACTCAGGCGGCTGGGCACGAGCAACGGACCGATGAGCGGGAAGCGCACCTGGCCTCCGTGATTGTGCCCGGCCAGCACCAGATCCACGCCGTGGTTGCGCGCCCAACCGATCGTGTCCGGCGAATGGCTTAGACACAAGCGGAACGGGTGAGGCGGACAGTTGCTCAGATCGGGAGCCGGTCGCAGCCACGGCATCTCGTTACCGATGACGACAATCTGCCGCCCCCGGACTGGGATTTCCAGCCAACGTCCGCCGAGCATGGTGAAGCCGCTTCGCTGCATCCGGCTGACAATCTCCGGCACTTCCAGCCAGGCATCGTGGTTACCCAGGATGCCCAGACTGGCGAAGCGTCCTTGAAGTTTGCTGAACAAGGGAACGATCCAATGATAATGCCGGTCGCTGTCGAGGATGTCGCCGGTGACAACCACGATGTCGGCAGGTTGCTCGGCACAGCGGTCGAAGACGTGTTCGTAGAACGCGTAGTCGGGACAGCCACACAGGTGGGTATCGGAAATGTGCCAGATCGACAGTCCGTCCAGCTCCCGAGGCAGCCGCGACAAGGCCAAGGTCAGTTCGACGAAATCCACGTCCCAGATCTGATTCCGGGGCAGTCGGGCCAACCAGCCGTGTTTGCTTGGTCCCAGCGGCTTGCGGCCTAGCACCTCGCCGACCCGCAGGGTGGTTGTGTGATTGTCGAGAAGTTGAACCGGGGCACGGCGAAGCCAGCGTTGGAGAGTGACCGCTGGAACGACGACGAAGCCCAGGCCCCAGCAGACCATCAGGTAAGCGAGAAGCGCCGGCGGCAGTTTCAGCCAGCCCGCCGACATGATCCAATCCGACTCCCTCCAGATCGCCGGGCCGAATCCGACGGCGAACGCAAGCGGGAAGACGACGATGAGGGCCTGGCAGGTCACGCGGATGAGCGTGACCCACCAGCCGCGAAACCGTGTGCCATAGATTTGATTGATGATCCAAGCCCCTAAGGCCGTGTTGCCTGCCGTTGCTCCGAGAAACAGGATCAACGATCCCAGCATTCACCGGCCTCAGAGGACTGGCCAACTACACGAACAGGGCCGCTTCAGCCACCAGGCCCGGCCCGAAGCCCAGGGCGACGCAGGGCAACGGGGCCTCCCGTTCCCGCAGCCGCTGGAGGATGAACAGTACTGTCGGCGACGACATGTTGCCGTGATCGGCCAGCACTTCCCGGGACACGTTGGTCTGTTCCGGCGTGAGGCCGAGCGGCTCCTCGACGCAGCTGAGGATTCGAGGTCCACCGGGATGCACCGCCCAGGAGCGGATGTCCTCCACGCGCAGTCCCTGGCGACCCAGCCAGGAGTCGAGGAAAGGCCGCAGGTTCTCGCCGATCAGCGTCGGCACCCGCGTCGAGAGCGTCATCTCGAAGCCGTGGTTGCCGATATTCCAAGTCATGGCATATTCCGAGTCGGGGATCAAGCACGAGCCGCTGGCAGCCATCCGCCACGGCTGGGACTGCCCTTCCGGCACGGGAGCGCCGACAACCGCCGCCGCCCCATCGGCGAACAGCGCATTCGCCACGACTTTCTTCGGATCCCATCCGTAGTGGAAATGCAGACTGCACAGTTCGACGGCGCACAGGAGGATGCGGCTGTCCGGTTCGGCGGCGGCGATGCCCCGGGCCACCCGCAAGCCGTTCAAGGCCCCGTGGCAGCCCATGAAGCCGACATGGACCCGCTGCGTCGTCGCCGGCAAACCCAGCCGCTTGATCAGGGCGATGTCGAAACCGGGAGCCGAGAAGCCGGTGCAGCTGACCGTGATCAGGTGCGTGATTTCCCGCGGCAGCACCTCGGCTCGTTCCAAGGCCTCGGAAGCGGCTTGGCAGGCCAGCGTGGGCGCTTCCTGCATGTACCGTTCCATGCGCTGAAGCGTCGTCGGTCCACGATCATTCCGGTCGCGCGGAATGAAGACCGAAGAAACCGACGTTGTTCCCGTCGTGACCACCTCTTCCAGGACGTGCTGGTTGTACACCATGTAGCGGCGACGGACTCCCGTTTGCCGATACAGCACCGGCAACAATGCTGCCTGGTCCTCCGACTCGCAGATCAGACTGCGGGCGTACTCCGCCGCCTTCGATTGCTCCACACTGTTGGGCGGAAGCG
Source organism: Gemmatales bacterium (assembly GCA_025055835.1). Classification (GTDB taxonomy): domain Bacteria; phylum Planctomycetota; class Planctomycetia; order Gemmatales; family HRBIN36; genus JANWWR01. The sequence goes on along the minus strand of JANWWR010000119.1, from coordinate 7,609 downwards.
CAGTACCGATCCCCAGGATGGCGTAAGTCATCGTGGTCGTTCCTCGCTGGGTTAGGGATGCCAACCGGCAAGTGCCGAAACAGGTGAGGTGAGGCAGGGTGCGAGACGCTTCATCCAGGAAGCTCGGTTACCCTGGTCGGACTCCTCGCCAACATGATAGGAAATGAGCGCACCGCTTCCAGAGTGGCGTTAGCCTGGGACGTGTCGGATGGTCATCTGGGCCGTAATGGCCTTGGTTGTTCTTACGGGCAAAGGATGCGGACACGTCGGCCCACGACCTTGAGGCGTCTCTCGGCGAACAACCGAATGGCTTCGGGATAAGCGATTTTTTCCTCGGCGAAGACCCGCTGGGCCAGCGTCTCCGGCGTGTCGTCGTCCAGCACGGGCACGGCTCGTTGCAGAATGATCGGTCCGTGATCGTACTCGTTGTCTGCGAAATGCACGGTGCAGCCCGTGATCTTGACCCCGGCCTCCAGCACCGCCTGGTGGACGTGGTGGCCATAGAACCCCTTGCCGCAGAATGCCGGGATCAGCGACGGATGGATATTCATCACCCGCAGCTGGAAGTCGTCAGGAATTGTCACCAGCTGGAGAAAGCCGGCCATGCAAACCAGCTCTGCCTGGGCGGTTCGACACAGATCAAAAATCCGCTGGCTGAACTCGGCCCGGGAGGCGACTTGTTTGCGGGACACGACGGCCGTCGGGATGCCGGCCCGCTGTGCTCGGACGAGGGCAAAGGCGTCGGCGTTGCTGCTGACCACCTGGACGATTCGTGCATCCAGCCGTCCGGCGGCGATTTCATCCATGAGATTCTGCAACGTGGTGCCCCCGGCACTGACCAGCACCGCCAGGCGTATCGGCATCGTTGAATCCTCCTCGGAACCAAAGGGGCTGATGCCCTCTCTCCGCCCTGCCCCGTGACACGAGGCAAGTTACCTGATAGAGTCTGGGTACTATGTTCGACGCATTGAAAAAACTAACCTATGGCGCTCGCGTGTTGCTGTCCCGCAGCGGCACGACCGAAATGATCGATGTCCGCGGCCGAACCATCCAGGTGCAGCACGGCGGCAGCGGTCCCCCGTTCGTCTATCTCCATAGTGCCCTCGGAGAAACGCTCTGGCTTCCCTTCCTCGACCAGTGGGCGAAAAAGTTCGAGGTCTTTGCCCCGGCTCATCCCGGCTTCGCCAAGAGCGAAGGCATCGACCGCATCGACACCATCGAGGACATGGCCTTCCACTACGTCGAGCTGTTCGACGCCCTCGGCCTGGAGAAGGTGATCCTGGGCGGGGTCAGCCTCGGCGGCTGGATCGCGGCCGAGTTTGCCGTCCGCTGGCCGGAACGGGTTGAAAAGCTCTGGCTGTCCGGCGCTCCGGGGCTGTGGGTGGAGGATTACCCGCTGTTCGATCTGTTCCGCCACGGACAGGACGTCCGCCGACTCCGTGAAGCCATGTTCCATGATCCCGACGGCTACCAGGCCACGATGATCCTCAAGGACATGGACAAGCTCAACGAGGAGACGCTGATCGCCGTTTATCAAAACATGGCGGCGTTGGCCCGGCTGGTCTGGGAGCGGCCCTACGACCCGAAGCTGGCGGATCGGCTCTATCGCATCCGCTGTCCGGTGCTCGTGTTGTGGGGCGAAAGCGACCGGCTGGTCCCACCGGCCTACGGGAGGGAATATCAGCGTTACATCCCCCACGCGGAGTTTCAGGTCATCAAGAAGTGTGGACACTTTCCCATGTTCGAGCAGGAGGCGGAGTTCGTCGAAAGGATCACCCGGTTCGCTCTTTCCAAGACGTAGGCGATGGCGAATAACCAGCCGTTCAACAACGAAGTCGTGCTCATCACCGGAGCGGGGGGCGGCCTTGGCCGACAGGTCGCCCTGGAGATGGCCCGACGCGGAGCGATCATCGCCGCCGTGGACCTGGCTGCCGAGCCGCTGGAACGCCTCCTGGCAGACCTCAAGGCGGCCAACTGCGCCGGGGGCTGGGAAGTGGCCGACGTGACCGACCGGCCGGGTTTCTCCGCTGCCGTGGAGCGGCTGGAACAGCGCGTCGGTCCCATTCGCATCGCCATCGCCAACGCCGGCATCGGCATTAAGACTTCGGCCGTGGAATTCCGAGCCGAGGACTACGAGCGGCAAATCGCGGTCAACCTGATCGGCGTCGTCAACACGTTCGGCGCGGTCCTGCCTGGGATGCTTCAGCGGGGCAGAGGTCATCTCGTCGCCATCGCCAGCCTGGCGGCCTATCACGGCGTCCCTTACATGGGCGGTTATTGTGCCAGCAAGGCCGGCGTCATGAATTTGATGGACAGCCTGCGGGTGGAGTTGACGCCGCTCGGCATCCTCTGCACAACCATCTGTCCGGGGTGGATTCGCACTCCGCTGACGGAGAATCTGCCAGACCCCAAACCGAACATGATGTCGGTCGAGGAAGCCACCCGCCGCATCGTCCGGGCCATCGAACACCGCCAACCGTTCTCCGCTTTTCCGTTCAGCACCCTTTCCCTAGTTCGCCTTCTGCGGTGGACTCCGACGCCGATCGGGGACTGGTTGATCCGCACGATCCTGCCCCGCCTGCGGACAACGCCGCCCAAGTCCCCGTGACCGTCGCGGTGCTCAGGGCAGCACGAGTTCCAGCGCTTCCGGCAAGACTTCGATCGTCACCGGCAGGGAGAAACCCGGGTCGCCATCGATTTGCAGCGGCACTGGGTCTTCGCTCCACAAACGAAGTCGCTTCACTTTTCGGCGATGGACCTGCCGAAGTGAGTCCCCGCGCCGTTGCAGGATGGCTAGAAGAAACCGGGCCAGGTTGGCGACGCCGCCCTGCTCCAGGACCAGCAGATCGAGCAAGCCATCATCAGGAGCGGCCTGGGGAGCCAACGGCAAACGCAGAGCATAGCCGGGAAGATTGAACACCAGCGCCTCCTTTCCCCGCAGCCGTTCGCCGGTTTCCAGCACCTCGACTTCGATGATCGGCCAGCGGTAGACGGAAAGGGTCTGGAGGATCGGATGCACCCAGGTCAAGCGGCTGATGTGGCCACGCCGGCGGCGATGGACCTCCGCGACTACTTGGGCGTCGATGCCGGTGCTGGCGACGAGGACGAAACGGCGGTCGTTGGCCCGTCCCAGATCGAAGCGGCGCGTGCGACCAAGAGCGATGGTCCGAGCCAATTGCCAGGCGGAACGGCGGAAGCCGAAGTAATGGGCGGCCAGGTTCTCGTTGCCGACCGGCAGGATCGCCACGGGCAGGTTGGCGGCGCGGTTGACCACCTCGGCCAGCGTCCCATCGCCTCCTGCTGCGACGACGCAGCGCAGCTTAGGCCCTTCCCGGTTGACGAGTTCAGTGAGTTCGGCCCGATGACGACAGGGCCGCGCCGTAAGCCCACAGCGATCCAGATCCCTTAAAAACTGCCGAACGATCTCTCGGGACGGCCCGGAACCTGCCCGAGGATTGATGAGAATGGCGACATCGCGTTTCTCAGGCGGCAGTTGCCCGTGGATTTGCCGATCCGTCATGAAGTCAATCTATGAGGCGGCGATTGATGGGCTGATCCGCGTCCTTTCCCCACAGAGCCAGCCGGACGCTTCTTCGAGAACCAACGTTTTCAGCGCCTCGATGAAACGGGGATGATCGTTCAGACAAGGGCAGCGATGATACTGCGATCCTCCGTGCTTCACGAACACTTCCCGAAGCTCGTAGCCGATCTCGTCTACAGTTTCCAGACAGTCCGCCGTGAAGCCCGGCGTGCAGATGAACAGCCGCTTCACTCCCTGCGATGCCAGCTGCTTGATCTTTTCCTCAGCATACGGCTTCAGCCACGCCTCCTTACCGAAGAGCGATTGGTACACCCGTGCCCATTTTCCCCGAGGCAACTCCAGGGCCGAGACCACCGCCTGCGTGGTCCGTTCGACATGCCTGGCGTACACGTCGCCCCGCTTGACGTAGCTTTGCGGAATGCCGTGATAGCTGAACAGGTAAAACTCCGGCTCCCAGGCCAGACGGGCCAACTCCTCACGGGTCTGCTCAACCACGGCATCAAGATATGCGGGATGCTCGTAATACGGAGGAACGATCCGCAGCGCGGGGACGAGGCGTTCCTGTTTGAGCACGTCAAACAGGCCGTCGAGGGCCGAGGCCGTCGTCGTCGCCGAATACTGCGGATACATCGGCAGAACGATGAACCGTTCGCAGCCTGCCCCGAGAAGCTCCTTGACAGCCCGAGCGATGCTCGGCTCCCCGTAGCGCATGCCGAAGGCCACGCGAAAGCCTTCGGGAAGCGTTTTCTGAAGGTCCTCAGCTTGACGCCGGGTCCAGTAGAGAAGCGGGCTGCCGTGTTCCTGGGACCAGATGCGAGCGTACTTCTCCGCCGACTGACGGGGACGGGTTGTCAAAATGATGCCGTTGAGGATCAGCCACCACAGGATCCGCCACACCCGTGGACGACCCTCATATCGCGGCGGTGGTTCAATGACCCGAGGATCGCTGAGGAACTGCCGCAGGTAGGGTCGCAGGGCCTGGGCCGTGGGCGCGTCGGGAGTGCCCAACTGAAGCATTAAAACCCCTAAGGGCGGTGTCTTGGTGTTGTGTCTCATGCCATCAGCCTGCCGACCGGCATCTGCATCGTCATGCAGTGAAGCGTGCCCAAACCCCAGACCAGGTCACCACAATAAATGCCGATGACCTGTCGGTTCGGAAACAGGTCCGCGAGGACGTTCAGGGCCAAACGGTCGTTCAGATCGTTGAACGTCGGCACCAGGACAAGGTCATTGGCGATGTAGAAATTGGCGTAGCTTGCCGGCAACCGTTGGCCGTCGAACCAGATCGGCTCCGGCATCGGCAGCTCGACAATGCGAAACGGTCGGCCCCGCTGGTCGGTGGCGCTTCGCAGAATCACAAGGTTTTCCTGAAGCGGCTCATAGTTGGCGTCCCCGCGGTCCGGTTCGACGACGCAGACGATGGTGCTGGCCGAAACGAAGCGGGCCAGGTCATCGACATGGCCATGAGTATCATCGCCGACGATGCCACGCTTCAGCCAGATTGTCTTCTCGATGCCCAGGTACTCCGCGAACAAATCCTCATAATCTTGCCGAGTCAGGCCAGGATTACGTTGCTGCTCCTTGCTCAGAAGACACTCTTCCGTGGTGAGCAAAACGCCCTGGCCGTTCACGTCGATGCTGCCGCCCTCCAGCACCAGGAGCTTGCCGCCATGATGCGGTTCCACACACGGGCCAAACCGCTTACCGATTTGCCGCCCGGCCTCTTCGTCACGCTGCCAGTCGTCGTACTTGGCCCAGGCATTGAAACGCCACTTGAGAGCGTGGCGAAGCCCGGCACGGTCAAAAACCCACAGCGGTGCGAAGTCGCGCGTCCAGACGCGATCGGTTGGCATCTCCCAAAACCGGACCTGTTCCTCAGCGATGCCAAGACGGGCGAGAAAGCTGCGAATGGACGGCCCGTCGCCCGCCGGGATCAAAAGCTCGACCCGTTCCCGCCGACTGAGATGGCGGATGACTTCGCCATATACCCACGGAATCGGGCCGAAGCGTCCTGGCCAGTCGTCCTCGTTATGCGGCCAGGCCAGCCAGGTGCATTCGTGCGGCTCCCATTCAGCGGGCATGCGATAGGTCATCAGCAGACGACTCCCGTAGGCAGCCTCCTGGCCGTTCAGGCAGAGGAATCTTTCAAAGCACGCTCCAGGAGCGGAGCGTAGGCATCAATGCGACGGTCACGGAAGAACGGCCAGTTCCGGCGAGTTTCCTCGATCAACTGCCTGTCGCAAGCCACGACGGCTACTTCCTCGCAGTCGTGGGAACAGCGATGCAGCAGCCTGCCGAATGGATCGGAGACAAAGGACGCGCCCCAAAACTCCAGCCCGCCGTCCTTCGGCCCCTCGTGACCGACGCGGTTGACCGCGGCCACAAAGACGCCATTCGCAATGGCATGACCCCGCTGCACCGTCTCCCACGCCTGGTGCTGGGCTTGGCCATGCTCCGCCTTCTCCCGCGGATGCCAGCCGATGGCCGTCGGATAGACAAGCACCTCCGCCCCTTGAAGGGCCGTCAATCGGGCCGCCTCCGGAAACCACTGGTCCCAGCAGATCAAGGTGCCGATCCGACCAAACCGGGTGGCAAAGACGCGAAACCCCAAGTCTCCTGGCGTGAAGTAAAACTTCTCGTAGTACAAGGGATCGTCGGGAATGTGCATCTTGCGGTACAGCCCGAGCAGTTTCCCGTCGGCGTCGAGGACGGCGACGGAGTTGTGATACACCCCGGCCATCCGCCGCTCGAAGACGGAACCAACGACGACGGCTCCCGTCTCGGCCGCCAGGCGGGAAAGGGCCTCGGTCGTCGGACCGGGGATCGGCTCAGCCAGGTCGAACAGGGCGGGATCCTCGGTCTGGCAGAAATACTGCGTGCGGAACAATTCCGGCAGGCACAGGACGTTCGCACCACGCTGGGCAGCTTGTCGGCACAGCGAGAGCGCGCGGGTCAGGTTCTCGCTGGGGTCATTGCCGCAACGCATCTGGATTAGGCCGAGTTTCAACATCTTCCCGTCCGCCCTGGGGATCGGACTTTTTCAGCGAGTCTATCCGGTTGAGCCATCCGGGCTTGGAAGCAGGTTGCGCCGCAGAATCGGCCGCATCTGAGCAACAGCCCGCGCCCGATGACTGAGCGCCTGCTTCACGGTCAGGCTGAGTTCGCCAAAGGTGCGATGGTACTCCGGAATCAGAAACAGCGGATCGTAGCCGAATCCGCCTTTGCCCCGCCGCTCCCGCGTGATCCATCCATGACACCGGCCCTCAGTGACCCCGATCACTTCGCCCTGCGGGTTGGCTAAAACCAGCACACACACATAATACGCTTGCCGCAGCTCATCCGGCACGTTTTGCATCCGCTGAAGGAGCTTATCGTTGTTTGCCTCGTCGTCGCCGTGCTTCCCGGCGTAAACGGCGGAGTTCACGCCGGGTTCCCCGTGCAGGGCCGGCACCACCAAACCGCTGTCGTCGCTGAGGACCCACTGGCTCAGGGCCTTGGCCAGTTCGGAGGCTTTCTTCCTCCCGTTGGCTTCAAAGGACCCGCCGTCCTCGACGACCTCCGGAGCCTCGGGATAGTCGGTCAAATCGCGGATGGTGATCGGCAAATCGCTCAACAAGCCCCGCAGTTCCTCAGATTTCTTTCGGTTCCGCGTGCCGAGGACCAGAACCGGCTGCATATCCGTGGCGACTCCAGAAACGAGGATCTCTACCTGAACCTGAGACTCAACATATGAAGCGATCCAGCCCTCATGGAAGCCTTGCCAGGGGATTCCGTACACTGTCAGCGACGGAGGTGGGTGGGAGGTGATGCTCATGCACCTGGGAAGGAGAAGAGGTGGATGGACCGTAGCGTTCGGGCGGTAGTTTTTGATTTCGATGGCACGTTGGCGGACACGTTTCCCCACCTGTGCCGGTCGTTCCGCTACGCTCTGAAACCTTTCGTGCAGCGGGAACCGACCGATGCCGAAATCATTGCCACCTTCGGGCCTCCAGAACGAGTCAACCTGGAAATGCTCTTGCGGAATCCGCAGATCGGCCGACCTGGAGCGGAGCGATTTCTCGACGAAGC
>JANWWR010000116.1 GCA_025055835.1 Gemmatales bacterium | reverse complement strand
AGCCACGACACCGAGATGGGAACGTCGGAACATGGTGCAACTCCTTTCACCCTGGACGGAATCCCAGCCGGCCGCCCCGTGCGGCATCGGCACTGGGATTGTAGGCCGGAAACTTCAGGCCAGCAACAATCAGCGTCCCCGCGGGCCGGTAATCAATCGAGGCAAGCACCGGTGGGTATCAGTGAAAACGTTTGCCGTTCGACACATGGCCTCCAGACGCTGAAGGAATTCCGTGGGGGATTCTGAATGGACCTTTTCCAAATAACGCCGTTCTAATTCGTTGTTGATCACAGCAACTTGCCATGCGTCGCAGACTACCGGTGCCTCGCTAAGGCGATGTTGCTTCAGCCATCGTGCCACGTCGGACCAAAACCAAACCGGGGTCTTGGGAGTCACGTGTCCCACCGGCGGTGGAAATCCGCCTGGCCCGCGGACGCCGGCGACGCACTGATGAATCCACTGGCGAGTCCGGCCGATGCGGCGGGCTATGTCGGCTTGGGTAACCAGATTTGATTCGTCGAGCAGGATGATTTCTGCGCCGATGTCGGCTTTATATACGTCCCGGATGGCCGACAGGATAGCCTCCGACCGAGAAGTTCCCTGCCGAGAAAACGTCAGAAACACCCGGCCATTTCTCATGCTGAGCGTGGCATCGTCGCATCCTGCTTCGAAGAGAGCCTTTTCAATTCGAGGAGTTATTCTGTTAATGCCAGAAAGGACGAGGGTGAAATCGTAAACAGGCAAAGACGGTCGATGCCTTATTGCTTTATTTGCGGTTTTCCGTGAGGACATTGCTTCACCAGTTTGTAAATATGACGGGCATGGTTTTCCGGATTTCGCGGAGTGGACCAGATGCTGATGATACACCCGTCCCGAGATTTCTCGGGGCAAAACAGACGGCCCCAGGCATGTCCCCCGGACAAGCGGACCTCCCAGCCCTTGGATTCAGCAAAGCGAAGGGCTGCTTCGATGTGCTTGTTCGGGTGCCTGGGCCTGGGCATCAAATAGCCTACGGTGCCTGTTTACATTTGTCAAGCAGTAGATGATTCTTGCGTATCTGGGCTGACCTCTGGATACGCCTGCTGTTACCGCTCCTCTTCACCGGCGCAGGTGCTCGAGAATCCGCTCGAAGTCGTCGTTGCTGCCAAACTCGATGACGAATTGTCCCTTGTCCTTGCCCGTCAGGCGGATCTCGATCTTGGTCATGAACTTGCGTCGCAGTTCGTCCTCGATGGCCTGGACGTGGTGCGTCTTCGTCGGCATCTCCTTGGCTGGAGATGCGTTTGGCGCAGTGGCACGACTGCGTTCCGCCTTGACCATCTGCTCGACGGCCCGCACCGAAAGCCCGTTGCGGATGATTTCCCGGCACAGGCTTTTTTGCCGCTCCGGGTCATCCAGCCCCAGCAGGGCCCGAGCATGGCCGTTACTGATCTGACCGGCCCGCACCGCATCCTGAACTTCGGGCGGCAACTCCAAGAGCCGCATGAAGTTGGAGATCGTCGCCCGGTCCAGGCCGACGCGCTTGGCCAGCTCCTCCTGGGTCAGTCCGTATTGCTGCAAGTAGTCCCGGAAGCCTTGGGCCTTTTCGATGGGATTGAGGTCGGTCCGCTGGAGGTTTTCCACGAGGGCCGCCTCGAACGTCTGCTGGTCGTTGAAATCCACGATCCGGACCGGAATTTCCTTCCATCCGGCATCCTTGGCGGCTCGCAGCCGACGCTCCCCGGCGATCACCTGGTACCCGCCGTTGCTGGGCCGGACCACGATCGGCTGCAAGAGTCCGTGCGTCTGAAGGCTACGCTTCAGGGCGTCCATCTCGGCGGGGTCGAAATCCCGCCGCGGCTGGAAGGGGTTAGTTTCGATGAGATCCACCGGCAATTGCGAGGGCGGAACGTCCGCAGCGGCTTCCTCGACAGACACGCCCAACAGGGCCTCCAAGCCCTTTCCCAACCGTCGCTTCTCCATGCCATCCTCCCCGGTCAATGAACAGATAGATCCTCTTTGCTGCTCCCTTTCGGGCCACGGGTCCGTTTCATCCCCATCAGGGCGGGGATTGTAAAGTCCGCTTCCATCAGGGGCAAGTCGGCCCGTGTTGCCAATCCAGGCCCAGGGATCATCCGCTCGGCGTTTTTTGGGGACTTTCAGGAAGCAGGCAGGACCAGCCGGGCAGAGCGGTCAGGCTTCCCGCCGGGCTTCCAATCGGGGATCAGATCGGGATTCGAGCCTATCTCAAAGCTGGGACGCAGTTCCGCTTCGCGGTTGACGGAGGCGGCCCGTCGGGCGGCATTGATGCGGAGGCCGGTCCGTTTTGGTAAGAGCGAAAGCGGGATGGCCAGTTCCGCCGTCCAGACGCCATCGCCGCCGTGAGCCTGGGCCTGCCAGGTCCGGTGCGTCTGTTTACCGTCAACCTCCAGGTAGGCGAGGTTCTCCGGAGAGAGGGCAAAGACCCAGCGGCTGGTTCCATCGTGCAATTCGACCCGGAAATGCTCGCCGCTGAGGATCAGTCGGCTCGGTTCCTGAGTGGCCGGGGGCATTCGGACCTTCACCTTGTTGCCGGGATCGTCGAGCACGGCGGCCACGAACAGCGTTTCGCCATCGGTTCCGATTCGGACCTGTCCGCCTAGACCCGCCTCCTTGGCCGGGGTCGTGGCGATTAGTCCGAGGGGGTCTGCCGTCTGCCAGCCGGCCTCGTCGGGGATACCGTCCAGCTTCGGCCGCGGAATTCGCCTCGCCGTGACCTCACCAGGACCGGTCAGCTTGAACGGAAAGGCCTCGATCTTGTTGTTGCGAAAGCGTCCGGGAGCGAACTCGATGGTTAGCAGCGGCGTGTTGGCCAACCCCCGCTCCTCCACCACGGCTTCTAGCGGAATCTGCAACGGGGCATGCTGGTCAAGCTCGAACGGAATCTGGGAGTGCCGGAAGTACCAGCCCGGTGTCTGCCCAAAATGGAACGTTCCTTGGATGGGAATCTCGAACCTGGCTGGCACCTTGAGGACCGTGGCGATCTTGGTCACGCCGCTGGCCTGAACCGAGGTCGGTTCCAGCTCTTGAAGGGCCTTGCGCAGAGATGCCCGGATTTCCTCGACTTCGTAAACGCACAATTGCTCGGGCGGAGTCGGTCGTTTCAGCAAGACATCGGAATCGAAGATGTTGCCGTTGACATCTATGGCATGGATCCAAACCCCGTCTTCCTTGAATGTGAAGAGCACGAAATGGTGGACAGATTGAACCGCGGCAATGTAGTCGCGTGGTTGGGTGGCATACAGCGGCGCGCCTCCGCCGCCACTGGTGATGAACGGCACGCCCCGGAGGGGAACCTTACTCACGCGGCCGATGGGATAGGTACGGCAATAGAAGTGGTCATGGCCGGTCAGCACGGCATCTACGTGGTTCACGGGATCGGTGAGCAACGGTGCCCAATCCCAGCGAAGCGGATTGATGGGCCGCGTCTTGTGACCGCTGAACAACGGGTGATGAAAGACCGCGAACTTCCAGTCACCGCCATACGGCTCCCCGAGTTGCTCTTTCAGCCACCTGTACTGCTCGGAATCCCGTCCCTTTTGAATCCAGTCGTTGCTGTCCAGGCAGATGAATCGGGCGTTGGCAAAGTCGAAGGTGTAGTAGCGTTCGTTGCCGGGCAGGGCCACGTAGGAGAAGTAATGCTCAGAGTTGGCTTCATGGTTACCGAGGACGCTGATCCACGGCACCGACCGAGCCACGGGAGCCAACGGCACGAAGTGCTCCCGCCGCCAACTGGCGTAATTCTTGCCATTGCCGACGATGTCGCCGGTGTGAACGATGAGGTCCACATCGTGCTTGGCAATCTGTTCGACGACCCTCCGGTGCATGGCGGGGTTGGAACGGGAGTCGCCATAAACCACCATCTTCCAGGTCTTGGTCCCAGGTGGCGGGGCGGTGCGGAACCGGAAAATGTCGGACACGACGTCTCCACTGACCACGCGGTAGTAGTAAGCCGTGGCCGGTTGCAAACCCGTCAGGCGAACCTGATGGAGTCGGGAGCGGCCGGTTTCATGGGCCACTTGTCCGAGTTGCTCGGTCAGGCCGTACTCGACCCGGCCAGGTAGCTTCTCCGTGGTTTCCCACAGGATCGTAACCCCATCCGGCGTTGGCATTTGCAGATACGGTTCCACGTGGAACGAGGGGGGAATGGGCTGAGTGGTAAATGTGTGGATTTTGGAGACAGTTTCCCCCACCGCCACCCGGAAGTAGTACCGCGTGGAAGGCTCCAGGCTCTCCAGCCGCACCCGGTGTTCCGATGCCGATTCGGGAACCTGAATCACCGACCCGAGCCGGTCGCTGGTACCGTACTCCAGCCGTCCTGGGCCGGGCGTGTGGGCCTGCCAGACTATCTCTGCTGATTCCGGGCCGAGGGCTTCAATCTGCACCTGGACTGCGGCCACCTCCGGACTCGTTGTCCAAGTGCCAAGCCAAACCAGCACGAGCAGCATCGCCACCAGCCCAATCACATACGGCATCACGGTCCGCATGAGCTTCACCCCTTTGGCTCAAAATGGTGCAAGCGCCCTCCGGGCGCCGCCTGGATTGGCCTCAGCCTTTGGCCAGTGTTCTATGAACCGGCGAAGCTCGCGGCGGTCAGAAGTGGTTGGCTGTACGAAACGGGGTACGGTGTTGGACTGGCCTCGAGGCTGCGGAGCGGATCGGGAAGGGCGGACAACTGCTCCCGGCAACGCCGTCGAGCCTCTTCCAGGCCCGGTAGCGGTTCGACCAACTTGCCGCCCAACATCACCGGCTTCAGCAGCGGTTCACCAGGCATCAGTTCCTCGGCCAAGCCGACGACATCGCCGAGCCACCTGCCCGCTGCATCGGTTTGCCGCCAGACCTGTTTGGCCCGAGGAAGCGTCTGTTTTCCGGGGGAAAGTTTGAAAACGCCGCGTCGGCCGTTTTCTCCGTCGATCTCAACCAGCTTGTACACGCTGGAGAGGGTCGGATCGTCCCGGCTGGTGACCAGCTCCGTACCCACGCCAAAGCCGTCAATCGGAGCATCGGCCGCGAGGAGATCGCGAATCTTGTACTCATTCAGGTCGCCGCTGGCCATGATCTTCACGTCGGAGCGTCCGGCCTCGTCGAGAAGCCGACGCACCTCGCGGCTCAAAGCCAACAGATCGCCGCTGTCCAGGCGAACGGCATGAACCGGAATCCCGGCGGCGAGGATGCCCCGGACGGCGTGAGCCACGTCGTAGGTGTCCACGAGGTGTGTGGCATGGTCGGGAAACAGGTCGGCGAAGTGAGCGAAGGCCTGAATTTCCTGCTCATGGGCCGTGATCCAGCTATGGGCCTGGGTTCCAAACACGGGTATGTTGAAACGCCGACCGGCCTCGACCAGGCTGGTGCCGAGGAATCCGGCCAGGTAGGCGGCCCGAGCGGCCAGCAGCCCAGCCTCCGGGCCATGAGCACGGCGAGCACCGAAGTCAATCAAGCTGCGGCCCTGAGCCGCCAAGACGCAGCGTGCAGCTTTGGTAGCCACGATGGTCTGCACGCTGATGCTGGTCAGCAAGCAGGTTTCGATCATTTGGGCGACTTCCAGCGGGGCGGTTATCCGCAGAAGCGGCTCATTGGGAAAGACGATAGTACCCTCTGGCACGGCCCATACATCCCCGCTGAACCGCAGTTGCCGGAGATGGTCGAACCAGCCCGAGGGAATTCGCTGGAAGATCGGCAGGCTTCGCAGATAGGCGAGGTCTGCCTCCTCAAAGGTGAGGTTAGTCAAATAGTGGAGGACCTGGTCCAGGCCGGCGAAGACGAGGAAGTTGCGGGTGGTGGGCAGTCGCCGAACCCACAGTTCGAAGGTAGCCTGCCGTCCGGCCCAGCCC
>JANWWR010000184.1 GCA_025055835.1 Gemmatales bacterium | reverse complement strand
GGACCGGCCCAGGACCTCGACCGAGCCTGATGTCGGTTTCAGGAGGCCTTCGAGGATTTCGATGGTGGTCGTCTTGCCCGCTCCGTTCGGCCCGAGCATGCCGAAGCATTCGCCGAGATGCACTTCCAGGTCCAGACCCCGCACGGCCTCGACGGGCGGCTTCCCTGAATAGACTTTGACGAGTTGACGACAGCGGATGGCAAGGGTCATGCACTTCCATTATAAAGGTTGAGACGGAAAGCGGCTGAAAGCGCTTTCCGCTCGCCATACGTTGTGAAGCCCCGCCTGATCGACCCGCCGGAGGTTGAGATGTTTCCTCGCTTTGCACTGATTTCCTTGGTCATTGCCAGTTTCGCCGGTCTGCTTCAGGCCGAGGATTGGCCCTGCTGGCGGGGTCCGCGCATGGACGGCACGGCACGCTCGGATGATCTGCCCCTGACCTGGTCCCGGAGCGAGAACGTTCGCTGGAAGACGCCGATTCCCGGCAAAGGACATTCTTCGCCCATTGTCACCGGCGACCGCATCTTTCTGACGACCTGCATCGAAGAAGAAGGCAAACGGCTGCTTTTGTGTCTGAATCGGCGGGACGGACGGGAGCTGTGGCGGCGGGAAGTATTCACCGGCAAGTTGGAGGAGAAGCATCGGCTCAACAGCTACGCCAGTTCGACGCCCGCCACTGATGGCCGATACGTTTTTGTGACTTTTCTCAACATGCCTCGCGTTCTCGTCGTCTGCTACGATCTGGACGGCCAGGAAATCTGGCGGGTTTCGCCCGGCGAGTTCTACTCCAAGCACGGCTTTTGTAGCTCGCCGGTGCTGTACAAAGACTTGGTCATCGTCAACGGCGATCAGGATGCCGAGGCGTGGATCGTGGCCCTGGACAAAAGCACGGGCAAGGAGCGGTGGCGGACGGATCGGCCGAACCGGACCCGTTCCTACTGCGTGCCGATCATCGTCGAGGCGGCGGGCAGGAAGCAACTGGTCCTGAGCGGCAGCAAGTGCGTGGCCAGCTACGACCCTGACACCGGGAAGCAGATCTGGATCATCGACGGTCCCACGGAGCAATTCGTGGCCAGCCTGGTGTTCACCCAGGGACTATTGTTCATGACCGGAGGCTACCCGGAATATCACATGCTGGCGATCCGGCCGGACGGCACGGGCAACGTCACGGAAACGCACGTCGTCTGGCATGAACGCAACGGAGCCGCTTATGTCCCCAGTCCGGTTGCCGACGCCGAGCGCTTCTATCTGGTGAATGACAACGGCATCGCCAATTGCTTCGAGGCCCGGACCGGCAAGCGGCTTTGGACGGCTCGGCTGGGGCGTCGGCACAGCGCTTCCCCCATTCTGGCCGGGGGCTACCTCTACTTCCCCGACGACGACGGCAAGACGCATGTGATCAAAGCCGGGCCGACGTTCGAGAAGGTCGCCGTCAACGACCTCGGCGAGGAAATCTACGCTTCACCGGCCGTGGTCGGCTCGGACCTGCTCATCCGCACCGTGGACAATCTTTACTGCCTGTCCCGGTCGGAGCGATCCTCGTCACGCTGACGAAATCTGGCCCCGGAAACCGACGAAACCCTGTCTCCAGGCCGGTGTTCCATCTCTCGGAAGCGGGATTAAAACTCGATGACGCCCCGGCCGCAAGGAGCGATCCATGAACACCGGCAAGCATTCGCAGTCGGTGGGAATCCTCGGGATTCTGATCGGCTTTG
This sequence comes from Gemmatales bacterium, assembly GCA_025055835.1. Lineage (GTDB taxonomy): Bacteria > Planctomycetota > Planctomycetia > Gemmatales > HRBIN36 > JANWWR01. Next base: position 9,401 of record JANWWR010000184.1, on the reverse strand, counting down.
CCTTCGTCGGGATTACGCCGGGGCAGGAACCTGCCGAAAAAGGACCATCCTCGGCGGAGTCTGCAAAAGTCATAGCATCCTTAATCGACCGGCACATCGCCGACAAGCTCCGGGAAGAAAAGCTGGACGCCTCGCCGCGATGCAGCGATGCCGAATTTGCCCGGCGGGTCAGCCTTGACATCGTGGGTGTCATTCCGACCGCCGATGCGGCCCGTGCCTTTCTCGATTCGACCGATCCGAACAAGCGGGAACGGTTGATTGACGAACTTCTTGCCGATCCGCGCTACGGCCAGCACCTGGCCGACATCTGGCAAGCCCTGCTGCTGCCCAAGGTATCCGACGCTCGCCGCATTCAGACGCAGCCGTTCACCGAATGGCTTCGGGACTCGTTCAACGAGAACAAACCCTGGGATCAGATGGTGACGGAACTTCTCACGGCAACCGGTTCTCCGGAGGAGAACGGAGCGGCGGTTTACTGGCTGGCCAACCAGACCGTGGACATGGTGACGGGGTCGGTCAGCCGATTGTTCCTGGGCATGCAACTGCAATGCGCCCAGTGTCACAACCATCCCTTCACGGGGTGGAAGCAGGAGGAATACTGGGGCTTGGCTCAGTTTTTCATGAAGGTACGGTTTGAAGGCAATCCTCGGCAGAACGGCACCGCGGTGGTGACGGAAAGCGAGCGGGGGCGTCGGCCCATGCTGCCGGAAGGAGTCAAGCAGGTCCCGCCCCGGTTCTTCCAGGGGGAACAGCCGACGCTCAGTCGCTCGGAACCGTATCGGCCGGTGTTCGCCAGATGGCTCACGTCTCCCGACAATCCCTTTTTTGCCAAGGCGATGGTCAACCGAATCTGGGGGCAACTGTTCGGTCGCGGTCTGGTGCATCCCGTGGATGACATGCGGCCAGACAATCCCGCCAGCCACCCGGAACTGCTCGACGATCTGGCCCGGCACTTCATCGCCAGCGGGTTCGACGTCAAAGGACTGATTCGGGCCATCTGCCTGAGCGAGACATACCAGCGGAGCAGCAAGCCACACGGGAACAATGACAGCGATGCGACGTACTTCAGCCACCGCACCGTGACGCCGTTGACGCCGGAGCAGTTGTACGATTCGTTGCAACAGGTCGTGGGATCTCCCAGCGCTCCACCACAGCGAGGCGGAAACCCGGCGGCGAAGAATCCCAATCAGGCCAACGCTCGTGCCCAGTTCGTGGCTTTCTTCCAGGCCGATGAAAGCGGGGATCCGGCGGAATACCAGGCCGGCATTCCACAAGCCTTGCGGCTGATGAACTCGCCGCAGCTGAATCGCGGAGGCGTGCTGGTCGAGGAAGCGATGCGACGGCATTCCACGACCGAGGCTCGCGTCGAGCATCTGTTCCTTGGCACGCTGAGCCGTCGGCCCTCGGAGGCCGAGTTGCAGCGCTTCGGCGATCACGTCCGCAAAAGCGGCAGCAACGAGCGAAATGGGCTGAACGATGTGTTGTGGGTTTTGCTGAACAGCAGCGAGTTCGTTCTGAACCGCTGACGCGGCAGGGAGTCAAACCATGGAACCCAACTTCAAGTCTGTGTCTCCGCGGCTGGTGGACATCTATCGGCGGGACTTCCTGAAGCTGTCGGCGGCAGGTGTGGTGGGAACCTGTTTTTCCGGCTGGCTCAACATTCTGGCCGCCGACGCCGCGAAGGCCGGGATCAAGCACAAGTCGTGCATCGTGCTCTGGATGGAAGGCGGACCGAGCCACAAGGACACGTTCGACATGAAACCCGGAACTGCCGACGCGGGGGAATTCTCGGAAATTCCGACCTCGGTGCCCGGCATCCGCATCAGCGAGCATTTTCCGAAGTTTGCCCAACTGATGCAGCATGCCGCCATTCTCCGAGGCATGAGTACCGGCGAGGGTGCTCATGCCCGGGCAAGGTATTATCTGCACACGGGCTACCGGGAAGGTCAAGGCGGGCTGGTCTATCCCAGCATCGGCTCCATCGCGGCGATGGAACTGGGCGACCCGGAGTTTCCCCTGCCCAATTACGTCTGCATCGGCGGGCGCAGTTTCGGTTCCGGTTTCCTCGGGCCGAGGCACCAGCCGCTGGTGGTCACGAACCCGGATCGTGGCGTGGAGAACCTCAAGGCCGCCGTGGACGAGCAGAAGTTCTCCACCCGTTTCAGCCTGCTGGAGGAAATGGAGAAGGGGTTCCACAAGGAATATCAGGCAACCAACGCCCTGGCCCACCAGACGACCTACCAGCGGGCCGTGCAGTTGATGCAATCGCGAGAGGCCAAGGCGTTCGACATTTCCCAGGAGCCGGCAGCGGTTCGAGCAGCCTACGGAGAAACGCAGTTTGGCCGAGGGTGTCTGTTGGCCCGACGCCTGGTCGAGGTCGGCGTCGCATTTGTCGAGGTGACACTGGGCGGCTGGGACACGCATCAGGACAACTTCGACCGAGTCAAGCGGCTCTCCGCGGTCGTTGATCCGGCCATGAGCGCATTGGTGACGGACCTCAAAGATCGCGGCCTGCTCGATTCGACGCTGATCGTCTGGATGGGCGATTTCGGACGAACTCCCAAGATCAACAACCGTGGCCCGAAGCCGGGCCGGGACCATTACCCACGGGCCTGGAGCACGGTGCTCATCGGCGGGGGCATCAAAGGCGGTCAGGTCATCGGCCGCACGGACAAGGAGGGAGCAGTCGTCGAAGAGCGGATGGTCACGACGCTCGATTTCATGGCCACCATCTGTCAGATACTCGGCATCGACTATACGAAGCGAAACATCGCCCCCGGCGGCAGACCGATTCGCATCGTGGACAAGGGAGCTAATCCCGTCACGGAACTGTTCGCCTGAGAATGTGAATGAGGAACCTGCTTGTTGTTCCGGGCAAGGGAGCTCAGGATTCCAGGGACAACGTGAACGGGTTGACGTGCAGACGCCGTTGACATTCCGGGCATACGGCAGTTCGCCGGCCGAATTCGCTCAATTCAAAGACCCGATGACAAATTGGGCAGGTGCATCGCAGCACCCGGATCGGGTGATCGCGGCCAAGCAGTTTGTCGAAAAAGGTCGGACGCGATTCCTGCGTCTCGATGGCGGTCACGCACAAAGGAGCCTGGGCCATTTCCGGCAAGGGGTGAAAGTGCAGCCGGCCCTTGACCGTGCCGAGGGCCAGATGGTCCCCCGTGGGTGAGAGAGCGGCACTTTGTACTTCGTATCCGGTCAATTGCGTCGGCAGTTTCTGCAAGTCCGGAACCGACCGCCGCATGATTTCCCCCTTGGAAGAAACGCAGAACAGACACTGAGCGTCCGGGGTGAACCCGCACCAGGGCAGTTCGCCGCGGGCATGAGTGTAGCGAGCCTCCTCCCGTTGCGTGGCGGCATTCCAGAGAATGACGTGGCCGTCTCTACCAGAAGACACGAACCAGCGTCCGTCGGGAGAGACATCGGCGGCGGTGACTCGGTCGCTGTGTGCTGACCAGGCTGTGATCTGCTTGCCTCTTTGCACGTCCCAGAGCCGCAGAGTGCCGTCGTGAGACCACGATAGAAGCGATTTATTGTCTGGCAGGAAGCGGCAGCCGGCGACGATGTCCTTGTGACCGGTGAGCGTTTTCCAGGTTTTTTCTGGCTGGAACTGCCACAGGTTGATCGTGGCATCCCACGAGCTGGTGGCCACGGTCTTGCCGTCGGGAGAGAACTCAATGCCCGAAATCGGCCGGGTGTGAGCCAGGAAGATGAGTTTACGCTCCCGTTTCAACGGATCCCAGACGGCCAGGAGACCGTTCATGGTTCCGGTAAGAAGTTGGGAACCGTCCGGGGAGAAGGCACAGGCGGTGACCGGTTTTTCCGCGGCCTTCCAGGTTGCCAGCGCTTTGCCCGTGGCCGGTTCCCAGAGGATTACGCAGCCATCCCAGCCTCCGGAAGCCGCCCAACCGCGCCGGGCCGCGAACGTGCAGCAAAGCACCTCGCCTTCGTGAGCCAGCGACACCGTATCCTCGGCGTCGCCGCAAGGCGTTCGTAGCAATCCCATGCGGGTTCCTCCCCAAGCACCCCCCACCGCTAAGCAAACATAGGTCGTGCCGGGAGACTTGCCAAACCTTAGTCCCAGGCAAGCGGGGGAAAGTTCCTTGCCAGGAAAACGCCCTGTTCTTTCCGAAAAATTCCAGCCAAGGTTAAAAACGGTGCTTGCCGAAAGAACACGGCAACTGCCGTTGAGCCAATGGGTTGTTTCGCTATAGTTGCGTTGCTCCAGGGTTTTTTCTCGGGTCTGGCTTGGAATCAAGCCAACCCGGCACGGTTCGGGGAGTCAAGGATGACCACCATTCCCGGGGCGGCCCCGACGGATCCGCGTTTGGATCAGGCCCGCCAGGTACTTCGCACGGAAGCAGCGGCTCTCCAAGCGATCGCCGACCGGCTCGGGTCAAGCTTCCTGGCCGCTGTGGATGCCATCTACCGATGCACGGGCCGCGTGTGTTTGACGGGAACCGGCAAATCGGCTGACGTCGCCCAGAAGATCGCGGGCACTTTCAATTCCACTGGAACACGGGCCTATCTGCTCGATGCCACGCGGGCCGTGCATGGCGATCTGGGCATGGTTGCTCCCGATGATGTCGTGCTGGCCTTGTCGCACAGCGGGGAAAGCGAGGAGGTCGTCCGCATCCTTCGTCCCTTGCGACAACTCGCCTCGCTGCTGATCGGCCTGACCAGCAATCCGACCGGCACGCTGGCCCGAGAGGCGGACATCGCCATTGTGCTTGGTCCGCTGACCGAAGCTGATCCGCTCGGCCTCGCGCCCAGCACCAGCACCACGGCCATGATCGCCGTCGGCGACGCCCTGGCTTTCGTCCTCAGCCGTCAACGAGCCTTCAATCACGAGGATTTTGCCCGCTACCACCCCGCCGGCAGCCTCGGTCGAAAGCTGATGAAGGTCGAGGCGATCATGCGGCGAGGAAGCGACCTGCGCATCGCTTCGGCCGCCAAGACGGTTCGCGAGGTATTCGCCCAGTCCGTGGGACATCTCCGCCGCTCGGGAGCGGTCATGCTCGTGGACGACCAGGGAAAACTCGTCGGGCTGTTCACGGACAGCGACCTGGCCCGGCTCTTCGAACAGCGGCGGGATCACCTGCTGGACGAACCCATAAGCCGTGTCATGACCCAGCGGCCCCTGACCATTCGGGCCGGTTCCCGCCTTCTCGACGCCCTCGACATTCTGCGAAGTCGGAAGATCAGCGAATTGCCCGTGGTGGACGACGAGCATCGGCCCATCGGCTTGATCGACATCACCGATGTGCTCGGGTTGATGCCCGAGGCGGCGGCAGATGCTGGACCATGCCGAGCTGCCGCGTGAATCCGTCCCACGACGGGTTGCTTTCGCTTGAGCCGATCCAGGCTCGGAACGAGGAGCTAGGCCATCATGTGGACTCCCAGGCGGCTGCTCTTGTGGCTGGTTGGCTTGGTCTTCTTTCTGACTCTGTTTCAGGTTTACAGCTATTTTCTGGGCCACTATGACGGTCTGCCGCCTCTTCCCGCGGAGTATGCCCCTTCCCCGGAGGGAGCGGATTCCGGCCCGGTCTCGGCCACGACCCGGCCCAATCAGGCGGTGGCTCGGCTCGTCGAGGCGTTCGGACCCAACTGCGAGGAGCAGTTTCGCCGCATCAAACTCGAATGGCGGCTCGAAGGCATCGTCGTCGCCGCCGACCGCTGGCAGTTGCTTGATAACGGTCAGCTTCGTCTCCACAAAGTGAGCGTGGCCGTGTTCGGCAAGCCGAAGCCGGATCAGCCCGGAGTCGAGATCAACACGATCCGCGGCGAACAGGCCGACATCGAATTCGACAAGCCAATCACCGATCACCGCGACGCCTTCAACCGCAAGCCCATCGGTGGGAAACTCATCGGCAAGGGCATGAAGGTGGAACTGCGGAACAACCGCCGCACGCCCAACACCGACGACGACATCCGCCTCTACACCGACTGGCTGGCCTACAGCGATAAGGAACATCGCATCTGGACCCACGCGGAGGTCCGTCTCGTCGATGGCGAGCCGGAACAAGCTCGCATCACCGCCCTCGGTCTGGAAGTCGTCTTGATTCCGACGGAGGCAATGCCGGAAAAGGCGAGGAAGAAGGACAAGGACGGCAAGGCGAATGAAGCCGCTCCGCGACCTCCGCCAATACCGTCCGCTTCGTCCTCGCGCAAGTCGCCAATTGCCGGCGTCAAGCATGTTCGCCTGGAACGCGACGTAAGCATGAATCTGCTGATCGACGCCCGCTCCGCTTTTCTGGGCAAGCCCAGTTTGCCTTCCCCGAGGAAATCGGAGGACGGCGCCGAGGACAAACCCGATCCTGCTACCAGGACCCGTGACCGGACCCCGCTCGTGGTCACGTCCCGAGGACCGTTCAGTTACGATGTCGAAAACGACCGGGCCGATTTCATGGACAAGGTCACGGTCATTCGGAAAGTCGAACAAGACTCCCGAAACGCCGAGGGCAAGCCGTCCGCCACTCGCTACGATCAGATGGATTGCGACCATCTGGCCTTGTTCATCCAGCGACGCAAGACCGATCCAGGCTCGGTTCCATCGGGCCGAGAGGAACCGGCAGTGGACCTGCTGCGGGTCGAGGCCGACGGCAAGCCGCTGGAACTGTCCTCCGACGCTGAGCGATTGCGGGCCACAGGAACGCGGCTGATTTACGACAAGGTGAAGAATGAAACGCACCTTCTCGGGGAACCGGTCCAGGCGGAGCGTGACGGCAACGAGCTTTCGGTCCACGGAGCGCTGATCTTCACGAATCCGACCGGCGACCGCAAAGAGATTCAAGAAGCGCGGGCCGAGGGACGCGGCGAAATCCGCATCCGCAACCTCGAAGGCTTGCAGCCGGAAGAGGAAGCCAAACAGGCCAGCAAACCGCGGTACGACCGGGTCGCTCGCTGGGAAAAGGAGATGCGGATCACCCGGGAAGGGGACCTCGACCGGCTCGATTTCATCGGCCGCGCCTCCTTCGAGGATCCCGAACATGGTCGCCTTCGAGCGGAGCAGATTCTCGTCTGGCTGGAATCATCCTCGTCGGTTGCCCCTGCCGATGCTGCCGCATCGAATACCAATCGTTCGGTCGCTGGTAACCGCCGACCGCGCCGCATGGACGCCCTGAACGAAGTTTCCCTGGAAGCCCGTGATCTCCGCATCACGAGGACGAATTACCTGCGCGTTCAGGTGGAGGAGGCTGCCACTGTTCCCGGTCCGCCGAACTCAGGGTTGAAGAGCTCGACGAGCGAGCCGCCGTGGAAACGCGTCCCCGATTCTCCCCTGCCCCGGAATGACAAGCCCGATGCCGGTTCTTCCGCCGCTCGCCCTTCGGGACCAAATGTCCTGCCCACGGAAAAAGACGTCGCTGCCGAGCCGCTGGTCCTTCGGGCCAACACTGTGGATGTCAGGGTAGTGTCAACCGAGTCAAGACAGGCTCAGCTTCGTGAAGTGCGTACAGAAGGCCAGGTGCATGTTACCCGTCGTCCGACGTCGGCGAAGGATGCCGGCATCGAGATTCGAGGCGATCGGCTCGACCTATTCTACGGGGACGACGGCGGTGTCCTGAAAGTGTCGGGACAACCAGCATATGTGCAACTGGATCGGTTGAAGCTCCTGGGACCACTCGTCCACATCGACCAGCCGGCCAATAACGCCTGGATCAACGGACCAGGTTCGATGAAGCTGCCTGCCCGGACCGATTTCCAGGGCAACTCGCTCCAGGAACCCGTCGAGGTCACGATCTACTGGACCGAGCGAATGTTCTTCGACGGCAAAGTCGCCGAGTTCGACGGCAACGTCCAGGCCGAACAGGGAGAGATCCATCTTGGCGGAGCGCGACTCGCCTGTCAGAAACTGGAAGTCGTCTTGGATCGAGCCGTTTCCTTGAAAGAGCCGCGGCAGCGGGAAGGCGAATCACCGCCCGGCCTGCACCGGATGTTGTGCGACCGCGGCTGCCGGCTGGAGAAGGGTGTCCGCACCGGCGACCGCTGGGAGCAGTATCAGCGGATTGAGGCGCGGGAAGTGCTTTTCGACAACCCCAGTTCCCAGTTGAACGTGTACGGGCCCGGCACCGTGACGATGCTGCACGAAGGCTCGGCAGGCGGCTTCGCCGGGGAACTTTCGAAACCAGGCTCGTCCTCGGCTTCCACGAGAAGCAATAAACAGCCGATGCCCGCGACGCCGGATCGCACCACACCGCCGCGAAGCACGGAGATGAAGTTGACCCGCATCCGCTTCGGCGGACACATGCAGGCCAATCGTGCTACTGGCGTCGTCATCTTCACCGACCGCATCGAGTTGACGCATGGGTCCGGCGGCGATCCCGAGGCGGAGATCGACCCCGACCGCTTGCCGGTCGGCGGGCTATGGCTGGCTTGCAATCGGCTGCGGGCGGTGAGTCGTCGGCAGGAGGACGGTACCGTGGCCCAGGAGTTCGAGGCGGCCGACCGCGTCCGCATTCAGGGGCGCCTGGCCAGCGGCGATTTCAGCGGACAGGCGGACGTGGTCAAGTATGTCGAAAGCAAGGATCTGTTGATTCTCGAAGGGCACAATGGAAACTTGGCGACGCTGTCGCGGCAGGTGGCCCCAGGCAGACCCAGGGAACCCGTTCGGGCCAAACGCATCTGGTACTGGCGCGGCCTCAATCAGGTCCGCCTTGATGAAACCGATCACATCCAGGTCAACCCGTGAGGGCGGATAGCGACCTTTAGACCCTCCCGAAGGTTCGCGGCAGCTTTTGCCGGCGGCTTATGATTCGAATTCACTTCGAGGCAAACCCGATTGGCGAATGATCGAACGGAGCGTACCCATCCGAAGTTCTTTGTGGATCGGCACCGGGATCGTGGTTGTTCCGGTCGGCGTGCGACGTTGCATGGCGACATGACTGGCACGCTGCCTGAGGGAATAAAACCGTGTTTTTGTAGAATCGCGCAGACTTGCTGCCCAGACAAGGGAACCAGCTTACCCACCGGCCACCTCGACCTGGGTGACGAAAACTTCTCCGCCCAGGCGCTCTCGAATCTCCTCGGGAGAAGCAGACTCGAAGAAAAGCTCCAAGGCCTCCCGCAAATTGTCCCGAGCAGCTTCGACAGTATCCCCCTGGCTGGCAATGTCCAACTCCGGACAAAGAGCCACATACCCGTCGTCTTCCCGATAGATCAATGCGGTCAGTCTCTTGCCCATATTGACGTTCTCGATGTTATTATGACAGCCTTAACGGCATATTACATCTGATGCTGGACTCAAACCAGTCGGCTACTTGCGTTGGAGAAGAGACGGCGCTAGAATCGCACGAGACCGCGGTTCCGGAGAGCCTGCGGACGAAGCTTGCCGACTCGCCCCACACCTGACCAGGGAGATGCCATGCGAAATCTGCGACTCAGTCTGACCC
>JANWWR010000088.1 GCA_025055835.1 Gemmatales bacterium | reverse complement strand
TCTGATCGACGCCCTGCTCGACGCGGCCAATGCCGAGACGGCATGGAGCCTGGCCCGATCCTGGACCGGCGACCTGCCCGGCGGATCACGAGAACGCATTCTGGAGAAAGCGTGCTCCTATCACGAGGCCGAGGATCGTCGTGCGGAACCGCTCTTCCATTTGCTCCGACAGACAGACCCGACCTGGTTCCGCGAGCAGATTGAACACCGGGCATTGGCCCTTCGAAAGAAGAAGGAGTACGCGGGGGCTGTCAATTACCTTCGGCTCTTGGCCCGGGACGCGTCTTGCGGCCCGGCCACCCGCTTCGAGCTCGCAGCCACTGGGCTGAAAATCGCCGATCACAACCTCAGCCCGGAAGCTCGTCAGACGGAGCCATCCCTGGCCCAGTTTTCTCGTCTTTTGCAGGACCGCAGCTTTGACCTGCTCGGACACCTGGCCAAGGCCAGGTATCTCGATCCGGAAGACTTGTTTTATCTCGGATTTCATTTCGCAGAGCAGAACGGTCCGGCCCGCGAGTTTGGCGGCAAGGTGCTCCAGATGGTCATTCAACGCGCCCCCAACTCGGCGCGGGCCAAGGACGCCCGCCGCAAACTGGCCAGCAGCGGCTTTGACTTGTGACATCACCAAGTCAATTCGGTGAAGCCCCGGCTCGAAGAAAGTGCTCCTGGACGCGCCAGGCGGCTTGCGCTGTAAACAGATACTCGCGTCGCCGTTCGTCCCAGACAATCAGGCCCCGAGCACGGCGAAGGGGAATGATCTTTCGCGCACTGGTCTTTCGCAATTCGCTGAGGAAATGGCGGGCAGCAAGCAGTTCCTCAGCTTCGTGATCGAGAAGCCGTCCCAATTCTGCGTCGGTCTGGACTTCGATAATGGTGAGACATGCCACCGCCAGGCTGCGGGCCACGCTCTCGTTCAGGCAGAGTTCCAAGGGATGCAGAGGTCCGTGATCCCCGCGAACTCGCAGACGGAACAGTTCCCTACCGGGAGCCACCGAGCCGACTCGAACATAGGAAGAACGCAGTCCCAGCCTCTGCAAGAGATTATGAAGCACGCAGCAGTGCCGTCTCAAGCGTTGTGCCGAGGACACGTCTCCGGGCGCGGTACGGAAGAACGCCAGGGCGGCGTCCAAAGCCGCCCAGGTGCGCGCCGGCAGGATGAGTTTGACGTCCATGTTTCGACCCGGTCGCAATGGGCTGGCGTTTGGTCATCCCGCTACCCCACCATCCGATGTCGGCACCAGCTTCGTTCATGATTGATTGCTTCTCTGCTGAAAACATGGCCGCGTTTCGCAAATACGTTAAAGTGTGTCTGGTGGGCAAACCCGGCAAGTCCTTAAGCTGGTACTTCTCGGTGCCCGGAGCAGCTTTGCCGTGTCTTATGATCTGCCACGGTGGGTCCTGCTGTATCACGACTGGCCGCCGGACAGCCACTACGATCTGATGCTCCAGGACGGGGGCCGACTGCTGACGTGGCGCTTGCCGGAAGTACCTCGGTCCGGGGTGGAGTTGACCGCTGAGCGGATTGCAGACCATCGGCTGATCTATCTCGATTATCAAGGACCGATCAGCGGCAATCGAGGCAGTGTTCGCCGTCTGGACCGAGGGGCTTACGAACGGCTTCTTTGGAAGGACCACGAAATCGTCGTCGCAGTCCGGGGGAAAGTGCTCCAGGGCACATTGGCTCTGCGTGCACCGGACTTAATCACTGAGCCTGGCCTGTCGGACGCGCTGTGGACCCTGAAATACGAAGCGCCCGGTGAGTCGAACCCACCGGGCGCTTGACGTGCGAATCAATCACGGAGACGGTCATGGAGATTGTCGGGACGTTCGCCGAAAGATGTCCGAAAAATCAGGAAACCGCCAGCGTGGCGTCGGCTGCGTCGTGGGCTGAGGAGCGGAGCCTGCGGTCGGCTGATTCGTGATCGGGGACGGGGCCTTGGCCAGCGGCGTGAAATCAATCACCGTTGTTTGGCCGGCACGCACGGTGATCTCATGCTCAGCGCTGTAAGCGGTCTGTCCCGGTCCCGACGGCCAACTCACCTTGACCTTGTACACATAGGTTTTGCCCGGTTCCAGCGGCGGAGAACGGAAGGTGCGGGTGGTCCCCGTCTGGTTCATCTTCTGTTCACCGAAGTACAGCGTCGCATTGGCTGGCACCTGAATCGTAACCGTGGCCGGTGTCGGCCCGGTCGGCGGGGGCGCAATCGCGCCGGGGCTTTCCGCAACTCCGTCACTCCCCGCGTTGCCGGGAACAACCACACCCGTTACTGGCTGGGCCGGACGGCTCTCGGCGCGTGGCGGCGTCACGGACGGAGCCGGTGGCGGCGTTAAGGGCAGCGGACCGGGCCGCGATGGTGGCGGCTTGAATCCTCCCGGCTCCGCAGGCGGGTCGGACAAGCGCAACGGCGGCGGCTCGCCCTGCCCGAATACTGGGCCGCTCGAGCACAAGGTCAGGATGCCGACGCATCCCCAATACAAGATCCGTTTCATGGGCCTACCTCCTCCCTGATTGAGTCCTGTTCTGTTTCGGGTTCTTTCGCAATAACAGGCCGTTGGCCACGCTTCCTCGTCAGGATTCGCTGAAACTCCACATCTTCCCACAGCCGCTTTGCAAATTCTGCGGCCACTTCCTTCGATCCCGCCGCGTGCAGATGCACAACATCAGCGAACAGTTCGTGGCGGTATTTCAGCCGTTCGTACACGTTAACGCAGGGCAATTCGTGGGCCTCTGCCACTTCCCGCACGATCTGGTTGTACCGCTCAAAGTGCCGTGTCAGTTGGTCAATGCGCGGATAGACGATTTCCCGGTTGTACGACTTGGAGCAAAAGTGCCTTTCGAAAAGTTCCTGGTCGGCAGCAAACGCTTGTTGGCCGAGAACGACATCGATGCCGTGTGCCTGGGCCACCGCGATGATCATCTCCAGATTGCGGCGGAACACCTCGGCATGCGGCAGGTCGAGCGGTTCGTCGGTGTAACGAATGCCGCGATTGACCACGGTTCTCATCCGGGCCTTGGCCCAGGTGTAAAAGCGGGAATGATCCAGGAGTGTCGCCCGCTCCACCGTCATCTCCGGCGGCAGATAGTACGGATGGAGAAACTTGCTGGCGTAAGCTGGCGTCGTCGGACCGGGAAAGTAGTTCGCTGTCAAATCGTTGATGTTCTCGTACACAATCAGCACGTCCGGCCTGAGATCAAGCAGCTCTGTCTCCAGCAGAATCAGCATGTGCAAAGTCGAGTGGGCCGCGAAACCGGCGTTGATCGTCTCAACGACGACGTTTTCTCCCGAGAGCCGCTCGTTGAGCAACCGCTGAAGTTCCGATGGATAAGTGATCTGCTCCTCAACGAACGCGGTCACGTCCTGCGTCGTCGAACCGCCGAGACAGACGATGCGAACAAGCTCCCGACCTTTCGGATCAATGACCTGCTCCGGCGTCTTGGCCCGCCTCCGATAATCCTCCCAGCCGCCGCGAAACAGCAGAAACGGATTGCAAAGCTTCGTCTGCTTCCTTGACGCCAAGGCCGGGTCCCAGAGGAACGGAAAGCCGCCAAACATTGCATCGTACAGGCGGAAGCCGGTCTCCAGGACGACAAGCATTACCAGCACACTGCCGACGACGGCGGCGAGCCGAAAAAGCCACCGACGAGATCGGCCCCGGCGGTGTTCCGCCGTCGGTCCCGAGGCTGTGCTGGTCCACGGACTGGACGTCATCCCATCCTTGCCTCGGCTTAGAAGAGGGTGTACACGAACGGGGCCAGCGGCGTTGAGGAGAGAAACACCAGCAGGCCCAGCAGCAGAATGACGATCAGAATCGGCAGCAACCACCACTTCTTGTTGGTCATCAGAAACAGCCAGAACTCGGCCAGGAAGCCCGGCGTCTGCTGTTTGCTGGCCGATTCAAACAGGTTGTGCGAGGTCATCCTTGCTCCCTCTTTTCTCTTTCCGCAAACCGGGGACAGCGGTTTGTCATCCCCCTGTCAATACTGCCGGAGATACCGTACCGGGTCCGTCACCGATTCCTTGGGCTGCCAGTAGGTCGGGGCAGACCGGTCGAACGTCCGCTGAAGGGCATCCCGGCCGAGGAGCCGAAAGAGCATCGCCACGGCGGTGAACAACCCGTACCAGATGACGATCAGTACGGCATGACTGATCAGCCAGCCCACGGGATAGACAGCCACCATGACACCGACCTGGACGTAGCGTAGGACCGAGGGCCAGGCCAGCGCCAGGACGCCGAACAGGATGCCGAGGCTGGCAGCGATGGCGGCGGCCAGCGCGGCACCGTCGTGAAATTGCCACCAAGCCCCCACCAGGAGACACAAACCGGCGGCAATCAGGCCAAACTGCCGGACCTGATGCGTCGGCGGGTTCCAGTTGATGCTCACCAAGGCCATGCGTCCTTCTCCGTCGTTCCGGATTTCTCAGTCCAATGCGAACTGTGCAAGGTACTGCTTGCGATCCGTCGCCTTTTCCCGGGGCTGTTCGTGCTTGTAGAGCACTTGGTTCTCAATGACCAGCACGTCCATGTTCGTGCCCATGAAGCAGCGATAGGCATCTGCCGGAGAACAAACGATGGGTTCTCCGCGGACGTTGAAACTGGTGTTGATCAACACGGGACAGCCGGTCTTCTCGTAGAACCGTTTCAGCAACCGATAGAACCGCCCGTGTCGCCGCGGGTCCACAGTCTGGACTCGGGCCGAGTAATCCACGTGGGTGACGGCGGGAATGACGGAGCGGGGCACGTTCAGGCGGGCTATGCCCTCCAGTTCCATCTCCGGGATGCCGTCAGCGGAACGGGGATTTTTCAGCCGTTTTTCTTCCCGGACTGGAGCGACGAGCAGCATGTAGGGGCTGTCCTCGCCGGGACGCATCTCGAAGTACTCGTCCACATGTTCCCGCAGGACGACTGGGGCGAAGGGGCGGAACGACTCGCGAAACTTGATCTTAAGGTTCATCACCGACTGCATGCGGGGACTGCGGGCATCACCCAGGATGCTGCGGCAACCCAAGGCCCGCGGTCCGAATTCCATTCGGCCCTGGACCCAGCCGACGACTTTCTCGTCGGCCAGCAGGTCGGCGACGTGATCGAGCAGAGCCTCTTCGTTGTCAAAGCCGTGATGAACCGCTCCGATGAGGTCGAGATAGTCCGCCACTTCCTGCGGATCGTAGCTCGGTCCGAGCAACGCCCCGTGCATGGCGTCATGCTTTTGCGGCTGGCGAGGACGGTCCAGGAGCTGGTACCAGACGAACAAAGCCGCGCCTAAGGCCCCGCCAGCATCGCCCGCCGCCGGTTGGATCCAGATGTTCTCGAAAGGCCCTTCCCGAAGGATGCGGCCGTTGCCGACGCAATTCAGGGCCACTCCCCCAGCCAGAACCAGGTTTTTCAGGCCGGTCTGCCGATAGACGTGACGGGCCATCCGCAGCATGATCTCTTCGGTCACGGCCTGAATGGAGGCCGCCAGGTCCATCTCCCGCTGCGTCAATTTCGACTCTGGCTTGCGGGGCGGTCCGCCGAACAGACGATGAAACCGCTCCGAGGTCATGGTCAGGCCCTGGCAGTAGTTGAAGTACCGCATGTCCATGCGGAAGGAGCCGTCCTCCTTGAGGTCGATCAAGTGCTTCAGAATGAGATCGCGGTAGATCGGCGAACCGTAGGGGGCCAAGCCCATGACCTTGTATTCGCCGCTGTTGACCTTGAAACCGGTGTAATAGGTGAACGCCGAGTAGAGCAGGCCGAGGCTGTGCGGGAAGCGCAACTCGTGCGTCAGGCGGATGCGGTTGCCGCGACCGACGCCGCAGGTGGATGTGGACCATTCGCCGACGCCGTCCAGCGTCAGAATCGCCGCCTCCTCAAACGGCGACGGAAAGAACGCACTGGCCGCGTGGGATTCGTGATGATCGCAGAAGACCAGTGGCCCGTGATACTCGCCGGCCAAGCCGTCTCGAATCTCACGTCGCAGATGCAGTTTTTTCTTCAGCCACAGCGGCAGGGCCTGCTTGAAGGAGCGGAAGCCCCACGGGGCGTAAGCGAGGTACGTTTCCAAAAGACGTTCAAACTTGGTCAACGGCTTGTCGTAAAAAGCCACGTAGTCCAGTTGGGAAGGACGCAGACCGGCTTCGGCAAGGCAATAGGCAATGGCATGGCGCGGAAATTCGTGGTCGTGCTTGATCCGCGTAAACCGCTCTTCTTGGGCCGCCGCGACGATGTTGCCATCAATCACCAGGGCAGCTGCTGAGTCGTGATAGTAGGCCGAGATGCCGAGAATCGCCGTCATGCTTGGGTCTCGCTTCCGTGCTGATGGCCAGCCGACCCTCGACCAGTCGTCCTGGCCATGCCCTCCGTGGCGGATCAGCAGGGCGAAAGTATAGCCGCCCTCAAGCGAAGCAGGCAATGCGGCTTTGAACGTTGGGGGGACATACGTTGACCACCTTGCCCGCCTTATCCGGACTTTTTCCTTCCAGCATCCTGCTCGGACATGCAGCGTTGCGTCCGCCTCCTTCCCTGTTCGCAGATTGGAGTTCCGATACAAGAGAAGAGAGGCACCGGGAGGCCGATGAAGCCGGGAGGCGGATTAGAAGCGAACCAGCCATGCGGATTGCCTACATCACTGCTGGAGCCGCAGGCATGTACTGCGGCAGTTGCATGCACGACAACACGCTGGCGGCCACGCTCCAGGCCCTCGGTCAGGATTGCGTCCTGGTGCCAACGTACACACCGGTCCGCACCGACGAACCGGACGTCTCGCTGCGGCGGGTCTTCTTCAGCGGTCTGGGCATCTATCTGGAACAAAACTATCCCAAGCTTCGGAAGATGCCTGGATTCTTGCGAAGGTGGCTTGGGTCGCCGTCGCTGTTGCGAGCTATTTCCCGAATTTCCCTGAGCGTTCGCCCCGAGGAACTCGGGGAACTGACTGTGTCCATGCTCAAAGGCCTGGAGGGCAATCAACGGCAAGATGTCCTCGAACTGGTGGGTTGGCTGTGCGACGAATTCCGCCCTGATGTCGTCGTGCTGACCAACATCCTCATCGCTGCCCTCACGCCGGTTCTCAAAAAGCGCCTTCCCATTCCCGTCGTATGTACGCTCCAGGGCGACGATATCTATCTGGATTGGCTACCCGAAAAGCATCGCCAAGAATGCTTCGCCCTGATCCGGAATCTCGTTCCGCACCTTGACGGCTACCTGACCACGAGCAACTACTACGCCGACTTCATGACGGGCTACCTGGGACTGCCCCGAGAACGCATCGCGGTCGTCTATCCGGGCTTGAATCTGACCGGCTTCGACGACGTGGCAGCAGATTCACCCCGTTCCAGCAATCCAGTTACCATCGGCTACCTGGCCCGCATCTGCCCCGAGAAGGGCCTGCACAATCTGTTCGATGCCTTTGGCCGCCTCGTCACTCGCAGCGGTCTGCCGCCGCTCCGCCTCAAGGTCGCCGGATACTGCGGACAGCGCGACAAGCCGTATCTGAAAGAGTTGCAGCATCGGGCCGCCAAGGAAGGCTGGGGTGACCGGCTTGAAGTCGTCGGCGAGGTGACACATCCGCAAAAAGTCGCTTTCCTGCAGAGCCTGGACATCTTCTCCGTTCCGACCACGTATCGGGAGCCAAAGGGCCTCTATCTGCTCGAAGCCTGGGCCTGCGGCGTGCCGGCAGTCCAGCCACGCCACGGTTCCTTTCCCGAATTGATCGAGCGAACCAGAGGAGGCCTGCTCTTTCCTCCCGGCGACACCGAGGCCCTGGCCGATAGTCTCGAACGACTGGTTCGGGATCGCGAACTACGTCGGCGACTAGGGGAGAGCGGTCGAACGGAAGTCCGTCGGTTTTTCCATGCCCGTCGCATGGCTGAGGAGACGCTGGCTGTTCTGCAGCATTTCGTGACTGGCCGACGCGTTTCGGCGGCTTCCTCCGCAGCATCTCCATAGCGCTTGTTCCTCCTGCGAAGGGAGCGCTGGCGCCTTTCCGTAGAATGTCCGGTGCTTGGATTCGATCGCGCAAGAAGGGAAAACGATTGCAATGCCCCGCGTGTTGATCTGTGACCGCCTGGAAGAGGCCGGCCTGGAAATCCTTCGCCGCGCCGGGTTGGAAGTCGAGGAACGTCCCGGGCTGACGGGAACAGACCTTGAAGCGGCTCTTCGAGAAGCGGACGGAGTCATCGTTCGTAGCGGCACGCGGCTGACGGCTCCGTTGCTGGAGGGTGCCTCGCGGTTGCGCGCCGTGGTGCGGGCCGGGGTCGGCGTGGACAGCATTGACGTTGCCGCTGCCACCCGCCGCGGCATCGTGGTGATGAACACACCCAGTGGCAACACGGTCAGCACAGCGGAGCATACCCTGGCGATGTTGCTCGCCCTGGCTCGGCACATTCCTGCCGCGGACGTCAGCGTCAAGCAAGGACGCTGGGAGCGCAGCAAGTGGGTCGGCACGCAGTTGGCCGGCAAGACTCTGGGAATCGTCGGTCTGGGTCGCATCGGCCGGGAGGTCGCTCGCCGCGCTGCCGCCTTCGACATGAAGCTCATCGGCTTCGATCCGTTCCTGACCGCCGAGCGGATTGCCCACTTAGGCGTCGAGCCTGTGGGCCGCCTGGAAAACCTCCTGGAACGCTGCGACATACTGACCCTGCATGTGCCCTTGACCGAAGAGACCCGACACATGATCGGAGCGAATCAACTAGCCCGTATGAAACCGGGGGCGTGGCTGATCAACTGTGCCCGCGGCGGGCTGGTGGACGAGGCGGCTTTGGCGGAAGCCCTGAACGCCGGGCGGATCGGTCGGGCAGCTTTGGACGTGTTCGAAACGGAGCCTCCGCCACCGGATCACCCGCTGCTTCGCGCTCCGAACCTGATTTGCACGCCGCACCTGGGGGCATCCACGGTCGAGGCGCAGCGCAGCGTGGCGATGGAAGCGGCCCAATTAATGACCGATTTCCTCATCCGCGGCATCGTGCAATGTGCCGTCAACATGGCGACCGTGGATCGGCTTGAGTTGGAAGATCTGCGACCGTACCTGAATCTCGCCTGGCGGCTCGGCCTGCTGCACGCCCAAATGGATCAGGGAGCGATCCGCCGCTGCACCCTGCACTATCGAGGCGAGTTGGCTGACAAGAATATCCGTCTCTTGACCGCAGCATTCGCGGCGGGCTTGCTGGAACTGCATCTGTCCGGTTCGGTCAACGTCGTCAACGCCGAACTTCTTGCTCGGGAACGCGGCATCGAATTGATCGAACAGGCCAGCCGTTCCCCAGGCGATTTCAGCAACACGTTGCGGGTCGAGGTCGAGACCGAAAAGAAGACCTACATCGCCGGCGGCACCTTGTTCGGCAACCAGTTCTACCGGCTGGTGCAGCTCGGCCCATATCGCCTGGACACCTACCTGGACGGCAACCTCTTGATTTTTTCCCACCGCGACGTACCGGGACTGATCGGCTTCATCGGAACGATTTTCGGCAAGCACGGGGTCAACATCGCTCAGATGACAGTAGGCCGACAGGTGCCGGGAGGTGAGGCCATCGCGGTACTCAATCTCGATTCTCCGCCGCCGGACGAGGCTCTGGCCGAGATCCGCACCCATCCGCAGATCAGCAGCATCAGCGTCGTCCGGCTGCCCCCACAGACCGCCGGGCCGGCTTGGCTGGGATGACCCGATTTCGAAAAACCCGTCAGCTAGGACGCTGCAACAACAATCCCAAATAAACTGCGTAAACTGCCACGAGGATGGCCCCTTCGATACGGCCTACACGAAGCCTGGTGACAAGGAGGGGAAACAGAAGCAACGTGACGCCGAGCATCCACCAGCAGTCGTAAAACGCCAAATCGGCTTGCACAGATAGGGGAGTAATCAGCGAGGCGACCCCAAGAATCGCCAAGATGTTAAACAAGTTGGAACCGATCACGTTTCCCAAAGCAATGTCGGTGCGGCCCCGAATTGTCGAGACGAACGAAGCGGCCACCTCCGGCAGTCCCGTGCCGGCGGAAACAATGGTCAAGCCGATGACTCGCTCCGACCAGCCGATCATCTCCGCCAGCTGCACAGCCCCCGTCACCGTCAAGTGTGCGCCGCCGGTCAGCAGAAGGATGCCCCCAGCCACCAGGAGGAGACAGAGCCACCACTTCGGCCGTGTTTTGTCGGGGACCAGTTCCGTCACCTCGGTTTCCAGTTCCGTCTCTTCCTGTGCGGTGACTTGGGCGCGAACCAGATGAACGGAATAGACCATGAACCCGACGTAAATCGCCAAAAACAAGATGCCGTCCAGCCGGTTGATCTGCTCGTGCTGGGCCATGGCGACGCACAATAGCGTGACCAGCAACAATACAGGGTACTCCAGCCTGATCGTGTTGCCGCCGATGTCCAAGGAACGCACCAGGGCACACATGCCGATGATCGCGCAGATATTGAAGATGTTGGAACCGACCACATTGGCCACAGCGATTTCGTTCTCGCCCTGAAAGGCGGCGAAAGAAGAGACGGCCAGTTCGGGGATCGAGGTCCCCGCTGCCACCACGGTCAGCCCGAT
The DNA here is from genome assembly GCA_025055835.1 of Gemmatales bacterium. Classification (GTDB taxonomy): domain Bacteria; phylum Planctomycetota; class Planctomycetia; order Gemmatales; family HRBIN36; genus JANWWR01. The sequence continues at coordinate 4,454 of JANWWR010000088.1, read as the reverse complement.
GATGGCAGGCGTCATGTGCAGGAGGATGGCCAGTCCGACGGCCCCCCGAAGCAAAGCCTCCCCGCCGAGGTAGAGCAGGGCCAAGCCCAAAACAACTAAAAGAATGGCTATGAATGCGGTCATGGTTTTCAGAGGGATAAGGTATGTCGATTGCATGCCGGACAAGGCCGCTGCTTCGCTGGCCATCGGCATCTGATGGTAAGAACATAGCGATTCCAGTCTCAGCTAGCCACCGACTGTGGCCAACACGCCTGATCCTTTCTCCACCCGACGCGGAAACCTCGACCCCTGCGTATCAGGCAGGTACGATAAAGAGCGTGGAAACGACGAGGAACGCCTGGTAACTCTGGTCGAGGAGGCTTCCCGCTCGCGACAGGAATCGGGGACCCTGGGCCACGGGGGAGGATGGACCATGCGACGGTATCAGACGATTCTGGTGGGAGCGGCCCTGGATGAGCGGGATGCCACGACTCTCCGTCATGCAGCCCGATTCGCTCACGCCGCCCAGTCGCAGAATGTTTACCTGGCCCATGTCGCCCCGAGTTTCGACGTTCCGCCTGAGGTGCTTGCCAAGCAGCCGGACCTGATTGTGCCTCGGGACGAGGAGATCCAACGCCGCTTGCAGGCGATGATTGAGCAGTACCGTCCGCTGTTCCCGGAAAAGACCAGTTTCCAGGCGGTCATTCGGGAGGGACAGAGGACGGTCGAACTGATTCGGCTCTTATCTCAGAAATCTGCCGATCTTTTCTGCTTGGCCACCCAGCCTCCGGAGCGACACGACGTGCTCAGTTACACGGCGTTGAAGCTGATGCGGAAGTCGCCGTGTTCGGTCTTCCTGGTTACGCCGGGGGCCTCGACGGACTACCACCGGATTCTGGCCCCCATCGACTTCTCCGACCATTCGCGCGAGGCGCTCGAGGTCGCTATCGCCGTTGCCCACGCAACGGCAGGCGCCAGTCTGACCATCGAACACATCTACGAGGTGCCCCTCGGTTGGCACAAGACAGGCCGAACCTACGAGGAATTTGCTGCCATCATGAAGGACAATGCCGAGGAGCGCTGGCGGAGTTTTTCTGCCCAGATTGACTTCAAGGGCGTGCCCTGGATGATCCGCTTCGACCTGTCCGACAACGTTACTCGTAAGATCCTTCAGTCCGCCGAGGAAATCCAGGCTGATCTGATCGTCATGGGATCGCACGGCCGAACCGGACCAGCAAACTTTATCCTCGGTCACGTCGCCGACACGGTGTGCAGTCAGACGAGACGCCCCGTTCTTTGCGTCAAGAGAAAAGGGGAAATCGTCAACTTCCTGCACGCCTTGTTGCAGTTCTACGGCTTTGAAGAAAGCAATTGATCGGGATTTCGGTCCTAACCTGTAAATCGGGCAACAGTCCGGAAACATCTCCGGACCAGGGACAAGGACGCTTTACCATGCCGAATCAGACTCCGCTTGCGCCGCAGAAGCCCTGGCACAGTATGAGTGCCAAGGAAGTGTTGGCTGAGTTCCAAACCGCGGCGGATCGTGGGCTTTCGCCGGAGGAAGCCGCGGCCCGGCTTAAGCAGTATGGACCGAACGTCGTCAGCACCCGGCGTGGCCACGGACCCCTGGTCCGCTTCCTGCTCCAGTTCCACCAGCCGTTGATCTACATCCTCCTCGCCGCCACGGTGGTCACGCTTTTCCTCGAAGAGTTTGTGGACGCGGCGGTGATCTTCGGCGTCGTGCTTGTCAATGCGATCATCGGGTTTATCCAGGAATCCAAGGCGCTCAGAGCCATCGAATCGCTGGCTCATACCCTGGTCACGGAAGCGACGGTAATCCGCAATGGCAAGAAAACGCGGATCAACTCGGCTGACGTGGTGCCCGGCGACATCATCCTTCTGCAATCCGGGGACAAGGTGCCAGCTGACGGGCGGATTCTGCGGTGCCGTGACTTGCAGGTGGCGGAAGCAGCCCTCACGGGTGAATCGGTGCCGGTGCAGAAGCAGGAGGCGGAACTGCCCGAAGAGACGCCATTGGCCGACCGCAAGAACATGGTGTACGGCTCGACCCTGGTGACTTTCGGCTCTGCCACGGCGGTAGTGGTGGCGACCGGCGATCGTACCGAGGTGGGACGCATTTCGGAGCTGATTGCCAAGGCCGAAGAAATCCAGACACCTCTCACCCGCCGTATCGCTCAGTTCAGCAAGGTATTGCTGGTCATCATCCTGGGCTTGGCTGCCGCAAACTTTGCCATCGGCTTGGCCCGTCCGTTGTTCGACAATGGTCTTGACAATCTGAATTGGGAGGTTTTTTGGAAGATCATCGAGCCAAAATTTGCGGAAATGTTTCTGGCCTCGGTGGCCCTTGCAGTCGCCGCCATTCCCGAAGGTCTGCCCGCCGCCGTCACCATCACTCTGGCCATCGGCGTTGCTCGCATGGCCCGCCGACGGGCCATCATCCGCAAACTGCCCGCCGTCGAAACCCTCGGCAGCACCACGGTCATCTGCTCTGATAAGACCGGCACGCTGACCGAGAACCAGATGACCGTGACCACGCTGGTTGCCGGCGATGAAATCTTTGAGGTCACGGGAACCGGTTACTCTCCCGCGGGCGAGATCCGTCCCTTGGGACAAAGCCGGGAGGAAACGACCGAAGCCGGAGATGGGCAACCTCCCGCCAAGCTTACGGTGACGGATTTTCACCGGCGGGTCGCTTTGCTCGAAACCATCCGGGCCGGTGCCCTGTGCAACGATTCCCAACTTGTCAAAACTGAAGACGGCTGGACGATTCAGGGTGACCCGACCGAAGGGGCGATGCTGGTCGTCGCCGCCAAGGCCGGTTTCGGGGCTGAGATCCTCCGCGAGGAACTGCCACGCATCGACTCCATCCCGTTCGAGTCCGAGCATCAGTACATGGCGACGCTGCACGATCAGGGAGCGGATCGGCCCCGCATCGCTTACGCCAAAGGCTCGGTAGAAGCGATCCTCAAACGGTGCAGCTATGCCTGGGACAATGTCGGGGAACTGAAGCCGCTCGACGTTGACGCTATCCTAGCGCAAGCCGATCAACTTGCCGCCAAGGGACTGCGCGTCCTGGCGTTGGCCCTGAAGGAATTTCCCCATGAACATGCAACGCTGAGTCATGACGACGTATCCGAGGGTATGATCTTCCTCGGCCTCCAAGCGATGATCGATCCTCCGCGTCAGGAGGCGATCACGGCAATTCGCACCTGCCGTTCTGCGGGAATCCAAGTCAAGATGATAACTGGTGACCACGCTCTGACCGCAGCCGCCATCGCCTCCCAATTGGGCATTGGCGGAGAGAATGTCGAGGACTTGTCCAAAATCAAGGTCTGCACGGGTCAGCAGTTGTCGCAGATCAGCGATGACGATCTGGTTGACATGGTGGAAGAAACCTCGGTCTATGCCCGGGTCGCTCCGGAGCAGAAACTCCGTCTGGTGAAAGCCCTGCAAGCCCGCAGCCATGTCGTCGCCATGACCGGTGACGGCGTCAATGATGCTCCCGCTCTGAAGCAGGCCGACATCGGCGTGGCCATGGGGAAAACCGGCACCGACGTGGCCCGGGAAGCCGCGGACATGGTGCTGACCGACGACAACTTCGCGACCATCGAAGCTGCTGTCGAGGAGGGACGCGGCATCTTCGACAACCTGACCAAGTTCATCGTCTGGACGCTTCCCACCAACGTCGGGGAAGGAATGGTGATTCTGGCTGCCGTCGTCGTCGGCACCAGTCTGCCGATCGCGCCGGTGCAAATCCTCTGGATCAACATGACGACCGCAGTGCTGCTTGGCCTGATGCTCGCTTTCGAGCCGAAGGAGTCGGGCATCATGTCGCGTCCCCCACGCGATCCCAATGCCCCGATTCTTGGACGAAGCCTGATCATGCGCATCGGTCTGGTCAGCCTCCTGCTGCTGATCGGCAGCTTCGGGCTTTTCAAATGGTACTACACGTTTAAGCAAGCCGATTTGGCTGAAGCTCAAACCCTGGCCTCAAACGCGTTCGTAATCGGTGAAATGTTCTACCTGTTCAATTGCCGGTCGCTGACCCGCTCCATGTTCCGTATCGGACTCTTCTCGAATCCCGCGGTGATCTACGGCAGCCTCGGTATGTTGGCCTTGCAACTTCTGTTCACCTACGCTCCGCCGATGAACCTGATGTTCCACACCGCCCCCGTCGGATGGGACACCTGGCTGGTTCTGGCAGGCTTCGGCCTGGCTGTTTACGTCATTGTCGAGATCGAAAAGCGGCTGGTAGGCCACGTCCTACAAGGTCAGGCCTTTCATCCCAAGCCCAAGAATAAGGTAAACGCCAAGTAAACCAGCCCATGAGAACTCAAAACAAAAGGGTGCATCCGTGATGGATGCACCCCTGGGAATCTGGTCAGGTCATCACCTTACTTCGGTGCGGATGGCTCACCAAACCCGAAGCGGTCACGCTGCGAACCTGAGGTGTT
>JANWWR010000052.1 GCA_025055835.1 Gemmatales bacterium | reverse complement strand
TTATCGGTCGAGAATCGTAACTTATCGGCTGCCATACGTCGCGGCACGACATCAACTAGAAGACGCAAGGGCGGACGATCTGTTCAGTGGGTCTAAGAAAGGCCCTTGATCGCATAAATAGGTTTATGCGAACAGCTTGCCCATTCCCATGGAGAGAGTTCCGGTTGACTTTGCCATGGCACTTGTGGCGCTATGTTCTCTCTTGCCAAGGATAGAATTGGCTCCGAAAGTGTCTCCAGTGGGCGTCCTTCGGAGACAGGTTGCGTCATGGACACCATTCTGATTGTGGATGACGAGGAGTCGGTGCGGCGGACGTTTCAGGATTGGCTCGTGGAAGCCGATCTGGGATGTCGCATCCTGACCGCCGCCGACGCTGCCGAGGCCCTTTCCCTGGCCCACACCCATCCGATCGACCTCGCCATCCTCGACTGGCACCTCGGGGCGGGAAGCCACGGCCTGCAACTGCTTGAAGACCTGTACGTTTTCAACCCGGAGGTGGTGGCCATCCTGGTCACTGGCTTCGCTCACCAGGCGACGCCGCTCGATGCTCTCCGCATGGGCGTGCGGGACTACCTCGACAAGAACGCCGATCTCAACCGCGATACCTTTCTCCAGGCCGTCCGCAAGCAACTGGAAAAGCTGCGACCTGCCAAGCGAGAGCGACAACTTCGACAAGCCTTGTCAGCTTTCCGGTCGGAAGTGGAACGGCTGCTGCCGCTGGCATCCGCGGCGGCCACCTTGCAAGACGCGCCTCCGGGAGCGGAGGCCCTGGCCGCCCTGTTCCAATTCCTCAAGCAGACCACCGGAGCCACCGCCGGGCTGCTCACGGTTCGCAGCTACGACCCGAACCGCGAACCCCAAGAAATCTGCCGCTTCTTCGACGACTCGGGCCAGGCCTTGCCACTTAGATCGGTGTCCTTCTCGCAGTCCCTTGCCGCCGCCGTCGTCAGCCTGCAACAGGCGTGCATGATGGAAGACCTCGACCGCCGGGCGAACGAGCTGGGCGTGTTGTTGAACGAAGTGGAAAGGCAGCACCGCTATCTGCTCGCGGCTCCGTTGGCCGTCACGGCGGAACTGACCGTCGTTCTGGAACTGTTCGACAAAGCGACGGCATCGGCCCGGGGTCCGGTCCCCTTCACGGAACAGGATCGTCAAACGGTGGAGGCAGCGTCCCGGTTTGCGGCTCATCTGGTCCGACAGGCCGTGGCCGAGCGACACATGCACCATTTGCTTCTGGACGCTCTCTCGGCGGCGGCGCGGGCCACGGAGCGATTGCACGGCGACCTTGGCCAATCGGGTTCCGAACCGGGTCAACCCGCCGATCCCGTGCGGGAACGGCTTCGTGCCGATCTGGAGGGAGCGACCTTGAAGGTGATGGCTCCCGAGGAAACGCTGCGGTTGGCGGAATTGATCAGTGATCTGACGGCCCGACATGGACCAGCCGTGGGACGCTTCGCCATCCAGCTTCTGGAAAACGTGGATCGGCTGCTGCGTGGGGAGGAGTAGCCCGCCGTGGAACCGGAGACTCCTTCCGACGTGTTCACGGAAATCTTTCGCTTGCTGACGCCGGAACGGCTGCTGCAAGACCCGCGGGCCACGGGGCGAGGAGTCCGTGTCGCCATCCTCGACACCGGCATCGAACAGAGCGTGATCGAGCGACGTTGTCAGGAGCGTGGCCGGGCGCTGGCGTCTCCGATTCAGGGCGGCATCTTCGTCTCGGCCCAGGGACCGCCTCGGCCCTACGAGGGAAAAGCCAGCGCTCCCCACGGGACCACGGTGGCGGACATCGTGTTGACTCTGGCTCCCGAAGTCGAGCTTTGGTCGGCGGACGTTTTTGGACCGCGCGGCATCTGCGACGTGGAGACTCTGCTGCACGCGCTCCGCTGGGCCGTCGAAAACTGGCAGTGCAAAATCCTCAATCTTTCGCTGGGCATTCCCGAACCGCGGCTTCAGCCCATGCCACGCCGCTGGCAGGTGCTTCAAGCCATCGAGGACGCTTACGCCCGGGATGTCCTCGTCGTCGCTGCCGCCCACAACGAGCACCCGCTGACCCGCAGCTACCCGGCGGTCTTCGCTCCGCCGCTGCTGTCCGTGGACAAACGGCTATTCGGCGAGGCTTTGCGGTTCGCCTACGCTCCCCGGCATCAGGTCGAATTCCAGGCCCATGCTCGCGGCTATGTCGGCCCGTTTCGGGACGAAGCGGCAACCAGTTGGGCGGCTCCCCATCTGACCGGCATCGCCGCCCGCATCCTCTCCCTGCGGCCAGACATGAAACCTTTTGAACTCAAAACCATTCTCTACTGGCTGAGCCGACATTATGAGGCCGCCCGTTAAATCCGTAAATCACGAGAGGAAACCGCCTGTCAAACAAAACAACAAGCCCCGGTAGCCTGCCGGGGCCTGTGATTTTCGATGGAGCATTGAGTCGGACGAAACCGGGCAACCGGGCATCGGCAATTCAACCGCGGTAGGTGCCGGAGGCCATCTCCCGCTTCAGTTCGGCCTCGGCCTCGTACCAGTCTTGCAGGTGGGTGCCTTCGGGACGGCCGCGCTTGACCCATTTCTCGTAGGCCCGCTTGGCGATCTGCTCGTGGGTCGGCATCACCGTCCGCGTTGCGGTGGCGGTCTGGGGAGTCGTCCCCGTGGTCGTGGTCTGAACGCGCGACATGCTGAACCTCCTTGAAAAAGTGTCCGTCTTTTCTCGCCGCCCTCCCTGTTCCGGCAATCGGATCGCTCCGACCACTGGGCATAGTTCTATCCGTTGACGGGAAGCCATGCAAGGATGCCAGAGGATTTTACTTCCGGTCGCACCAGACGATCGGCATTGCACCGGAAAATTCGTTTCGCTATAGCCGTGCCGCTTTGGAGATGGGGGAAGTGGGGATGATTCGCTCCATCTATCGCACGGCCTCCGGCGAACTCCGTCGGGACCTGACCCTTGCGGAAATCCAAACCGCCCTTCAGGACGCCCAGGGCACCTTGTGGCTGGACGTCACGCTCGGCGACCGGGAAAACGGCGAGATGGCCCAACTGCTGCGGGAGGTCTTCCATTTTCATCCGTTGGCCGTCGAAGATGCCCTGAGCGAGTCGAGCGGACCCCGGCTCGATGACTGGCCTGACCACCTCTACATCGTCCTGATGGCCCCACGGCTGGGGACGGGCCGTCGGCTCGAAACTCGGGAACTGGACATCTTCCTGGGCCGCAATTATCTTCTGACCCTTCACGCTGAGCCGATCCGCGCTCTGGACGCCATTTGGGACCAGCTCCAGCGTGGCCTGGAGCGTCGGCTCATCGAAGGCCCTGATCATCTCCTGTATCACCTGACCGATGGCGTGGTGGCCGACTACATGCCCATCGTCGAGTCCATTGACGAGGACATCGAAACCCTGGAAGCGGAGATTTTCGAAAGGCCGCGGCGGGGCACGGTGGCCCACATCTTTCGCCTTCGCCGCACGCTCATGGAACTGCGTCGCCGAATTGCTGCCATGCGGGAAGTCGTCAACAAACTGGCTCGCGACGAGTATCCCTTTCTCGATCCGAAGGACCGCGTTTATTTCCGAGACGTTTACGACCATCTGGTCCGGCTGTACGACCTGGTGGATGGTCAGCGGGACATGGTGATCGGGGCTTTGGACAGCTATATCTCGGTGGCGTCCAATCGGCTCAACGAGATCATGCGGACGCTCACGGTGGTCTCGATCCTGTTTTTGCCGTTGAACTTCATCACCGGCTTCTTCGGCATGAACTTCTTCGCCGAACCGTTCAACATCGACAACCCCGTGTCGCCCTACTTGCTCTTCGGCCTGTGCATGTTGTCTCTGATGCTGCTGCCGATCGGAATGCTGTGGTACATCCGTCGCAAGGGCTGGCTGCGGCCGATGCTGCGGGATCGGTGACGTGGTTTTGCGGCCTGGCGGTCATGAACCGGGTGACGGGACCTTGCCTGGCGCCATCGGCTTGGGTGTCGCGTCGCCTTCCTTGATGTGCCAGTAGCGGTCCACGGGCAAGGCCTCGCCGCTGAAGGTCTGATCGAGTCCCGACGGCCAAAGAATGGTCAGCTTGTCGATCCGCTCCGCCTTGCCGAGGCCGACGACGATGCGGGGATCGTTCGTGGAAGCGTAACTGCCCGCCGACTTGACCGGCCGATGCAGTTTCTGTCCGCCGACCTCGACGATGATCTCGGCCCCGATCGGCTCCTTGCATTTGGCTCCTTCCAGACTCAGCCCCAACCAATGGTTTTCCTGGGGGTACACGTTGCGAAGGATGACGGCCGGCTCCTGGCAGCGGCTGATGACCAGGTCCACCCGGCCGTCGTTGTCAAGGTCCACCTTGGCACAGCCGCGGCCCATGCTCATCTTGCGGAAATAGGGTCCGCCCTGGTCCGTGACCTGTTCGAAGCGGACGTCGAAAGGCCGGTCGCCGGGTTTCCGCAGGTTTCGCAGCAGCACGGGTCGTTGCTTGAGCGTGCCGGGTGGCGGCGGATAACGAACCACGTGGCCGTTGCTGATGAAGATGTCCTCCGCCCCGTTGTTGTCGTAGTCGATGAACACCGTCCCCCAGCCGACGTAGATCAGGCCGATGGCTTGAATGCCGGTCGGCGCGCTGACGTAGCGAAACGAGGTGGGTCGCAGGTTGCGATACAGGGCATGTGCCTCGTGTTGGTAGTTGGTCACGAAGATGGAGAAATGGCCGCTGCCGTCGTAGTCGGCGGCATCCACACCCATGCTGCCGTTGGGCACGCCTTCTTCGCTGAGCGCGACGCCGAGCCGGGCAGCGGCTTCCTCGAAGCGCGGTTGGCCGGGTTGCGAGTTATTGAGGTACAGGTAATTCGGTTCCGTGTCGTTGGCGACGTAGATGTCCGGCTTGCGGTCGTGATTGAAATCGCAGATCAGCACGCCCAGCCCTTTGCCGGGGATGATGCCAGCCTGTTGCGTGACGTCGCGGAACGTCCCGTCGCCGTTGTTGAGGAAGAGATTGTGCGGCAGCGGGTTGAACTGCTTGGGTGAGCAGACGTCGCGCCTCTCGCCGGTGGCGTCCCGGCAGGGCGGGTTGTTATTCCAGGACCAGTCCACGTAATGGACCACCATCAGATCGAGCAGACCGTCGCCGTCCAGATCGGCCCAGCCGGCGGAGCTGCTCCAGTGCAGCGGACGGGGGATGTTCACCTTCGAGGCCTCGGTGACATCCACAAACTTGCCCTGCCGATTGTGGAACAGGGCCAAACGGCCGTAGCCGGTCACGAGCAGATCGGGCCAGCCGTCGTTGTCGAAATCACCGACCGCTGCTCCATGCGAATAGAAGTTGATGCCGTCCAGTCCAGCTTCCTTGGTCACGTCCTGGAACTTGAAGTTGCCAAGGTTGCGGTAGAGTTTGCACGGCGCGCCCAGAATCTCCTTGTTGGGGCCGTAGTAGCCGCCGCCCGGCAGAAAGATGTCCATCAGCCCGTCCTGGTCGTAGTCCAGGATGCCCACGCCGCCGCCGAGCGATTCGAGAATGGACAGGTGCCCCGCTTCCTCGCCGGTACGGTAGATCAGATCCACGCCGCTGTCGGCGGTAACGTCCTCAAAAATGACCGGACCTTTCGGCGTGTCCGCCTGGGGCGACGTCTCGACCGGTTTGGAAGCAGTCACCCCAGGCGTCGTGTTCGTATTGTTGGCATTGCACCCGATCAGCAAGGCCACGGGGAAGACGGCGGCCGGCAACAACGTCAGGCCGATTTCCAACCACCCAGAATGTTTCCACATACCTGAGAGTCCTTACATGGGCCTCGACGATCACGGAGACCGGGGCGTGCCGGACGGCCGGGCTTCGCTGAGTTCCCGGACGCGACGGCGATGCAGCTCCGCGAGTCGGCGATGTTCCGGAACGGAAGATTTAGAGTAGAACTCGGCCAGCGCCTCATGGGTCGGCCGATGATTCGGATCTTCCCGCAGCACCGTCAGCAGCCAGCGGACGCCTTCTTCCTGACCGGCCCGCAGCAGAATCACTCCGGCCCGGTAGCGTTTTTCCACGTCGGCGGGCGTGCCCAGAAGTTCGCGGGTGATGTCGCCTAGTTCTCGAAGCTCTGCTTCCAGTTGCTTGTGTCGTTCGGCGTAGGGCCGGGCCTCTTCGGGGCGGCCTAGTTGGTTCAGAACGTGAGCCAGTTGATGGGCGATGTCCGGTTCCTTGGGATTGAGCCGCTCGGCTTCGCGGAGATACTCCAGGGCCTGCGGATAGTTTTCCTGATCCGAGGCGAGCAGGGCGCGCAACAGCAGAGCCTTGGCGTAACTCGGGCTGTCTGACTTGATGCGATCCAGGACCGCCTGGGCCGAAGCTGGCTCTCCCAGACCCCGATGACACCGGGCCAGGCCGAGCAGAGCGGGACCATCTTCCGGGTGGGCCTTCAGGTACAACTCGAACAACTGGCGTGCCTCCGCCAGGTCGATGCCCTTCTGCTGCAAGACCTGGCCCAGACGGAAGGCCGCGTCCAGCTGCCCCGGCGAGAGCCGCAATGCCTGTCGATAGTCGGCAATGGCTTCATCGAGCTTGCCGAAGCGTTCCCGCAACTGACCCCGCCAGTAATAGGCGAACCAGTCGTCGGGATGCATCTCGACCCAGTAATTCAGCCAGTATTCCGCGTCGCGGAGGTAGAAGTTGTGGACGTAGCCCTTGACGAGGGCTTCGAGGATGAGCTTCTCGTCGGGATGCTGGTTGGAATAGATGAAATGCTGCAAGGTGGCGGCATCCGGCCCCCGCGCGCCGTTGGCCTGCACGTCCAGCAGCAGCAATTCCAAATCCACGGCGGCACCGGGCCACCGGTACTGGCGAGCCTGTTGGAGATGGTGTTGAGCGGTGGCGTAATCGCCGGCCCGGCGACAGATGCGAGCCATCTGAAAATGGGTTTCGCCGCTTGCGGGCCAGACTTCCAGACATCGCCGCAGGTGTTCGCGGGCTTCGAGAAAGCGCCCGGCCTCGGCGTCCCTGTGGGCCTCGCGCCAGTGGTAGATGGCGTCCAGCTGCGGCCAGACCACCAGCACGAACACCAGGGCGACGACGCTCAGACAGACCGCCCCCAGCCCGAGGACCAACAGCATTCGGTTGGCAACAGGGTGATTGACAGGCCGATGGGCGGCCGTGGCCGACTCTTTCGGGCCGTCCGAAACCATGTTCAACGCGGGATTATCCTTCATCGTTGCCTATCATTACAAGACGATGAGAGTCCGTTTGCAAGGGTAATTCAGGCGGCGACCGGCTCCCCAGAACCCTCTCTCCGTACGCCGTGGTGATAAAAAAAGGTGACAGGCGGCACATCCGTACCTTATACTTGGAGCGAAACTCGAATCCCGTCCGGTGTGTCGAGGAGACCGCGAATCCAGGAGGTCAGGGGCCTGACGGTCCCGTCGGGTTCCGCATTCTGATGCCCGCACCGTCGATCGAGGCGTTTCTGGAGTTGATCCACAAAAGCGGCGTGGTCGATCCGACGCGATTGACCGCCTATTTGGACAAGCTCCGCGCTGCCGACGCCCTGCCTGCGGACGCGGCCAAGCTGGCCTCGCAGATGGTCCGCGACGCCATGCTCACGCATTTCCAGGCCCAGCAATTGCTGGCGGGCAAGTGGCGTGGCTTCTTCATCGGCAAGTACAAAGTGCTGGAAAAGATCGGCTCCGGCGGCATGGGCACGGTCTACCTGGCCGAGCACAAGTTCATGAAGCGGCGGGTGGCTATCAAGGTGCTGCCCAAGTCGCGGGCCTTGGAGCCGTCGTCCCTGGAACGCTTCTACCGCGAGGCCAAGGCCATTGCCGCCCTGGATCATCCGAACATCGTCCGGGCCTACGACATCGACGTGGACAAGCTCGCCGACGGCACCGAGCTGCATTTCCTGGTCATGGAATACGTCGATGGCGTCAGTTTTCAGGACTTGGTGCGTCTCCGTGGTCCCCTCGATCCCCACCGCGCCGCCCACTACATCTACCAGGCGGCTCAGGGCCTCCATCACGCTCAACTGGTCGGGCTGGTTCACCGGGACATCAAGCCGGGGAACCTCCTCGTGGACCGCAGCGGCATCGTTAAAATCCTCGACATGGGCCTGGCCCGCTTCTTCCACGACGAAGAGGACCTGCTGACCAAGAAGTACGACGAAAACGTCCTGGGCACGGCCGACTACCTCGCTCCGGAACAGGCCATCGACAGCCATACCGTGGACATCCGGGCGGACATCTACAGCCTGGGGGGGACGTTCTACTACCTGCTCACGGGTCGCTCGCCGTTCGGCGAAGGCACGGTGGCCCAGAAATTAATCTGGCACCAGACTCGGCGTCCCAAGCCGCTGCTGGAAATCCGTCCCGAACTGCCACCCGACATCGTCGCCGTCGTCGAGAAGATGATGGAGAAGTCGCCCAGCGACCGCTACCAGACACCCTTGGAAGTCGCCGAGGCATTGTCCGCCTACGCCTACTGCGATTCGGCGATCCCGGCGGAATCCGATCTGCCGGATCTCAGCCCGGCGGCTCGGGGCCTTGGGGAGGCGGGGGAAACGGGCAGCGGTCAGAGCGGTTCGTCGCCGACGGCGTTGCGACGCTCGCCCCAGGGTTCGACGACGCGAAGCCATGTCCCGCCGGTGGCCACCGATTCCGGATCGGTTCGGAAGACCGGTTCGACTCTGCCCTCATCCACTCCGTCCCCTGCTCCAAAACCAGCGTCGTCGCCCAAGCAGCCGTCCCCGGAGCCGATGGTGCCGCCGCGCTCCTCGCCGTCCAAGCCGAATTCGCGGTCCTCCCCGCGACAACCCGAGGCCGAGCCGATTCCCGCTGCACCCCCGGAGAAGGCTTCGCCCCGGCTTCCCGCGGCCAAGTCCAGCCCCCGCCCTGCGGGACCTCAGGCCACGTCGCAGGCGGAGCCGAGGCCGCGAGCCGTCGTGGCCGACACGCCGGTTCCGGCTCAGAGCGGCCCCACACCGCAGGAGGAGGCCGCCGACAACGTCTTCACTCCGACCCAGGAAGCCGAGGGGGAATTCTCCTGGAGCGAGGTCGCTGACACTGGCGAACCAACCGCCCGCTCCGCCGATACCGTTCGCAGCCGGACTCGGGTCCCCCGACCGACCAAGGCCGGCAAGGCGTCCTGGTCCGTTGGCTCGCTCTGGAGCGGGGCGTCGTCGCAAACCCGGTACCTGCTGCTGATCGGCGGCGTGGCCGGGATGCTTCTCCTTCTCGCAGGGGTCCTGCTCTTCTCTCTGTACGGCAGTCGCAAGCCGACCCGACCCGGTGCGGAAAAAGCCACGGTGCCGACGACCCCGCCGGAGCCGGTCCCCACTCCGCAACGCAACACCTTGTTCGTCTCCAAGACCAAGGTCTCCCCGGACGATTTCCAATCGCTTCAGGAAGCCCTCCTGCGAGCCGCTCCGGGAGATCGCATCCTCGTCCGCGATCAGGAAATCTACGAGGAAAGCCTGGTCATCAATCTGGCCAACGGACTAGGCAAGCGGAACATCCTCATCGAGGCGGAGCCGAACGCGGCCGGCGAGACGGCCATACTGCGGCCGCGCGGCAGTGAACCAATCCTCGTCCTGGATCGCGTCGAGGATTTCGCCTTGAAGGGATTCGTCATGCACGGCAACACGGCCTGCGATGATCTGATCCGGGTGACGGGGGCGTGTCCGGGATGCCGTTTCGAGAAGCTGCGCCTGACGGGGCATCGCCGCTCGGCGGTGCGGCTCGACGGGTGTGAAGCGGTCCGAGGTCGGGAAGTCCGCTTCGTGGATTGCCACGTCATGTCCGCGGAATCCCCGGCAGAAGCGGCGATTGCATTTGGTCCGGCCGCCCCGATGCCTGCTCCGGATGCTCCTCCGGTCATGCCAAATCGCTACGTGCAATTCATCGGCTGTCGCTTCCAGGGACCGTTCGCCGTGGCCACGGTGCTGCTAGGTTCGCCCAACGTCGGCATTTTGTTCGAACGGAACGTGTTTGCTGGCAACAAAGCCCCGGCATTCCTTCTGCCGACCACGGCTCCTAATGCCCCGGCCCTGCGGACGGTGCTTTTGGGAAACACGTTTTACGACTGTGCGGCAGCGCTGAAGCTCCAGCAGCGGATGCGGCTCGATAGCGAATTCCGCCTGACGAACAACCTGTTTTATCGGCTTGGAGGCGGGGAAGGCGGCGGGGTCGGCGTGATCGAAAACGAACCGGACCCGGACGGGCTGAGCGGCTACATCGTCGGCGAGGGGAACGTGTACGACAGCCGCACGCCGACCGGAAACCTCGCCGCTGTCGCCACCGTGAAATTGACCCGCCTCAGTTTCGACCTGCCGACCGGCGATCCGACTGCCGAGGATTTTCTCCGGTATCCTTCCGACAGTCCCTTGAACACCGCAGGGACGAATGGGCAGCCTGTCGGGGCGTTGCCGCCGCTGCCGTGAGAAGAGGGACCGGGAGGCTGACGCCTCCCGCTCGACGTGAAGAAGATGCTTGCTGCTCGACGAGTGCTAACGCCGTCCGCTTGCCCAGAGCAGAAGCATGCCGACGACGGCGATGACGATGCCGACAACGACGCCCCAGGCGGGCCAATCCAGAGGCACTCCCAGGCAGGCAAGTAAGACGCACGCTTCAATGGTCAAGGCCCCGACCAGCGTGATCAGCCAGCCGACCAGCACCATCCGCTGACGCCTTCGCTCCGTTGCCTCGCTCATGGAGTTGTCAGTAATCCAGGGCCACTCCCAGTGCTACCCAGCTTTCCGTTTCGTTGCTGAAGTGTCCGTAGGGCGAACGTCCGGAATAATACTGCGTCACCAGACGGAAGAAAGGACGGCGCTCGGGATCCCGCCACATCCAGCCGGCCTGGACCGTGAGATTGGCATGGTAATCCTGGTCGCCGCGGAGGTCGAGGTCGCAGGCGAAGTACGGCTCGCCGCGCCAGCCGGTCGGCTCGTTGCGGTAGATTTCCACGCCAACATTCCAGCGGTCGCGCTGGTCTTCCCGGCCTGGCGTGCGGATGTCGAAGGTGTAGGCCCCCTGCGCGTAGAAACGCACCAGGTTCTGCCAGCGGTAAGCCAGGGCAATGACCAACTCATCGCGGATCACTTCGCGGCGAAAGTCGTGCGTCACTTCCAGGTACTCGTCGCCGATGTGGGTGCTCGTGTGTTCGTAGCCGCACTTGCCTTCCCATTCCCCCCAGGCGAAAGTGCCGATCAGCCCGACGCGGTAATCGGCGGCGAGCAGTCGGCTGGTGTGGCTGAAACGCGACAGCACCGCCCCGAAGAAATCCAGCTGCGTGGCATGGCGGGAGTCGTCGGGATCGGGAGCGTAGCGGACCAGACCGACGGTCCCACCCAAGCCCGTCTCGACCGTTTCCTTCGTGTAGTATTCCCGGGCGGTAGAGAACAAAGCGTAGGTGCGGGGCTGGCCGGGCATGGCCAGGGGTGGTTGCCACAGAAGCGATTGCGGAGCGAAGACGAATTGCCAGGGCCGCTCGGCGTCGTCGAACGTCTCGACATCGGCATCCAACGCCACTAGAGCAGGTTGCGATCCCGAGCCAGCCGCTGGCTCCTCATCCCCCCGTGACTGATTTCCCAGAGCGAGTAAAAGGCCGAGACCGGACCAAAGTGCTATCAGGGGAAACGGACGGATGCGGGCAGGGTCTCTCGGCATCATGGCACTGGCTCCGGTCATGAAACCGCTCGACGGGCCGACATTGGCCAGTATTCGGCCCAATTTGCCGAGGGATTCGGAGGAATCGGGCGTGTCGGCAGATCATGATGTGGGGGCTGGGAAAAATGTGCAGGTTCGACAGGACTTGCAGGCGGTCTCAGGTCTGCCAGGAAGGCTTGTCCGGCTGCGCGGGAATGAAGTCGAAATGCAGTCGGGGCGGCTGGAGGTGGACGGCCAGTTCGCAGTAGTTCAAAGCGTGGGCGTAATGGTCGGCCCCGGAAGCGATGTACTCGGCAACCGCTTCCCCGAATCGGTTGAAGCGGATCACCCGGACCAGGGCGGTGAGGTGCGACGAGAACTCGGAGGGGAGATCCCGAGGGGCCAGCACCTTGCCCAGTCGCCACCGGAGAAACATCGCGTCCAGGGAGTCGGTACGCGGGGCCTGGATCGTCCGGCCGTTATGATCCACCTGGACCTGCCGCCCCGCCTGGGTGTACCAGCACATATACCCCTGGGGAAATCGGTGGAGAAAACCGCGTGCTCCGTGCGTTTCGGGCATGGCGTCCACAACGTAGCAGGAAACCCGAAAGCGCACGACCAGCTGGGCCAGTTCGTCCCAATCCCGCACCACTCCAGCCCAGACGATTCGCAGCAGGGATTCCTGCATCTGGGCGATGACGACGTGAAAGCATTGTGACCCCACGTCCACCCCCATGACCGTGCCGTGTCCCTCCGCAGCCATCAGCCCGCCGCCGCGAAGGATAGCCTCTTCGATGAAGCGGACGTCGAGCCGAGCACCCTCCGCGACATAAGGCAGGCCGAGAACCGAATTATGGAACACCTGCAAGCGGGAGGGATTGCCCTGGGCTTCGCACCATTGCCGGACCAGCCGAGCGGCGGTCTGGGTCGGGGACAAGAGTTGCGTCAGGTGGTAGCCGCGCGGCGAGCGGCCCGGGAAGTCGGCGATCCAGATGCCCCGGCGAATGGCCCAGCGACGTTCCAGGCGGGACCAGGGCTTTCGACAGGCCGGACAGCAAAACATGGCCCGCCAGCTTCCCGAACCGGGCGAGGCTGTCTCGGAGGCGGTTTCTCGGGAAGCCTCGGGAATGAGGCAAACTGCTTCGGGCCAGCTCAGCCGCACATAGCGATCGCAATGCGGACATCGCGGGTGATAGTGCTGCTGGTCGCTGACGGCAAATTCCGCGGCGACGCCGTGGTCGGGAACCGTCGGCGTGGAAATATTCAATTCCCAGGAGTGGGTCTGTCCGCTGAGCCGCTGCCGGGCCAGGTCCACCGCGGACCACGGCTGCGGTCCTGCCAGGCGGCCCTGGTACATCTCATCGCGTTCATCAATGGTCAGGTACTGTACCGGAACGGACATGACCTCCGCCCGGCTGCGTCCGCCGTGGCAGTACAGGTTCACCGAACCGGCCCGGAGATGGTTGTCGCGCTTTACCTGCTGGAAGCGTTTCTGGAAGTACTCGTTGGTGTCGATGAGGACGCGGAGACGCCCACGGCTGAATCGCAGGGCGGCGACGTGGGTGGGAAACAGATACATGGCATGCTTTTGGGCCACGTCCACGAACCACAAGGCTCGGATCACGGCCATCACCGTGGCCCCGACCTGGGCGGCCTTCTGGACGACGATCCGCGGCTCCCCGTCCTCCAGCGGTTGCAGCAGATACTCGTAGCCGTCGAAGCGGAGCGGTCCGCCATGATCCATGTTGTGCAGCAGCAGGACGGCGTATTCAAAAGGACTGAGCATGGCCGCTCTCCGGCTTGCGATTATCGAAGAGGTAATAGACCGGCTCGGCGTGGCGGCTCTTGCGGACGGTTTCGGAGCTTAGTCGGCGTCCACCGTAGATCTGGCAATAGCCCCGCTCATCGCGGCGCTGGGACGAAACCACGCCGATGCGTCGGAACCCGGCCCGTTCGAAGAATGGATGGACGTGGCCCATCGCAGAGAGGGTTTCGATCCAATCCACGGGGCAGGCCCGGCAACTGGCATGGACGAAATCGGCGGCGATGCCCGCACCGCGGTAGGTCGGATGCAGCACCACCCGGGCCAGCGTCCACAATTCCCGATTCAATCGCTGAAGCAGAAGCCGACCCAGCGGACCGCGATGCGACTTCAGGCCGAAGCAGCGATTCCGCAGACGCAACGACCGGGCCGGTGCCGTGAAGATGCAGATGCCGATCGGTTTGTCGCCGTGCCACAGCATTGTCACTCGGCGGACGATGCCGAGGTGATGACTGCGGTAGTGCCAGCGAGCAAAGTACGGCCAGTCGGATCGGGAGCCGGTGGTGATCCGGAAATCGGAAAAAAACTGATGGTCCTTTTCCGGGGTGGAACTTGTGAAGGATCGGACCGTTGCTCAATGACAGTGATTCGCCCGTCCAGGTCGCAGCGGACGTGGAGATCGGGAGCCAGGTCGTCGGCCACGTCTTCATGCGTCGTCGCCAGGAGAAAGCCGACGCGACGACGATCCGCCAGCCGGCGCAGATTGAACGCCACCACCTTTGCCAGGGTCCGATCCAAGGTCGCGGTGAACTCGTCGGCGGCCAGGAAGCTCGGAGCGGCTTCGGCCGTATCGCGGCAACCAGCGAGTCCCAGGGCCAGGCGGAACCGGTAGCGTTGTCCGTCGCTGAGTTCGGAGGGCGTCCGCAGCAGCAGACGGGCCTCGCTCAGTCCGCAGGCAGCCAGAAGATCGAGAGCGTCCTGCAAAGGCACGGGCAAGGCATCCACCAACGGTTGTTCGGGCAGGTCGAGGCGGTCCGGCCAGACGATGCGGCAGCCTTCGGTTTCCAGCGTCGCCGAACTGGCACGAAGCAGGCTGCTTTTGCCCGACCCGCTTGGTCCCGTGAACAGCACAACGTCGCCCGCTTGGATCGGCAGACACAGCTTCTCGGCGACGACGTGTCGGCCCTGTTCGAAGTCCACGCCGAAAAGGTCCATGACCTGAGCAGTCCGCAACGTCCGCTGCTTGGGCACAAAGTCATAGGCGATGTCAAGGACGAGATGTCGCATGGGCGATTTCCGCATAGAAATGGGCTGATTAGATGTGGAGAAAAGCAAACCGGCGCGCTCGGCAACGTATCATGCCCCAGCGCGCCGGTTCAAGGTCAGACGCACCAGCAGACGGCTATTTCACCTGCTTCCAGACGATCAGGACCACAGGTGCGCCCTGCTCCGTCTTGAATTCCTTGGGCCGATTCTCACCGCTGATGTCCACGCAAATGCGAAGCTTCTCGCCGTCGAGTTCGTAGATCGCCTTGTAAACCTTGCCCTGGTTTTCGCCTTCGGCGATTTCGATGTCCATGTGCTTGGGCTTTTCCTTGAGATTGAGGCGCAGCGGACCTTTGACCGTGGAGTCCGAGGTCACGACCTCGTAGGCTTTATCCGCCTTGATGACGAGTTTGATGCTCGGTTTGTTGTCCTCGGGCACCTTCTGGCCGCCCGCTTCCAGTTCGGCCACCTCCCAGGTGCCGACCAGCTTTTTCCATTCGTCCTCCTCCTTAACCGGCTTGTCCTCGGCGAAAGAAGGCGTGGGCAGCACAAGCCACAGTCCGGTCAGCACGGCGGCAACCAGCCAAAGTTTGTTCCGTGGGTGGGTCATAGTGATCTCCCGAAGACGGACAA
>JANWWR010000037.1 GCA_025055835.1 Gemmatales bacterium | reverse complement strand
GTCTATTCGGCCAGGAAATTTGGCGAAACTGGTCTGAGGGTGTCGTCCAGGGCGGCAGGTTGTCGGGCATACTTGGCGTGAGTGTGGCCTTTCGTCTCAAGCCCTAGGCACTTCGGGAGTGCATCTCATGCCCAAGCCGTCGCTCGCCGCGCTGGCGGTACTGGTTCTTGGTCTGACCCTGGCTTTCCCTGCTGCCAGCCATGCCCAGGCTATCTGGGGCGGCGAAGTGGAACGAGGGCTTCGTCCGGGTGCCTATGTGCCCTACGACGGCGTGGGCTGGATGCAACGCTACAACTACGAAACCGGACCGGGCTTCTACCTGGGCATTGATCCCTACCGAATCGCCAATCTCGTTTACCAGGACCGAGTTAATCGGGCAGTCGAGATCGGGCCAATCTATCAGGCACCGTGGAATCCCTACGGCAAGGTGCCACTGTTTAACCGGCTTCTAGGGCGCACCGCCGTCATCGTCGGTCCTATTCCGACGCCGGAACCACCTCCTCCGCACCCGCTGCAATTCCAGATTGGCACCGGCGTCTGGATCATGCCCTGAGCCGATGCCGCAAGTCGGTCACCGAGGCGGATTTGGCACTTCGGGCCTCCTTGACCCCGGAAGGATCGGTGCGTACAGTTAGCTTGCCATGAAAGGTTCGGCATCGTCTCAACACAACCTGACTTTGCCCCCAGAAGACGAGGCTGTTCTCCGCCGCGCCTTGGAAGAGGCCGGTTGCCGATTCACTCGGCAGCGAGCGGCCGTTTTTGCCTACCTCCGTTCCGTCAAGACGCATCCGACGGCAGATGAAGTATATACCGCCGTGCGATCCGTCGTTCCCAGCATCAGCCTGGCCACGGTCTACAAATCGCTGGAGGCATTGGTCGCCTGTCGCTTGGCCGCCAAACTGCCCGGCGACGGACCGGCCCGCTACGACTGTCGCACCGACAATCATTTCCACCTGCGTTGTCTGCGAACCGGCCAGATTCGTGACCTCGACGCTCCACCCGGTAGCTTGCTCGAAAAACTTGAACCCGAAGTCTTGGAAAATCTCCGCCGCCAGGGTTTCCACGTCACCGATTACCGGCTAGAGCTGTTAGGCTACTTCGAGCCGGACGCTGCTTCGGCTGTCTCCTCGCCGCGTTGACACTTCAGCGATTCCGCCATAACTCAACCACGCCTTGGGCCAAGGGCAAATTCGACCGAATTTGAAGTTCCGGACTGGGCTACAGCGGTCCAGGCGGGAGAACCCCATAGCGATGCGGCGGATCTACCATAAAACGCACAGCAACCATCTGGGCCGCGACATGGAACTGCTTGAATTCGGCCAGACTGGGGCCCGGGTGATCGTCTTTCCCACCTCGAAGGGCCGTTTCTTCGACTGGGAAGACCGGGGCATGATCGGTGTCCTCGGCCACTCCATTGACGCGGGAGATTTGCACGTTTTCTGCGTGGACAGCGTCGATGCCGAAAGCTGGTATGCCGAGCACAAGCATCCCGCGGATCGGGTCAAACGGCACATGCAATACGACGCCTACCTCCTCCAGGAGGTTTTGCCATTCACCATGCGGGACAACGCCAATCCGTTCCTGATCGTGACCGGGGCCAGTTTCGGCGGTTACCACGCCGTCAACTTCGGCCTGCGTCATCCGGAAAAGGTGGGGCGCATCCTGAGCATGAGCGGGCTTTGCGACATTCGGCAATTCACGGACGGGTACTACGACGAGAACATCTACTTCAATAATCCGGTGGATTTCATCGTCCACGAGCACGATCCGGCCCGGCTGGAGGCGCTGCGGCGTATCGACATCATCTTGGCCGTCGGACGGGATGATCCCCTCTGCGCCAGCAACCAGCGGTTGTCCGGCGTGCTTTGGGAGAAAGGCATTGGCAATGCCCTCCGTATCTGGGACGGCTGGGCCCACGATTGGCCTTACTGGGAGAAGATGCTGCGGCTGTACATCTCCGGCCATGATTGATCGGGAACCGGAACGCTCGCCGCAGTCCAGGCGGCAGGATCCTTGCGGAATTCGCCAGTGGATGGACAGCCGAGTTCCATCCGCGATATAGTGAGGATGTCAAGGAGAGCGCCCGTAGCTCAACTGGACAGAGCACCAGGCTTCGGACCTGGGGGTTGGGGGTTCGAATCCCTCCGGGCGTGTTCCAGTTCATAAGGCGTGTGCTGGCTCACCGCGGAGCTTTGGCCATCGCATCTGCACGGATTCGCAGGCCGATGCCTGCAAGGACCAATCCATGACTCCCCGTCGGTCCGTCATCTGGCTTCTGGTTCTCTGCGGTTTGATTGTCGTCGGCAGTTTTCTTTACTCGCTGTTCTGGGATAAACCCGTTCGGCCGCTGCCGCTGAGCCGGGAAACGACCTACTTCACCGGCCCGCTCGATGCCGAGGGGTACATCGACTACAAGGCGGCGCTCAACGATCTGCTCAGCGAGGGGGTCACGCCGGAGACCAACGCCAATGTCTTGATCTGGCAAGCGATTGGCCCCCGTCCCGAGGGCGTTGCGATGCCCCCCGAGTTATTCCGCCGCCTGGGTATTTCGGAACCACCCCCAAGGGGGAACTATTTCACAGGACTGACAGAGTTCTTGAAGCATCGCCTAAAGCTGCACCAAGCCGAGCTGGAAGTTCTGCTGGAAC
This sequence comes from Gemmatales bacterium, assembly GCA_025055835.1. Classification (GTDB taxonomy): domain Bacteria; phylum Planctomycetota; class Planctomycetia; order Gemmatales; family HRBIN36; genus JANWWR01. The sequence goes on along the minus strand of JANWWR010000037.1, from coordinate 17,218 downwards.
AGGAGGACGAGCTGGCATCCAAGCCCTGGGAACGGGAAGAGCATCCTTTCGTCGCCGCCTGGTTGGATGCCAATGAAGAACCTTTGATGATACTGCTGGAAGCCACCCGGCGTCCGCGCTACTACAACCCTCTGGTCTCGATCTCTCCCAAACCCACCCCAGTCGTGTTCGCTCTTTTGCCAAACGTGCCAAAGTGCCGGGAAGCCGTCAAAGCATTGACCGCCCGAGCCATGCTCAAGGTGGCCGAAGGCGACTACGAATCCGCATGGCAAGATCTTCTGGCCTGTCACAGGCTGGCTCGTTTACTCGGCCAAGGGAGTACGTTAGTCGAGTACATCTCCGGGTTGGCCGTGGAGCAGATGGCCTGCCAGGCGGATTTGGTTTTCTTGGATTCTGCAAACCTGACTTCGGAACAGATCAAGCGATACCTGGGTGACTTGCAGGCCCTGCCGCCTCTGTCCTCGCCTGCTGACAAGTTTGACGTCGCCGAGCGGGTAGTCTGTCTCGACATGCTCCAGTTGGCACGACGGGGCGAAATGGGCCAGTTCACGGCCTTAGGAACCGGCACGCCGTCTCGAAAGGCCACCTGGTTCGAACGCCAAGCGCTAGCGAATGTCGATTGGGAGCCGGTGTTCCGGAACGCCAATGAGTGGTACGATCGGTTGGCCAAGGCCCTGCGCGAAAACGATCGCACCACGCGGGAGAAAGCACTTCAAGAGATTGATGCCGAGCTGGCAAGGCGTAGAAGAGACCTGTCAGGGCCGAATATCGTGTTTGCGTGGTTGAGTCCCAGAAAGAATCTCGGAGTGGCTATCAGCGAGACTCTCATGAGTTTATTGACCCCGGCCGTGCTGAGAGTGCAGAAATCGCATGAGAAAACCGAACAAACTCACCGCAATCTGCTCATCGCCTTCGCCCTGGCCGCTTATCGCAGCGAGCACGGCCAATATCCCGAAACCCTCGACGCCTTGGCTCCGGAGTATCTGCCAACTGTGCCGAATGACGTGTTCACCGGGAAGCCGCTCATCTATCGCCGGACGCAGCAGGGTTACTTGCTTTACAGCCCTGGTCCGAACGACCTTGACGAGGCCGGTCGCGGTGCCGACGACGATCCTCGCGGCGACGACATCTCCGTGCGGATGCCTCGCAACGAGACGAGGCGGCGGGACTAGTGCGGAGCTGAGCCGCAAACACCAGGCAAGCACCAGGGGCACTGAATTCCTCGTGATTCTGGCGAGAAAACCGCCTCGCTGAAAACGCTGAGAAGTTTTTCACCAACTGGCTTGACAGGGCCAAGGATGGTGACCACAATGCCGTTACTTTCGCTGGCCATCGCCTAGCCACGCGCAGCTTACCCGTCCAGATTCGATGTGAAATCATGCGACTCGTCTCGCGAGGTCGGCTCGGCGTTTTCGTTTACCCGATGCCGACCGCAGCAATTGGGCTTGGAACTCGCGAAGGGGGCGGGGTCTCCCGTCGGACTTGCCGCCGGCGTTATCTCATCATTCCTCCCCAGGAAGGAGTACCCACGTATGACTCGCAGCTTCACCATGCGCCGAAATTCGGAAGAGGGCAGGCGGTTTCGCAAAGCTCGCCTGCGCTTGGAGACGCTGGAAGACCGGGTGATGTTGAATGCTGGCAGCATTTTGCCGAGCTTCCCCGCGCCGCAGAATCCCAATGAGTACCTGTCCGACCGCATCCTCGTCCGCTTTCGCGAAAACGTCAATCCGCAGCTAAGTGTCCAGGCCGTCCCGGGGGCCAGTCTCGGAGCGCGCGAGCTGCTGACCGGCTACAACCTCTGGACGGTGATGCTGCCGCCTGGCATGAGCGTGGCCAGTGCCATCGCCGCGTACTCCGCCAATCCCAACGTTCTGTACGCCGAGCCAGACTACGTCTTGCACGCCTCGCGGTCACCAAACGATCCCCGCTACACCGATGGGAGCCTGTGGGGCCTGCACAACTACGGGCAGAGCGGCGGGACAGCCGATGCGGACATTGATGCCCCCGAGGCCTGGGACATCACGGTAGGCAGCAATTCCGTGGTCATCGCCGTGATTGATACGGGCGTCGATTACAACCATCCCGATCTGGCCGCCAACATGTGGCGGAATCCCGGCGAAATCGCTGGCAACGGCATTGACGACGACGGCAACGGCTACGTGGACGACGTCTATGGGTACGACTTTTTTGCCAATGACGGCGACCCGATGGACGAGAACAACCACGGCACCCACTGTGCCGGGACCATCGGCGGCGTAGGCAACAACGGGGTCGGCGTCGTCGGGGTGAATTGGAACGTGCGGATCATGGCCCTGCGGTTCCTCGGGGCCAACGGCAGCGGTTCGACCTCCGGGGCCGTCGCTTCGCTCAACTACGCCCTCGATATGGGCGTGAAGATTTCGAGCAACAGTTACGGCGGAGGCGGCTTCAGCCAGTCGTTTTCCAATGCCCTCGACCGAGCCCGCAACCTCAACCACGTCTTCGTGGCTGCCGCGGGCAACAACGGCACCCAGGGGGCCTCCTATCCCGCCGCTTATCCACAGGACAACATCATCGCCGTCGCCGCATCGGATCGGAACGACAACTTGGCCAGCTTTTCGCAATGGGGCAATAACGTCGATCTGGCCGCGCCAGGCGTGTCCATCTGGAGCACGGTCCGCAACAACGGCTACGCTTCGTACAACGGCACGTCGATGGCCACGCCGCACGTCGCTGGGGTCGTGGGCCTGATCCGAGCCGTCGATCCCAATCTCGGCTATCAACAGGTTGTCTCCGCCATTCTCAACAACGTGGACGTCAAGTCGCAACTGGTCGGCAAGGTGGTCACGGGCGGTCGGCTCAACGCTTACCGGGCGGTTAACAGCGTCGTGCCGCCGTCCGACACGAGCGGTCCCTATGTGACCAGCCATTCGCCCACGGGCACGGTGGCTGGACCAGTCAACGAAGTTACCGTCACTTTTAGCGAGCCGATCAATGCGACCACGTTCACCACGGCCGACATTGTGTCGTTCACCGGCCCGGGCGGCGTGGACCTGCGGAGCCAGATCACCGGCATTTCGCCAAGCAGCGGCACGGCCACGACGTTCCGCATCCAGTTCAGTTCACAAAGCACCTTCGGCAATTACACACTGGTCTTCGGCCCGGACATCCGGGACGTGGCTGGCAATCCGATGGACCAGAACCGCAACAACACCAATGGAGAGGTGCCCCAGGACCGCTACACGGCCACCTTCGCGCTGAACGAAACCCAAGGCCCCCGGGTCACCGGACACACTCCCAACGGTTCCGTGGTTGGTCCGATCAACAGCCTTACCGTGACTTTCGACGAGCCGATCGACGCCGCGACTTTCACCACGGCGGACATCGCCTCGTTCACCGGCCCGGGTGGTGTCGATCTGCGCAGCCAGATCACCGGCATTTCGCCGAGCAGCGGCACAGCCACGAGCTTCACAATCACCTTCAACGATCAGAGTGCTCGCGGCACCTACCGCATGACCATCGGGCCGGACATCCGGGACGTGGCTGGCAACCCGATGGATCAGAACCGCAATGGAGTCAACGGCGAGGCTACCGAGGACCAGTACACGGCCGAGTTTGATATCGCTTTCAGCCGCAGCGTCTATCACTCGACCAACGTGCCGCAGCAGATCCGCGATCGCCGCACCACCTGGTCCACGCTCACGATCCCTGACAACATCAACATCAGTGATCTGAACATCCGCTTCTACATCACGCACACCTGGGTGGGCGACTTGCGGATTCAGCTTCAGGCACCCAATGGCACCACGGTGACGCTTGTCAACTACCGCGGCGGATCGGGAGACAACTTCGGCACGCCGACGCAGCACACGGAACTGGACGACGAGGCGGCTATCCCGATCAGTTCGGGAACGGCCCCGTTTGCCGGTTCGTATCGGCCGGAAAGCACCGGGCCTCTGTCGCGTTTCGACGGCATGAGCGCGCGAGGAACCTGGACGCTGATCATCTACGACCGGGCCAACGGCGATCAGGGGACGCTCAATGCCTGGTCGCTCGTGGTGACGACGGATTCGGGAGGCGGAAGCGGTTTCCGCTCGGCTTTCACCAGCACGACGAGCAACACGTCCGGGAAGACTTCGGAGGATCTGACGCCGGCCATGTTCTTCCTCGGCGGGCAAAGGAAGGCCGAGATTGCCCGGGAGATGGGCAGCCGGAAATCCGAAGCCGCCTCAACCAGGGTGCCACGCTCTGTGATCCAGGCAACGGATCGCATTTTCGCCGCGGCCTCAAGCGGGGCCAAGGCCTCCAGTGCGACATCTGCCAAACTGTCCAAGCGCGTGGACGAACTCGCCGCGAGTTTCTTCAAGGCTTGAAGGATCGCTGTCACCGTACATCCGTGACCTTGTAAAACAGGCCGAGGCTCGAATCACCCTGATTCGGGCCTCGGCTCATTTTCTGGGACCGTTGACTTCTGCTATGGCGCAAGCTACTGTTTGCTCAGGCGAGAAGCGTTCCCCTCCAACGTGAACTCGCCGGGCAGCGTGGCTGGCTCGTGCCGGCTGGTTGCTTGATCCGCCAAACGCTGTCCGTGTGCCACATCGTTTGAGCATGAAGGCGCACGGCGGCGAAATCCCGTCCGCGGCTAACAACTGGAATCTGCAACAGGGAATGGGAAAGCCCATGCCGCGGAATCCATTCGCGCGTTACGCATACCGACCGCGCCTGGAGGCCCTGGAAGACCGTTGTTTGCTTGATGCCTCCAGTTTCTCTCCGCCCATCAATCCGGGTAGCGTGGCGACTTCTCAGGAATATCGGGATGACCGTATCCTGGTCCGGTTCCGCAACGAGGCCTTTGCCCTGCCGGGCAGCAGTCTCGGGGACCGAATCGGGAGCGTTTACGAGGTCCGCGTTGACCCAGCCACGTCCTACGTTCGCGCTTTGGCGATGTATCAGACGCATCCCGGAGTCGAGTTCGCCCAGCCGGATTATGGCATCACGGTTTCGTCCCTACCAAACGATCCGTCGTTCGGATCCCAGTGGGCTTTGCGGAACACAGGCCAGGGCGGAGGCCGAGCGGGGACCGACATCAACGCTTTGAGCGCCTGGAACGTCACCACGGGCAGCGGCAGGCTGATCGTCGCCGTGATCGACAGCGGCGTGGATTACACGCATCAGGACCTGGTCGCCAACATCTGGCGCAATCCCGGAGAAATTCCGGGCAACGGTGTCGACGACGACGGCAACGGCTACGTGGACGACGTGTACGGCTACGATTTCGCCAACAACGATGCCGATCCCATGGATGACAATGGCCACGGCACCCACGTCGCCGGCATTCTCGCCGCCGTGGGCAACAACGGCCGTGGCGTTGCGGGGGTCATTTGGAATGTGCAGATCATGGTCTTGAAGTTCCTGCGGGCCGACGGCACCGGCTACACCAGCGACGCCCTCCGTGCCTTGAACTACGCCGTCGCCAACGGAGCAGTCATCTCCAACAACAGTTGGAGCGGCGGCAGCTTTGACCTCGCGATGCTCAACGCCATTCGGGATGCCAGAGACGCCGGTCACATCTTCGTCACCGCGGCGGGCAATCGTGGTCGAGACCTCGATTTCGATCCGAGTTACCCGGCCAGCTACGAGGTTGACAATGTCGTTACGGTTGCGGCCCTGGACCGGAACAACCGCCTGGCAGCATTTTCCAATTACGGCCGGTACTCCGTGGACCTGGCTGCTCCCGGTGTCAACATCCTGAGCACGACGCCCCGGAACAGCTACAGCTTTTACAGCGGAACCTCGATGGCGGTGCCGCATGTTGCGGGGGCTTTGGCCCTCGTCTGGGATCTCCATCCCGAGTGGACTTATCGCCAGGTCATTTCCCAAGTGCTTAACACCGTGACGCCGGTGAACAGCTTGCTGAACCGGACCGTGACAGGAGGCCGACTCAATGTCGGAGCCGCCGTTACTTCCGCGGCTCGCTTCAGCGATCTGCCGCGTGTCACCGAGACGGAGCCTGTCGTTAATCACGATGGAAGCGTGGCGGCGATTCGCCTCGTGTTCAGCAAGCCCATCGACGCGGTCAGTTTTACGACCGGTGACGTGACCTTGACGGGTCCGATGGGCCTGGTCTCGATTTCCGAGGTCGTGTCTCTTGACGGTGCCAGCAGTTGCCGCTTTGAGGTGCGATTCCCCGCCCAATCCCTGGCGGGAACATATCGCTTCGCGATCGGGCCGGACATCCGTGACCTGAGCGGCAATCAACTCGATCAGAACGGTGACGGCATAGGCGGTGACGCCGTCAACGACACATTCATGGGCATTTTCACCGTCCGGCCCTTGCATGAATTCGCCTCGTCCGACGTGGACAAACCGATAGCGGACTTCGCAACTACGGTTTCAATACTGGACGTGAATCGGGACGTGACCATTCGCGATCTCGATGTCCGACTCCACATTTCGCACACCTATGTCGGTGATTTGCGGATACGGTTGGTGGCTCCCGATGGCCGTCGGATCCCGCTGGTGAAACGGCGAGGCGGCTCCGGGGATGATTTTCTCGACACGGTGTTCGACGATCAGGCAGCGGCATTCATCGCGGGATCGTCCGCTCCCTTTGCGGGAAGTTTTCGTCCCGAGAAACCCTTGGCGACGTTCAACGGCCTCAATGTCCGTGGCCGCTGGCAACTGGTGATCGAAGATCTGGCCTACGGAGACACAGGCTGGCTGCATTCCTGGTCGCTGATCGTTTCGCCGGTCGGCCCGACCAGCCGTCACCGAACGCAGCAGACCTTGTTGCAAGGAATCGAGGAGAAAGCACCGGAAGCCTTACGGCTTCCGCTCGCCAATAAGTTGCTCGCCAATAGATCGCTCGCCGACAGATTGCTCGTGGATAGATCGCTTGCCAGTAGATCACTGGCCGAGCGATTGTTCGCCGAGGAACTCGGTAACGGGTACCTTGCAGCAATGCCGAAGGCAAGCCCGCAAGGCTCCTCAGACAGCGGCAGCTACCGGAAAGGTCGTGACGACTCTGGCGAAAATGTCCAAGGCGACGTCTACCTGCTCGGCACTGACGCACAACGGCGGGCAGAAGCGGACCGCGCTTTCGCCGCAGCCCAGAAGCAGCAGTCCGTGATGAAACGCCGTATCTACGAGACGATCGCGGAGCTTGGGCGCGTGCTGGCCATCGGCAAGGACATCGACGGCGACCATCAGACCTAGCCCGCGAACCTCGCCGAGCAGATCGGCATGATTCCTTCGAATGGCCTCAAGCCCCCGCTTCAGTTGCTCACCCCGCTGGGCGGCGTTTTCGATCATTCCGCTTTCCAGGAGTTCCAGAGTAGCAAGGGCCGCTCGACAGCTGACCGGATTGCCGCCGAAGGTGGAGGCATGGCTGCCGCTCGGCCAGGTCATCACTTCGCTTTTAGCGACCATGGCTCCCAGGGGCATGCCGCTGGCGATGCCCTTGGCAAGGCAGACGATATCCGGTTCGACGTTCCAGTGCTGCACGGCGAACATGCGCCCCGTCCGGCCCATGCCGGTTTGCACCTCGTCGGCCACCAGCAACATGCCGTGCTTGTCGCAAAGCTGCCGCAGGGCCGGGAGAAAGCCCGGAGGCGGAACGTAATAGCCGCCTTCGCCCTGGATCGGCTCGACGAAGATGGCGGCCACTTCGTCTGGCGGAGCGATGCGTTTCAGCACCGTGTCTTCGATCTGCCGGACACAGGCGCACTCCGACGCAGTTCGGCAAAGCGTACAGCCGCGGGGAAATGGCACGTGATGAATGTCCGGCACCAGCGGCGAGAAGCCACGGCGATGGACGATCTTTGACCCGCTCAGGGACATCGCTCCATAGGTCCGTCCGTGAAAGGCACCCAGGAAGGCGATGACGTGACTGCGTCCCGTGTGCCAGCGGGCCAGCTTCAGCGCTGCTTCGAGCGATTCCGCACCGCTGTTAGTGAAAAACACCTTTTTCGCCGACTGGCCAGGAGCAATGGCCGCCAGCCGCTCGGCCAAAGCGATTTCCGGTTCGTAGTAGAAGTCCGTGCCGGACATGTGCAGCAGCTTGTCGGCCTGGTCCTTGATCGCTGCTGTGACATGGGGATGACAATGACCCGTCGCCGTAACGGCGATCCCGGCAGTGAAATCAAGAAACAGATTGCCGTCCACGTCCTCGATCACCGCCCCGCTGCCTCGGGCCACGACCAGGGGATACCCGCGGGTGTACGACGGCGACATGACCCGCTGATCTCGTTCCAGCAGGGCCCGGGCGTTTGGTCCCGGCAACTCGGTTCTCAGCCGCGGTACGGTTTCGTTGTCGAACAACCACATGCAATCGGCCCTCCTTAGGCCGAGAAATCGTGCGCGTCACCGGTCCTGCGGGGCAATTTCCGCCTTGAGACCCTGGGCCATCTTGACCTCTTCGGCATGATTGACCGTCCAGGCGGTCTTGTGCGTCACTGTCTCGATCAGCCCGGCGGCGCTGGGATGACCGTTGCCGCTTTTCTTCACGCCACCAAATGGCAGATGGACTTCCGCCCCGATGCACGGCAGGTTGACGTAGCCCATGCCGTACTCGCATTCCTCACGGAAAAGCCGCATGGTGCGGTAGTTCTCCGTGATGACCGCCAAAGAAAGCCCGTACTCGGTGTCGTTGTAGATTCGCACGGCTTCTTCGTTGTTGCGGAAGGGAATGAGGGCGACATGCGGACCGAACACCTCCTCGCGGATGCAGCGGATGCCGGGTCGAGCCTCCATGCGGTATACCATTGGCGCCATGAAGCAGCCGCGAGCGTATTCGCCGTGCATCATGCGGCCGCCTTCGAGAAGCACCTCGCCCCCTTCCTTGACAGCCAAATCGTTGTACGCCGTGATCTTCTCCACCGCAGCCAGATTGATGACCGGCCCGGCGAAACTGTTCGGATCGAGGGGATTGCCGAACTGCAACCGCTTGGCAACCGAAACGAACCGCTCGGCAAAGCGGTCGAAGAGGTTTTGATGAACCAGAATCCGGCCAGCGGAAACACAGCGCTGGCCAGTGGTCTTGAACGCGCTCAGGATGCCGCAGGTGACGGCAAGATCAAAGCGAGCATCTTCGCAGACAATGACCGCGCTTTTTGAACCCATTTCGCAGGCCGTGATGCGGTCGGGAATCGCCGCGGAGATCTGCTGAATCCGTGAACCAACCGCGTAGCTGCCGGTAAACAGAACGATATTGACGCCGGGGTGTCGCACCAACGCTTCGCCAGTGTCCCCGTCGCCGTGAACGAGGTTGATGACGCCAGGGGGAAAGCCCGCTTCCTGGAACAGCTCCACAAGCCTCTGGCCGATGGCGGGCGTGTCTTCCGAGGGTTTGAAGACGACGGTGTTGCCTTCGAGCAGACTCGGGCCGAGCATCCACAAAGGCACGGCAAAAGGAAAGTTCCAGGGAGTGATGACCGCCGCGACGCCCCAAGGCTTGCGCCGCATGAAGGCGTCTTTCTCGGCAATCTCGGACGCCAGCACGTCTCCCATCGGCATCCGGGCCGTGCCAAAGACATACTGTACCATGTGCAAGCCTTCGATGACCTCGGCCCGGCACTCGTTGAGGACCTTGCCGCATTCCCGAGCCATCAAAAGGGCCAGGGCGTCGGTGTCCCGCTTGATGAGCTGGGCCAGGTTGTCGAACAGTTCCGCCCGCCGGATGCGGCTGGTACGTCGCCAGGCTGGATAGGCTCGCCGAGCCGCTTCCACCGCCCTCTGAGCTTCCTCGTCACTCGCCGTGGGAAAGACGCCGATAATCTCGCCGAGATTTGCGGGGTTATGACTCTCAAACAAATGGCCTTGCGGATCGAGCCAGCGACCGTCGATGAAGTTTCGGCCCTGAATCGGCGTCGGTGCGTTCATGGGATGCTCCTTCGTCTTGGATGCGCTGAGTGAGGCGGTGGAGCAGTCGAGATGCGGCTTCAGACGAACGAATTATAAGGTGCCTTCGACCTCGGAGCAACGTGGACCGGCAGGAGGAAACGGGTTTACCAGCGTTGGCCCAGGGCAGCGTATGTGCGAACCATCCCGGCCAGCGGGGCAGCACAGGAACCGCATCCCCCTTTGCCGCATCCGCCATTGCCGCATCCCTTGGTTGAACCGCACACGCCGCACGCTTCCGAGTCGCTTTCTGGAGCGAAGTCGCCGGGAAGGGCGTTCAGGTCAAGCATCTCCACGTGGCAGTCAAAAGCCGTGGACAGCCCGTGGACCAGGTCTCGGTAATCGCACTTGTCGCCGATGTAATGCACGACGAGCAGTGGCGGTTCAGCCAGGGCTTCGACGTCAAGCACCTGCAACGGCAGGACGTGTTCGCGAATGAACTTCTGAGCCGCTAGAAAGGCTTCTCCGGCGACTTGGGACAGGGTCTTTTGACGCTCTTCGTCTTCTTCAGTCGCTCGACGCAGAAGTGGACGCACCGGCTGAGCGGCCAGAACGCGGAGATGGCCTTCCGTCGCTGGGCAAAGCACCGTGCCCAACTCGACGCCGCGCCTGCTTCTGACGATCACCTTGTCACCGGGTCGGCATTCCAACGGCTCCGGGGGCGCGAATCGCCCGAATTCGCCGCAAAGACCGTAGCCGACCAGATATTCGCCGTGGCTCATGGCTTCAGTCGAGGCCGAGATACTCTTTCATGTAATTGTCGTACACTTGTTGGGCACGTTCGTCGCTCAGGTCCAGCCGCATTTCGTTAATGACCTTGATCCCTACCGCCAGCCACTCCCGCCAGCAGTCAGCGCAGATCTTCTCGTAAATCTGGCGCCCGAGTTCGTCGTTCATCGGCGGAGCCGGCAACTGCACGGCACGAGATCCGCTGTAACACCCAGGCCGCTGACACCGAAAGCCACCGACTCCCGCAGCCGTTTCCTGACCCGCTCGCTCCAGGGTCGGAGGTTCTTCGCCAAGTTCCCGCAGCAACCTGGCCATTTCCTCGCGCGGCATGGTATCGCCGCGCTCCGAAGCCACCTTGTAGCCGCGCTTCAGCGTCTGAATCGCCAGGTCCCGCTGACCGGTTTTGATGTAACACGTGCCGAGCAGTTGAAAGGCCTTGGAAAACTGCGGGTTCAGAACGATGGTCCGCTCGAATGACCCGATTGCCTCGGCGTATTCCCCGGCATCCATGAGGGCCTTGCCCAAGCTGAAGTGCCCGAGTTCGTTTTCGGGATCGTCATTGGCCATCTTGCGGAACTGGGCGATCCGCTCTAGCTGCGCACTGTCCGCCATGATTGCTCCTCGGAAGGGAACCTCGGATTGGAAATCCTTGGTCCATTATAGCCGAGGAAGCAGCAGCCACACGGCCAAGGCGGATACGAGACCGGAAAGCATCGCGGTTGCGGCGAGGGTGAGAACGAAGGTGCTGAGGCTGAGAGTCACGCCACGGCTGGATACGTTGTCCCCCACAGGTCGAGCTGCTTCCTCACCTGCCTGGGCCGTTTCCTTATAAAACGCCGGAGGGGGAGGCACTTCGAGAGCCGGGCGAGTGGCCAGATGCACCTCGGTTTCCTCGGTGGCTCGCGGCTCGACACTGGTTTCCTGGCTGGGGTCGGTGCGAATCGGTGGCTGAGAATCAGGCGAGGGATCACGACCGGAGTCGCCACGTGAACTAGAGCTGTCATTCACCGACGAAGAAGAGTTGCTCGGTGGATTCTGGAGTCGGCTCTTGGAAAGGCGGCGAATGCCGGAATTGGCCAGACGAGGAATCACGACTTCTTCCTCGGCGGCCAGATGGAGCGCGACGGCGGCAGACCGGCGGGGCATTTCGTGTTCCGGTGGGGGAGCGATCGGCTCGCGCGTCCACGGTTCCAACGCCTCCGCCACTTCAGCAGGCGTCTGGAAGCGGTCTGCCGGGTTCTTCTGCATCATCCGGTCGATAAGGTCGGAGAGTCCGGCAGGGACTTCCGGGCGCACTTCGGCGATGGGTTTGGGAAGCTGCGTCTGGTGCTGGATCAACTTCTGGGTTATGGTCTTGCCGTCGAACGGCGGCCGACCTGCCAGAAGGAAGTAGAAGCTGGCCCCAAGGCTGTAGATGTCCGCTCGAATGTCGGCACTGTGCAGGTCCATCGCCTGCTCCGGGGCGATGTAGTCCGCCGTGCCCATCATGGACTGGTTGTCGAAGCGAGTCGTCAGACTGTCTCCGGCGGCGTCGGCAAAGAAACGAGCCAGGCCAAGGTCGAGAATCTTGATCGTTCCCTGGCGGTCGAGCAGCAGATTGCCGGGCTTGATGTCCCGGTGGATCAGCCGATTTTCGTGGATGTGCTGAAGTCCGCAAGCCGCCTGACGGATGTAGTGACAGGCCCGTGTCACGTCCATCGGCCCATGCTGGCGGACGATGTCGTGAAGGCTGGCTCCATCTACGAACTCCATGACGATGTAGTGGATGTCGCCCTCCTGATCGACATCGAAAGCCCGGACGATATTGGGATGATTCAACGCGGCGGCCGCTCGCGCCTCCCGATAAAACCGCGCCAGCGCCGTTTCACTTTGGGCACGAATGACCGGCAAGATCTTAATGGCGACGTGGCGCCTCAGCAGAGTATGCTCGCAAAGGAAGACCGTGCTGGTTCCTCCGGAGCCCAATTGCTCCAGTACCCGGTACTTTCCGAAGATGAAGCCGCGCCACTTGCCCAAAAGCAGCTGACGGGCCTGAAAGTCGGTTAGCAGCCCGTCCCTGAGCATTTGCCCGGCCAAGTCCTTGGGCCGGTTCGGCAACCCCTCGGCTTTCAGATTCAGAACGTAGGCATCGAGCCGATCTGGCTCCACGAGCCTGCTTTTCTGAACAAGCTCCAGGAAGGCCTCGACGGTGGTCGGCGCAGGCATGGCTCTAACCTGACGGGAAAGACTAAAGCCCTAGGGCATGGATTCCCGGAACACGACTGGGTTCCGGCTCGGCATAGCCTTTTGCCACAACTATAGGTCAAATTCTCGGACCGTGCGCCGCAGCCAGGGGAAAAGTGGAGACGAGGAAACAGGCTGACAACCGGTTAAGGTCGGGCGATGCGGTCCTTGCCGAGCCAAGGACGCAGCACCTGAGGCACCTCAACCGTGCCATCGGCTTGTTGATAATTTTCCAGAATGGCAAGAATTGCCCGAGTGCAAGCGATGGCCGTGCCGTTCAGCGTGTGAACGAACCGGGTTCCTTTCTGGCCGGAGCTTTTATAACGGATGTTAAGCCGCCGGGCTTGATAGTCCGTGCAGTTCGATGTGCTGGTGACTTCGCCATATTCTCCGTGCTCGCCTCGGCCAGGCATCCACGCCTCGAGGTCGAATTTGCGATAGGCCGGACCACCCAAATCGCCGGTGCAGGTGTCGATCACCTGATAGGGCAGATTCAACCCCTGGAAGAGGCTTTCCTCGATCCGCAGCAGCTCCAGATGCATCTGATCGCTCTGCTCCGGCACGCAGTACACGAACATTTCCACCTTGGTAAATTGATGGACGCGGTACAGGCCCCGCGTTTCTCGTCCCGGCGCGCCGGCCTCCGTGCGGAAGCAGTGCGACAGACCGACGTATTTGAGCGGCAATTGCTTCTCATCAAGGATCTGGTCCTTGTGCATGCCGCCGAGAGTGATTTCCGCGGTAGCGATCAGACACAGGTCGCTGTTTTCGATGGAGTAGATCTGCGTCTCCGGGCCGCGTGGGATGAAGCCGATGCCTTCGAGCACCTCTTGTCGAGCCAGGTCCGGCGTGATGATCGGAGTGAAGCCCTCGGCAATGAGATGCCGCATGGCGTATTGAACCAACGCCAGTTCCAGCAAAGCTCCGTCGTTCTTGAGGAAATAGAACTTCTGCCCGGCAACTCGCGCCCCGGCTTCGAAGTCCACGAGGTCGAGCGACTCGGCCAGGGCAATGTGGTCTTTTGGTTTGAAGTCGAAGCGACGCGGCGTGCCGAAGATGCGGATCACTTTGTTGTCCGCAGCTTCCCTGCCGATCGGTGCATCCGGGTGGGTAAGATTCGGGATGGTGTACAGGACCGCTCGCAGATCGCTCTCAACCTGCCGCAACCGCGTTTCTAAGTCAGCGGCCTGGTCCCGCAGTTTTCGGCCTTCTTCGATGAGAAGTTTCTTCTTTTCCGGGTCCTTCTCCCTGCCTACCGACTTTTGATGCTGGTTCTGCCTTTCCTGGAGTGTCTGCAATTCGCGGACGAGATGCTTGCGTTCGTTGTGCAAGCTTACGGCCCGATCCACGTCCGCCTTGACGTTGCGGTTCAGGCAATTCTGTTTGACCAGTTCGACGTTGTCCGCGATGAACTGAGGGTCGAGCATGGCGCTTCAGGTCCGCTTCTCGATCGGAATGTAAGGCACATCCCGCTCGCCGACGTAGATCTGCTCAGGGCGATAGATGCGGTTGTTCTTCAACTGTTCCAACCAGTGGGCGAGCCAACCGGCGACACGGGAAATGGCGAAAATTGGCGTGAACAGGTCCTTGGGGATGCCCAGGGCGTGATAGACGATGCCGGAATAGAAATCGACGTTCGGATAGATGCCCTTCGGCCCGAGGACGTCGGCGGCGGCCCGTTCGAGTTCCACGGCGATGCGGTAGGAAAGGGGTGTCCCTGTTTCGGAAAACACATACTCGGCCAGTTTTTGCAGCACCGTTGCCCGGGGGTCCTTGACCTTGTACACGCGGTGGCCGAAGCCCATGATCTTTCGCTTGGTGGCGACGGCTTTTTCCAGCCAAGGGCGGACGTTTTCGACGCTGCCGATCTCCGAAAGCATGTCCAGCACTTCTTCATTGGCTCCGCCATGCAACGGACCCATGAGCGTTCCGATGGCGGAACTGACAACGGCGTAAGGCTCTGCAAGTGTGCTGGCGGTGACGCGGCTGCTGAAGGTAGAGGCGTTCATGGTGTGTTCGGCGTGGAGGATCAGGCAGGCGTCCATGACTTTACGAACCGACGGAGACGGCTCCCGCTCGAACAGCATGTAGTAGAAGTTGGCTGCATGGTCCAGGTCGTCCCGCGGCGGAATGGCCTCATCGCCGTGACGCAGCCGATGGAAAGCCGCCACGATGGTCGGCATCTTGGAGATGAGCCGAATCGCCGACTCCCATTGCGTCTTGGGATTAGCCACATCCCGGGCCGGGTAGAACATTCCCATCGCGGCTACCGCAGCCTGCAAGGCCCCCATGGGATGGCCTGTCTCCGGCAGGCATTTGATCAGGTCGAGGAGCTTGTACTTGAGACGGCGATGATGACGCAGTTCGTGATCAAAGTCGGCCAGTTCCTTTTGAGTGGGCAGTTTACCCTTGAGGAGCAGCCACGCAGTTTCCTCGAAACAGCTCTCCTCGGCGAGGACTTCGACCGCGATGCCCCGGTATTCCAGACGTGCCCGCTTGCCGTCTATGAAACTGATGGCCGATTCTGCCACCGGCACGCCTTCCAGTCCCGGTTTGAACGCGGTAGTGCTTTCCGAACTCATGCTGTTCCCCGAACCTGCTGCTTTTGGCGTTGTTCGATTCTCCGCGGAAATGCTCAGCGCGCTTCGGCTGCATCCATTCCCAAAAAGCGGTAAACATCGTGCCACAAGACCCGCCCATTGCCCCGTTGACCGGCCACGAGGTGCCGGAAAACGACGCTGATCTCGCCGATGTCCACCAAGCCGCGTCCTTGAGCCAACCCCAAAGCGACGATTGCGGTGGTGATGTCGCGGGCACCCATCCAGTCCGGATTCTCGATGGGATAGCCTTCGCAGAGGGTTCCGCTTGCCTCGCGCAGACCGGCTGGGCAAACGACGACTCCCTCGTCGAACAGCGTCAGGAAAACGTGCTGGTTGTACTCACGGGCGTAACGGGTGGCGAGCAATTTGGGATCGGCTTGTTCGGAGGCGTTGGCCAGCTTTCGCATCTCCACCGCATTGATGACGATGGCATCGACGGGCTGACCACGCAGGACGGTGGTCCGGGGAATGGCGACCAGTTTGGCTCCCCGTTGTTTGGCCAAACCGATGACTGCCAAGGTTTCGGTACCGATGCAGCCCAGCCCGTGATCAGCCAGAATGACGACCTGAACACCCTCCGGACAGCGAGCCCGGAATTCGCCAACCAGTTCTTCGCGAGCCTTGGCAGGCAAGGGACGGTCGTAGTCAATCCGCTGGATCATCTCGACTCGGCCTTCATGGCGACGATAGATCCAGTCCTTGCGAGGCGTCGGCCAGCCCCGCTCCGTGACGAGATGACTCGTGAATGGTTGCCGATCCAGCAGATTTTCCAGTTGTCGTCCAGGCAGATCGGAGCCGATGATGCCGAACAACGTTACTTCACAGCCGAGGCGCTGCAACGCGGCGGCGATGTTGGCCGCTCCTCCGACGCTCTCCTGACTCGTCGCGTCCCCCAGAACGGGGACGCGGGTTTCCGGATGAAAGCCGCGCGGCTCACCCTCGATGCTGTTGTCCAGGATCATGTCCCCGAGGACGGCGATCCGCGCTGGATGCTCCCGTAGCTGACGCACCATGTCGCGGATCAGTCCGTGCCGGTTCGTCTGCGTCATGATCGTCGATCTCCCTTGACCGGAAGGCTGGCTGACAAAGCGTCATTATCGCAAGTGGGTCCCAGCAGGGCAAATGGTGCAGCTTGGTGGTGTTCCATTCTGTTGACCACGATACTGCTCAACCTACAGGCTTGCGAAGAGCGGAAAAAGAGAGAAGATGATGGCACCACTGACTTCGATCCTCTTTTCGAGGAATAAGCCCATGATGTCGCCCGACGAGTCCTTCGACCCGCGGCAACCGACCGCCGATTTCGTCCCCGCTGACACCCCCAGGTCACAACCGGAAACGGTCAGCGTTTCTCGACCGGAACCGTCCACGGAACTGAGGCCATCAGCCGTACCACCGACTCTTGCCGAAGCCCCTGCCATTCCCGGCTATCGCATCACCTTGGAGATCGCTCGGGGTGGCATGGGTCGCATCTACGCAGCCATCGACGAAACACTTGACCGCGAAGTGGCCATCAAGACGCTGCTGCCCGGAGCGGATGCCGAGCGGTTCGTGACGGAAGCGAAGATCACGGCAAAGTTGCCGCACCCGGCCATTCCGCCGGTGCATGCATTGGGCACGTTGCCCGACGGCGCGCCGTGGCTGGCGATGAAGCTCATCCACGGCCGGACGCTGGCGAGTCTGCTGCGCGACCGGAGGGCTGACGCCCTCCGCTCGCCGTCAGAAGAAGATGAGGCGAGCGAGCAGCGTTTTGACGAAACGGCGAGCGGGCAGCGTAAGCTGCCCGGTGCCGA
>JANWWR010000018.1 GCA_025055835.1 Gemmatales bacterium | reverse complement strand
CAGGGCTGGGCGTTCTCGATCTCGTGCAGACCAACTTCCCGGTAGTTGATCTGATACAGCAGTTGGAGATGGCCCTGTTCGGTCCGTCCCCAAATCGCTCCCGCCGGTGCGGCAATGGCAGTCAGCAAACGCTGAAGGAATTCCGCAAAATACTCTGGCGGATTGAGGCTCGACTCGGAGAGCTTCGCCACCTCCTCCACCAGCCGGTTGATCTCCCGCCGCTTCTGCTCCAGCAAACGCGGATCAACGGGATTCTCCGGGGTCGTGCTCACGTCCTGTTCCCTCGCTGGGTTGACTGAGGAAGGGGCAGACGACTGGCTTGGCAACTACCCTATGATAAGTTTGCGTGAACATCCCTTCAAGGCAGAGATGCCGCTCCAGGCTGGGGTTTCTTGCGTCCTTTTTGTCCGGAAGCACGCCGAAAGATGGAACAGACGGGTGGATCACCGAGGCAAGGCGTGGTCCGACGGCTTTTTCCCCGGAACGAAGCCATTGAATCGAAAAGGCGAAGCCTTGTACTCCCCGACAAGATCGACTACCGACCGGGCCGGAATCTGGTCCTCCAGTCCCACCGCCCAATAGCAGGCATTCACCAGCAATCGCCGCAGTCCCTCGCTCTCGAAGTCCTGGCTGGACGCCATCGTCGAGCAGAACACGCGTGCCGTCTTACCCTGGGCTGTGCGATAAGTCTTCGTCCACGCAATCGGCATCATCGGATCGTTCTGCACCCCTTCCACGGCTTTGTCGGTGGGCTTCATGCCTTCCAGGACCTGACCGAAAACGAGCGGCGTACAGTCGTCGGGCAGTGGCAGTCGCACGCCGTACACGTCCGTCGGCCCCCAGATGTCGCCGTCGTTGATGCCGCGAAGGATCGGATGGTCTTTGTGTTTCGGATCGATGATGCCACGGGTGCTTTGAACCCCGTGTTTGCCATGATGACTGATCCACGTCTCTCCCAGTACCTGGCGGCCGAACCCGCCCTCATAGCCCTTGCCGCGAAAATCCCATGTGTAATGGGCGAAACGGCTAGTGGGCGGCAGCTTGAAGGCGTGAGTCGAAGTCCGCAGCCCGATGATGGGCCGACCCGACTCGATGTACTCGGCCAGGTGCTGCATCTGCTCATCCGGCAAATTCCGCCAGCGGAGGAATAGCACGGCCAGATCCGCATTCTTCAGCGATTCTAGGCCTGGGATGTTGTCGTTCTGGTTGGGGTTGATGGTCCCGTTTCGCTTGTCGATGGGAAACAGCACGGTGCACTTGAAGCCGTGGTGTTTGGCCAGAATCTTCCCAAGCTGCGGAATCATCTCCTCGGAACGATACTCTTCGTCTCCGCAGATCAAAACGATGTGCTTGCCCTTTCCCGGCCCCTCAAAACCGTCGTAAACGACCCACTGCGGTTCATCCGCTAGAGCGGTAACCAAGATGGTGCAAGTGGCGAGAAACCCGACCAGTCGAGGCGCGGGACAGAACATACCAGGCGTCCTCCAAGCGGAAAGCAAGCTGGAAGGTCGGACGG
>JANWWR010000004.1 GCA_025055835.1 Gemmatales bacterium | reverse complement strand
GGCTTCTGAGCCGCCTAAGATGCTCACGTTCCTGCTAAGGTGCTCAAGTAATTGGAAACCTGAGCATCTTAGGCGGCTTGAGGCCAAAAACTTCGAGTTTTTCAGGGAAATTTGCTAAGATGCTCACTTTCCGAGAAACTTGAGCATCTTAGCAGAGGATGAGCACCTTAGGCCGACGATTCTGGAGGGAAGTTCCATGAAGCGTTACTCCGTGTACCTTCGCGGGCCGGACGCCTACTCGGTTTGGCCGGAGTGTTGGGGACCCAACGGCAAACCGGGGAAGCTCCTTGCCCAAGTGGCGACGCTGAAGGAAGCCAAAGAAGTTCTCCGGCGAGTTCCTCACGATAATTGGCTGATCCGGGACCATGAACGGAGACGCTGGATCAGCATCTATGACCTACGGAAACGCTGAACGTGGCCCCAAGCCTGGAGAAACGAACGCACAGAATCGCTTATACGGCCCGATCTTACCCAAGGTCGGCTTTTGATACGTCCCAAAACTGGCCTTTTGGAGAGATAGACAATGGCAACCGTAGGCAATGAACCCAACGGACGCAAGCGGATTCTGTTCGTGGACGCTGACGGCTCCCGGAAGACGCTCCGCTTGGGCAAGTGCGACCCGCGGACGGCGGAGGCTATCTGCCGTCACGTTGAACACTTGCTTGCGGCTAAGCTCAGCGGGCAACCCGTTCCCCGAGAGACGGCGGCTTGGCTAGGCAGCGTTGGCAGCAAGCTCAAAGAGCGGCTGGCCAAGGTCGGCCTGATCGCAGGCGAGAGCAAGGCTCCGACCGTCTCCGACCTGGCCCGCCGTTACCTCAGCCGGGCTGACGTGAAGGCGTCCACGAAGCAGATTCGCGGCTACTGGGCCGACCGCCTGGCCGCCCACTTCGGCAACCGGCCCGTGACTGACGTGGGCCTCCGGGACGCTGAAGCACTACGGGATGCTTTACTGGCCGAGGGCTTGGCGGCCCCGACCGTAGGCCGGATGCTCCGCTTTTCCCGGCAACTGTTCGGCATCGCCGTCCGGGATGGAATCCTGACCCGCAATCCCTTCGATGCTCTCAAGTACGCCTTCCGGGAAGGCCCGGGCCTCAGCCGGGACTATGCCTCGGCGGAGGACGTGGGAAAGCTCCTGGAAGTCTGCCCGCCTGCGTGGAAGGTGCTGATCGGCCTGACCAGGTTCGCTGCGCTACGCTGCCCGTCCGAGGCGTTGCTGTTACGTTGGGCCGACGTGAACTTACCGGAGCGACGCATGACCGTGACTTCCCCGAAGACGGCCTCGGCTGGCAAGCCCTGGAGAATCGTGCCGATCTTTGACCCGTTGGCCGGGATTCTCGCCGAGGCTTTCGAGTTAGCCCCGGAAGGGGCCGAGTACGTTGTCAATCTGCCCGAGTATCGGGCCAAGGCGGCCAATTGGACCAGTTGCAACGTCCGGACCCAAGCCTACAAGCTCATGCGTCAGGCGGGAGTGTTCTGGCATCGGCCCTTCCGGGTGCTGCGTTCCAGTTGCGTGACGGACTGGGCCAAGCAGCATCCTGTACACCTGGTCGCCCATTGGGCCGGACATACCGTGGCCGTAGCCGGTCGGCACTACCTGACCGTGACGCCGGAGGACCTCGGCGCAGGCTTGAAACAAGGGAAAACTGGACGGGAAGTGTACAAGCACACAGCGGCACAGAATCCGGCACAGTACGTACCGGAAACATCTCGCAGGGAGTTGTACAGCCGATCAGGTAGCCTTCGAGTTTCCCGTAGAAAACCGCAGGTTGTGGAAGGGAAGGGAATAGTGTACAAGCAGCAAACTACCCCGCCTGGATTCGAACCAGGAATGAGGGAACCAAAATCCCTAGTGTTACCAGTTACACCACGGGGTAAGCCGCTAACCATTTTAGGCTCGATGTGCTCCCACGGCGAGTCGTGAGGCCGGAACTGTTTTTACGGCAGGTCGTGCTCCCCGGACGTCGGTCCGCTGGGGTAGCACATCAGTCCGGCGGTGAGTCTGTCCCGGTCTGAGTCCGAACCAGGTAGGCGAGCTGTTCCAGTTGCATGGCCAGGTCCACAGCCACCACATGCACGCCGGCCGGCACTCGCAGCACGGTGGGAGCAAAGTTGAGAATGCCCTTGATACCGCAGGCCACCAGAGCGTCGGCCACCGCCTGGGCGGCCGAAGCCGGAACCGCGACGATGGCTAATTGCGCTCGATAAGCCGCGACCTGTTCCGCCAGCCGGTCCATGGCTAGCACCGTCCACTGGTCGATTTTTTCGCCGATCTTGGCCGGGTCAGCGTCGAAGACGCAAACGATGTGGAAGCCGCGCTGGCCAAAGCCGCGGTACTTCAGCAAGGCCCGGGCCAAATTGCCCGCTCCGATGAGCACGACCGGCCATTCGCCCTGAAGGCCGAGAGTGTCCCGCAAAACCTCTATCAGTTCCCGCGGATAATATCCGACTCCGGGGTAGCCGAGGTGTCCCAGCGCTGCCAGGTCCTTGCGCACCTGGGCATCGGTGATGCCGAGATGCTGGGCCAGTTGAGCGCTGGAAACCGTTTCGATCCCCTCGGCCTCCAAGGCTTCCAGGCGGCGGAGATACAGACTCAGCCTGTTCACGGTCAGCAGGGATAGCCGACCGCCCTTCTCATGTTCACCACTCATCACCGTCGAGCATACACCAGGCGAAGCGAGCTGGGCAGGTCACTCCTCGGCGGCGACCGCGGCCGGGGCCTGACGCATCGAGTTCATCGGCTCGACGACGGCATCCACTTCGTCGCGGAACAGGTCGCCGATGAGCAGATCAGTGATATGCCCCTTCAGGTGCGGATAGCGTTTCACAAACCGTCCGAAGCTGAAGCCGTCGTAATACTCGCAGACCAGCCGCCGCATCCGATCCATGCCTTGGTTGAACAAGGGTCCCCATTTGCCCAGCTGTGCGGCAGAGGTGTCGCCTTTCTCCAGGCCCTCAGTCACGGCATCGGCCGCCATTTCTCCGGAGCGAAGGGCCAGAAGCACGCCGGAAGAGTAGAGCGGATCGAGGAACCCGAAGGCGTCTCCCACCAGCACCCAGCCGTCGCCGGCCACTTGGCGGGAGCGGTAAGAATACTCCTTGGCGGCCCGAAAATCAGCAACCCGCCGGGCGCCGGCCAGCCGCGGTTTCAAGCCGGGGCAACGATCCACTTCCTCGAAGTAGATTTGCTCGTAGGACTTGCCCGGGCGGCTCAGGAACAGGTAGCCGTGGTCGGCCACGACGCCGACGCTGACGATGTTGTTGTGCAAAGGAATGTACCAGAACCACCCGGCCTTGCCTTGGACCTGTAAGACGATGGTCGCTCCTTCGTCCTTGCCCGTGTCCCGATAGGCCCCTTCCCAGTAGGTCCACAGGGCGGCCTTCTTGAGGACGGGATCCCACTCGCGCAGGCCGAGGCGGCTCATGATCATCGAGCTTTGTCCACTGGCATCCACGACCACCTTGGCCCGCACTTCCCGCTCCTGCCCGTCAGGAAGCACGACCCGGACGCCGACGGCGCGTGGGCCCTCGAAAAGCACCTCCAGGACCCGTGCTCCTTCGTGAACCTCGACGCCATGCTCCTCGGCGTTGCGGAGCATCATCAGGTCGAACTCACTGCGGAGCACTTGCCAGGTCTGAGAGCATTCATGGGGCTTGTGGTCCATGAAATAGAAAGGCTCGGACAGAACGCCTTTCTGCGAGACGAATTGGACGCTGTATTTCTTGACGAAATGCGACTTGCGCAGCTTGGGCAGCATGTTGAGCCGCTTGAGCACCCAGTAGGTTTCCGGAATCAACGACTCGCCGATGTGGAAACGGGGAAAGCGGTCCCGTTCAAAGAGTACGACCTTGTGGCCCTTCTGAGCGATGAGCGTGGAGGCGGTCGAGCCAGATGGACCGCCGCCAATCACGACCACGTCCGGTTCCGGAGTCCGCAAGATTCCGTTGGTTGGCATGGGTCGGCTCCTGGTGGTTCGAAGCAATCAGGTGGGCTGTCTCTCTTATGATACGGCCGCCTTACACGGTGGGATCACGGCGCGTCAACCCGCTTTCTCAGGAGATCTTAGCCCGGTTACTGGCCGACCGCATGATAGACGTCGCCACCCGTGCCGTCCAGCCGGCCTGGTTTTCCGGCATCCGGAAGGTTACTGGCCGCGGATTCTTTGGCGTTGCTATAATTATCGATTACCTTGTCGGGACTGCGAGGTCGGCGGTCGGCCTCGGGAACCGGCATCCCCAGCAAACGGACTCGAAACGCTCCACGCGTTGATGCGGAGACTCGGAACCGGCTGCGAGTCCG
Organism: Gemmatales bacterium; assembly: GCA_025055835.1. Taxonomy (GTDB): domain Bacteria; phylum Planctomycetota; class Planctomycetia; order Gemmatales; family HRBIN36; genus JANWWR01. The sequence goes on along the minus strand of JANWWR010000004.1, from coordinate 3,945 downwards.
AGCCGGTCAGGATGAACGCATGGTCAATCGGAATCTCATTCAGACAATCCCCGTCACCGACGACGAACTCGAACAAGCTTTTTCCTCCCAGCCCGGCGCTTCCACGGACACCGTGATTCAGGAGATGATTCTTTCGGATTCCCGGGACTTCGAGCCGAACCGGGTCATCACCGGAAAAGTCCGGGAAGTCCGGGAAAACGAAGTGGTGGTGGACGTCGGCTACAAGAGCGAAGGCATCATCCCGCTGGAGGAATGGAAAGAAGAAGGTACCGATCAGATCGTTCCGCCCAAGGTCGGCGACGAGATTCGCGTGCTTCTGGAATCCGTGGATGATGAGGATGGCGTCATCTCCCTGAGCTATCGCAAGGCCAAGCGGCAGGAAGAGTGGGAGAAGATCATCCGCATGCACAAGGAGGGCGACGTCGTCACCGGCGTCGTGACCCGCAAGATCAAGGGCGGCCTGCTGGTCAACATCGGCGTCAACGTCTTTTTGCCCGCCAGCCAGGTGGACATCCGGCGGCCCAGCGAGATCGGCGACTACATCGGCAAGGAAGTCCGCTGCAAGATTCTCAAGATCGACGAGGCCCGCCGCAACATCGTCGTGTCTCGCCGCAAGCTCATCGAGGACGAACGGGCCGAGAAGAAGGCCAAGCTGCTGGCCGAGATCGCTCCCGGCCAGATCCGCAAGGGCGTGGTCAAGAGCATCACGGAGTTCGGGGCGTTCGTGGACCTGGGCGGCATCGACGGCCTGCTGCACATCACTGATATGAGCTGGGGCCGCGTCGCCCATCCCAGCGACGTGGTCAGCATCGACCAGGAAATCGAGGTCTATGTCATCAGCGTCGATCGGGAGAAGGAACGGATCGCCGTCGGTCTCAAGCAGAAGACGCCCAGCCCGTGGCAGGACGTCGAGAAGAAGTACCCGGTTGGCAGCCGTCATAAGGGCGAAGTCGTCAACGTCATGAACTACGGGGCCTTCGTCAAGCTCGAAGACGGCATCGAGGGTCTGGTCCACATCAGCGAGATGAGCTGGACCAAGCGGATCAACCACCCCAACGAGGTCGTCTCCATCGGCGACAAGATCGAGGTCGAGATCCTGAACATCAACAAGGAGAAGCAGGAAATCAGCCTCGGCATGAAGCAGTGCCAGCCCAACCCGTGGGACAAGGTGGCCGAACGCTATCCGCCGGGCACGATCGTCACTGGCACGGTCCGCAATCTGACCAACTACGGGGCCTTCGTCGAAATCGAAGAAGGCATTGACGGATTGCTGCATGTCAGCGACATGAGTTGGGTCCGCAAGGTGGCCCACCCCAGCGAGGTGGTGCAGAAAGGCGACAAGGTTCGCTGCGTGGTCCTCAATGTGGACCAGGAGCGGAAGCGTGTCGCATTGGGCATGAAACAGTTGGCCAACGATCCCTGGGAAACCGACATCCCGGCCCGGTACCATCCGGGGTTGGTCCTGACCGGCAAGGTGACGAAGATCACCAACTTCGGCGTGTTCGTGGAACTGGAGCCCGGCCTGGAGGGCCTGATCCACGTCTCGGAGCTGGCCGACCACAAGGTGGACAAGCCCGAGGAGATCGTCAAGGTCGGCGATCCGATCGAGGTCAAGGTCTTGCGTGTTGACCCGGCAGATCGGAAGATCGGTTTGAGCCATAAACGGGCCGGCTGGGACGGATCGGAAAGCGCGGCCGAGTCGGCTCCCAGTGCCGGGGGAACCGCGGCGAAACGGGAACTCAAGGGAGGCACGGGCAGCGGCGGAGGTGGCCAGCTGTTTTCCATGCCCGAGTCGCAGCCGGAATCGAAGTCGAACTGACCACGTTGTTCAGTTCTCCGGCATCGTTGGTACCCCTCGAAGACTTCCAGGCGGCGATGCCGAGAATAATCCAGTCCCCTCCTCCCCAGCCAGTGAGGGTACGTCGGCTGGGACACGACAGGCGGTCTGATTTTAGCGATCGTGCCCCGCGGAAAGGGAAAGCGGCAGGTGCTGGCTTTCTGGAACCTGCCCGGCACGCAGACCGCAGCGTCGTTCCCGACGATGGTTGGGCTAGATTGCCCAGTCTTCCAAAAAGCCGATTGACCTGCCCGACCGATCTCTAGGTGGGCAGGAACATCGCAGGCGGCCGTCCCCCCGGAAGCACTGCTTCGTCCCGTCCCAGCCTGCCTGGCACGGATGGCCCGTGCAGGCTGGAAGCGTTCCGGGGTGTGCGGTATCCTCGAACATCGGCTGAAACCCAACATCGCGCTGGTGGACCTCATGGCACGACTTCGGCGATCGCGGGGTGATTCGGTCCAGTCCCCGCTGGAAACCTACCTTCGGGAAATCAATGAAACGCCCCTGTTGACGGCCAAACAGGAGAAGGAGCTGGCCCGACGCATCAGCGCCGGGGACAGCGAAGCCCGCGATCAGATGGTGCGGGCCAATCTCCGGCTGGTCGTCAACATCGCCCGCAGCTACACGGGCAAAGGCCTTGGCCTGCAAGACCTCATCGAGGAGGGCAACCTCGGGCTGCTCCGGGCTGTCGAAGGCTTTGACCCGGACATGAACACCCGCTTCAGCACCTACGCCAGTTATTGGATCAAGCAGTCCATCAAGCGGGCCTTGGTCAATACCTCGAAGACGATCCGCATCCCGGCCTACATGGTCGAATTGCTGTCGAAATGGCGTCGGGCCGCCGCCAAACTCCAGGAAGAACTTGGCCGGACGCCGACCCAGGAGGAGATCGCCCGCAGCCTCGACCTCCCCAAGAAGAAGCTGAACATCATCAAGAAGGCCATCCGCGTTTACAACGCCATGCCCCAGACCGAGCAGACCGACAGCGGCTGGTCGCTCGGCGAGATGGTCACCGATGAGCGGGCTAAGACCCCGGAACGCGAAATGGTCGAGGCCGACGACCTCAGCCATGTCATGCAACTCCTCGACAAGATGGACAAGCGTGAGGCGACCATCCTTCGGATGCGCTTCGGCCTCGGCGACGAAGAACCCAAAACCCTCAAAGAGATCGGTGAAGCCTTGGGCCTGACCCGGGAACGGGTCCGCCAGATCGAAAGCGAAGCCCTCAGCAAATTGGCGGAAAGCCTGAACGCCGATTAGCTTCGCGAATGAACTCGCTCACGGATCTGCGCTTCCAGTGCAGCGAGTTCGCCTTCCATCCGGGCGACGGCTTCCTCGCTGGTTGCGCGGATGCCGCGCAACACTTCGACGGCAGCCTTGAAGCGTTCTTCAGTTTCCTTAAACCTATTCAGGATTTGGACTTGGCGTTCGCTCTGCTCGACGAGCGCATCATCCACGGCATGGAGTCGGCTCTCCGCCTGACCGACCATCTCGACCAGGGCTTTCTGAATCTCCTCAAACAATGCAAGTCCTTTTCCAGCTTGCTCTTCCATAATCCTCACCTCCTCCAGGCCATCTCATAGCCGACCCTTCGCGGTAAAGCAATCGCTGTTGTTTCCGCGCAACGAGGTCGCGCAAGATTTTTTTCCAGGTTCATCCGAGGGGATTCTGCGGGAAAGAGCCACAGTTGCCCCGCCTCGAGGCGGCGTTTTGCGCAACATTTTCGCGTTTTGCCAGAGCATGGACCTGCCATTTTGACACGTCGGCCGCACCTGCCAGAAAGGCCTTGGGCGGTGAAAACCCGCCGCCCGGAGATGAGTCTGAAAGGCCTCGGCGCGCCCCCCTGTTGCGCCGAGGCCCTCACTGTCGATGCCGGTGGAGATGGCCCACGCTTCGTTCAGGCTACCGCCGATCCGTGAATGCCGTCAGGTCAGTTGGACGATGGCAAGCCAGTCATGGTTCCCGCTAGCGGTTGCTGTGTTCAGGCGAGGGCCTGTTGAATGATCCGGCCGCGGCTGATCGGCAAGGGGCGGTCCAGCGTGTCCCGCATCTCGGTTTCCGGGTCAAAGCCGAGGCAATGGAAAACCGTCGCGGTGATATCTTCCGGT
>JANWWR010000221.1 GCA_025055835.1 Gemmatales bacterium | reverse complement strand
CTCGCTGTATTTTCCCAAACCGCCACGTCTCGTGGCCGATTTCGCCTGACAGACACCGAGGCCGTTCCCACAACGGCATTTTCCCTGAATCTTTTCGATGGTCTGGAACATCCTTGGGTTGGACTTGGATCCCGGCCGGACGGTTTCTGGGTTCAGCGAGGCCGCATCGTGACGGGACGACTTGAGGAAGTGCCAGCCGACCAGAGAAGACCTGCCGAACGGGCAGCGGACTCGGAACGAAATCCAGCGGATGACATCCAACTGCCGAAGAACGAATCCGAGACGAATTCGAATCAGAACGACAAATCAAGTCATTCGATTCTGCGATTCACTGACATTGTGGTGACCACTTGGCTTGAACCCGATGGCCGGGCCAAGCACGAGTACCGGGCCGGTATCATGTCGGATCGGGAATTCGAGCTGATCGGCAGCTTGCCTGAGTCGATTCGACTCGAGACGGTCCACCTAGGCCCAACGACTTTGCCGCCTACGTTGCAAATCGCCGTTCCGCGAGGAAACAGCGTGTTGCGGTTGACGTACTTCGATGAAGCAAACCGCTGGCAGTTCCTCGGTATCCATCAAGTCTCCCTACCGACCTGGCAAGACGCCGCCCTACGCGGTCTGTGCCGACATCGCGTCATCTTGTCGTCTGGCCAAGCGCTGGCCTATCCGCCCGCCAAGGATACTCGAAACTCTTTGCAAAACTGGTTGCGCGGATGGAGCGACGAAGCTGGGCCGGAACTAGCCCGCGTGCTTTCCAGGAACGCCACTCTTGACGGTGAAGAGGTTCCCGACACCGGGACGCTAGCGAGCCGGGTGCGGATTGTGGACCAGTCGGATTCAGTCGGTTTAACGCTAATAGTGATCCCCCGGTGGGTGCTGCACGGGATGGGTATGGCGTTGATGGTGGGCCTCACCGGCTCGGCGTGCAGGCTGCGGAAGGGGCGTTGGTGGACGATGGCGGGGGCAGTGCTGGTCTGCCTGACCCTGCTATTCGCGCTGCCAAGCGATCTTACGGTGTTGGGCTGGTGGATGCTCATTGGCTGTCTCCTGGCTGGATTCCTCATTCTGCGAAAAAGTCAGATAGCACGGACGGACATTCAGCGGATGGTCCCATTGGCAGCCGGAAGCGTGGCCTTGTGTTTTCTCTTGCGACCTGAGCTCGCGCTCGTGCTGCCCGCCCAGGAGGGTCCCCGGACCGGCCCGCATCTCGTCTTCGTTCTTCGGGAAGAACGTGGGGTGGGAGAAGCAGAGCGACTGCTTGTGCCGTATCCGTTGCTCCAGAAGTTGCGTTCCCTCGCATCGGCCGGAGTTGATCCTCTGCTCGCCCCGGGGGGAGCGGCACCGCTGATGCTGTCCGCGGATTACGTCGGTCAGGTGGATGAGTCTTTTGCTCGCTTCAGCGTCATTTACGATGTCCACTGGCCAGGACAGAAACCAGGGGAATGGGTGGTCCCCTTGTCGGGTGTTCGCCTGCAAGAAGCCTCGGTGGACGGGACGGTAGCTGAAGTCCATTGGGAGAAAGACCGGGGCTGGGTGGTCCCGTTGTCCGGTGCAGGGAGTCATCGCGTCGAGATGAAATTCCAGGTGCCGGTGACCGCGGAGCGAGGTTTCGGTGAGTTGCGCTTCGGAATCCCTGCCGCAGCTGCAAGCCGATGTCGCATCGGACTGCCTGGTGGCCTTGTGGAGCCTCGTTTACATGGCATTCGGGGACGCCAGTTGTTGATTTCAGACAACTCAGGACGCTGGCTCGAAGCCGACCTGGGTCGCACCACCGAAATTAATTTGAAATGGCTTGACGGCAACACCGCCGAGTCGCCCGGCGATCTTCGGCAAGCGTATCTGTTCGAGCTTTCGCCTCACGAATGGAAGGTGCGGGGCTGGGTGCATCCGGTCGCGGGTCGGGTTCGCCTGCCTTGGCCGCAAGCCTGGCACCTCCAGGCGGTGACGCCTGCTACTTCCCGCTGGCAACTCGAAGAGGACGGCGCAAAGCGTTGGCTGGTGGTGGAAGGCTCTCGGCCATTTCAGGTCGAGGCCTCCGTCCGTCCGTGGGCCGACGATGCCGGCTTGCTGCACCTCCCATTGCCGGACGTCGCCAGCGGCTCCCGGCTCATCGGCTGCCGCATTTCCGGATTCAGCGTGGAAAAAATCATCCAGCCTCGCCGGCTGACGGAGGGTGACGAAGCTGCCCGTCTCTGGCCAACCGAACTGGGCAACCGGCCCGATTTTCTTCTGTTGGCGGAAGGCAAGCAGCCCGCCGAACTAGTGCTGCGACTGAGGCCAGAGCGAACGGGAGCGGAAGTGACACCCACATACCGGCTTCGGCCAGAGGCGACTGGGGCGGAGGTTCAGGTACGCCTGGACTGCCGGGTGCGTCGGGGTGGACCGGCTTTCATGACGTTCGACCTGCCTGAGGATTGGCTGGTTGCGGACGTTCAAGGGTCAGACCTGTCCCGCTGGACGCGTCTCGGACGACGTCTGGAAATCTGGCTTAAGCACCTGGAAGGGGAACGGACGCAGTTGGAACTCCGGGCGTGGATCCCTGCTGTTCAGCGCGACGGCCAATCGCTGTTGTCTTTGAAACCCCTCCTGGCTGGCTCGTTCGAAGCCGCTCCCAACAATTCTGCTCCTGGCGCACTATCTTCAACCACGTCACCGGGGGGAGATCGGCAAAGGGGCGAAACAGCGCTAGGTTTGGGCCGACTGGAAGTCCTTCCCGGCGAAGCCGACCTCCGGCTGACACCATCGCGGCTGGACGGTGTGTCGGAAGCCGGCGATGGATATCGGCTCGACAGGCCCGACTTTCTCGCCGTCTGGCGGCTCGACCGTGAGCGGTGAGCCGTTCCCTTTCTCTCCCAACATTTCCTTTCAAATGCTCTGGACAGGATCGCCGGGTTGCGGTATGGCCCCGCCCCTCAACGGGGATTGAAGAACAGGTTGCCCTCGACAACCGTGCCGACCCTGCGGTCGGTACCTGCTGCCGGAACGGGGAACCGGCAGTCAGCCGCACGAAAACTCTGCATGCGGCAAGGCGAGGCGACCGATAGCAAGGGAGGGAGGCGATCCCGCCATGGGACGACTTCCAGGCCGCGCCGGTCCGGCCCGACAGCCGACCGGGGCGAGGGGGAAGAGGATACGCGCGGACGGGGGCGGGGAGATTCAGCACGCCGACCCGCGGAATGCCGCGGCACAAGCGCCGGCTGAGCCGACCTGGCCCGGGGAGGAAGGCATGGGGACGCAAGTCGAGGCCGATGTCCAGCAGCTTTGGAAAGAGTATCGAGCCAATCCGACCGTCGAACTCCGCAACCGTCTGGTAGAACACTACCTGCCTCTGGTGAAATACAACGCCGAACGCATCTGGTCCCGCCTGCCCGAAGGGGTGGACCTCGATGACCTCATCAGTGCTGGCGTCTTCGGTCTGATGGATGCCATTGACGCCTTCGATCTGGATCGCGGCGTCAAGTTTGAGACCTATTGCGTGCCGCGAATCCGCGGAGCAATGCTCGACGAGCTCCGCACGATGGACTGGGTGCCGCGCCTGGTCCGCAGCAAGGCCAGCAAGATCGAGGAGGCTCGCAAGCAGCTCGAAGTCCAACTTGGCAGACCGCCGCGCTCCGAGGAACTGGCCGAGCATCTCGGCATGTCGCTGGCCGAGTTCGAAAAGATGTTCACCGAGGCCAGCGCCGTCAGCCTCATCAGCCTGAACAAAAAATGGTACGAAACCGACAGTTACAAGGACGTCCGGGAAATCGACATCCTCGAGGACAAGAAAGCTGAGGACCCGACGCGCCGGCTCCAGAACCGGGACTTGATGCGGCTCGTGACGCGGGGCCTCAACCGCAACGAACGGCTCATCATCATCCTGTACTACTACGAAGAAATGACCATGAAGGAGATCGGCAACACACTCGATCTCAGCGAGAGCCGCGTCAGTCAAATGCACTCCAGCATCATCAGCCGCTTGCAAAGCCTGCTCGCACAGCGCAAGCCTGAGTTCTGCAACTGATTCCAAGCGAAACAAGCCCTCACCCCTTCTCCCCTCCCCCTCGGGGGAAGGGACTGGGGTGAGGGATCCGGGCCAACGCCGCTCCGGCCAGGCAATTGCCCACGCCTCCCTTCGGCCAGTATCATGGCAGAAGCAGGTGTGTACCATTCCCCTGCCTGGAAATCGCCCAGCCCGCCTTTGACCGACCTCGCAACGGGAGTCTGCCCCATGATCGGCTTGTATTCACTGGCTAGACAGTCGCGTTTCTTGGGGTGGTTGACGGTCCTCGCCTGGACGCTGACCGCGCTTTCGCCGTCGCAGGCCCAGCCACCGACGGTCAATCCCGCAGCCCCGGTGCTTAATCAGCCCTTCCCAATGGGCATCCAGCGGGGCACGACGCTGGACCTGACGTTGTCCGGCTCCAATCTCAACGATCCCGTGCAACTTCTGACCAGCTTCCCCGCTGCCATCACGATCCCCACCGACAACAATAACGGCAAGGACGCTGGCAAACTCCTGGTCCGACTTGATGTGCCGAAGGATGCCCCGCCGGGCTGGCACACGATCCGACTCGCAACGGTCCACGGCGTCTCCAATTTTCGCCTGTTTTGCATCGACGACTTGCCGCAGATCATCGAGGAGAACAACAATGCTCGGGAGAGCGCTCAGAGCGTCCCGATTCCCTGCGTCGTCTGTGGCCGGACTGATGCCGAGAAGAGCGACTTTTACAAGATCAGCGTCTCCGCCGGGCAGCGGCTCAGCTTCGAGATTCTGGGCCGCCGTCTGGGCAGCCAGCTCGATCCGATGATCCGCCTGATCGACCCTCGCAGCGGCAAGCCGATAATCTGGAGCGATGACGCTCCCGGTCTGAGCAAGGACGCCCGGTTCAGCTTCACGTTCAAGGACGCGGGGGAATATCTCCTCGAAGTCCGTGATGTCCGTTACCAGGGTGGTGGCGACTGGTTCTATCGGCTGCGAATCGGCGATTTTCCCCTGGCGGTAACGCCGATGCCGCTGGCGATCCGCCGAGGAACCACGGCGCAGGTCGGTTTTGCCGGTCCGGCGGTCCAAGGCATTCCACCCGTCTCCGTGAGTGCTCCCACTGACCCCGGCGTTCAGACAATGTGGCTGTCCCCCATTCGACCGGAGACAGGCCTCCCTGGTTGGCCGGTGGCCCTGACCATCTCCGACTTCGAGGAGTTGGTTGAGCAGGAACCCAACGACGAACCTAATCAGGCCAACCGTGTACCTCTGCCCGGGGCTGTCAGCGGAAAACTGGAGAAGAAATACGACCGGGACCACTTCGTCTTCGCTGGTAAGAAGAATCAGCGGGTTTTGATCGACGCGGTGACCCAGGAGGTGCATTCACCCAGCGTCGTCTACCTTGTCCTGAGGAACGCGCAGGGGAATCAAATCGCGGCGAGCAATCCGACGGCTGATCCAGCACGCATCGACATCACCCTGCCCGAGGACGGCGATTACACCTTGGCTGTCGAGCACTTGCATTACTGGGGAGGACCCGAGGAAACCTACCGTATCGTTTTCAACCTGTACGAACCGGATTATGTTCTGACCGCGCAACTTGATAGACACGACGCCCCGGCGGGCGGAATGGTCCCTGTGCATGTCACGGCCAATCGCCGGGATTATGGCGGACCGATTGACATCACCGTGTCAGGACCGCAGGGAGTTTCCGGGAATGCCGTCATCCAGGCTGGGCAGACGAGTACCCTGGTTCCGGTTCGAGTGCCCGGCGAGCTGGCTATCGGAGGCCACCGGCTGGTCGTGACCGGCAAAGCCAAGATCGGCGAAAAAGAGGTCGTGAAGAAAGCACATGTTCGGCCTGTGGTCCGTGAGGCGCTGGGCAATCTGGCCCATCCACCAGCCCATCTCGGCGAGGAAATCGTCCTCGGCGTGACGAAACCGCCGCCTTTCTCCGTGCAGGCGACCTACGAGCAACCGGAGGCCCTGCGGGGCGGCACAGTTCCGGTGGCCATTACGCTGACTAAGGCCGAGGGCTTTGACGAGGAGGTGACAATCGCCCTAGTGTCTCCCGCGCCAGTACAGGGGCAGCAGCCCCCGATTCCGCCCGTGAACATCAAGATTCCCAAGGGCCAGAACCAGGGACGCCTCGAACTCAAGCCCGCGGGAAACGCTCCCCTGGGTCCGCAATACCTCGCCTTTTCGGCTCGGGGCAAATATCAGAATCGCGATTTCGTAGCCTACTCCGTTCCTGATCCGCTGCCCATTGTGTTGCCGTTTGATTTGCAGGTGGAGGCTCGCGGCGGCGAGCTTCAGCCGGCGGGATTGCGGATTAGTGGTCCCGTTCTGAGTCCGTATCTCGTCGCCGATCTGCTGGCCGGCACGTTTGCACCGTTCAGCACGGCGGCGCTGGACCTGAGCGCTGTCCAGCCGACGAGGAGCAAGCTGGCCATCAAAGTCAAAGCCAAAAGGCGTGGCGGTTACAACGGCCCAATCGCTCTCGAGGTCCGCAATTTGCCTGCCAACGTGACGGCGACCAAGCCGACGCTGGCCGAGGGGCAGAACGAAGTGGAAATCGAACTGACAGCCCCCTCCAATGCCGCGGTGGGAGCTAAGGGCGACGTCCACGTCCTGGGCACGGCCACGGGGTTAGGCAATCAACAGAACGCCTCGGCGAATTTCACGATCACGGTGGTGAAGTAGTCGGAGAGCTTTCCGTGCGCCGCTATCTGGTCCAGTTCGATCCCCGTCGCACTCCGCATTATTTCACCGACATCCTCATCATCGGCGGAGGATTGGCCGGGCTACGCGCTGCCTTGGAAATTCCTCAGGCCCTCGAAGTCCTGGTCGTGACCAAGGATCAGGTTGAACAATCCAATAGCGCCTATGCTCAGGGCGGCATCGCCGGGGTACTCGACCCGGAAGACCGCTTTGAAGACCACGTTGCCGACACGCTGCGGGCTGGGGATGGTTTGTGCGATCGGGAAGTCGTCGAGGCAGTCATCCGGGAAGCCCCCCACGAGTTGCAGAAACTGATTGAATGGGGAACGCACTTTGACGTCGAGAATGGCAGACTGGCGTTGACTCTGGAAGGCGGGCACAGCCACCGCCGGGTCGTGCATGCCTTGGGAGACGCCACGGGTCAGGAAGTGATGCGGGTCATCATCGGCAAAGCCCGCTCCGCGCCGAACATCACGCTCTGGGAAAACACCTTCACGCTGGACCTGCTGACCGACGAAGGTCGGTGTGTCGGAGCCGCAGTGCATCAGCAAGAGCGGGGATTGCTTCTCATTTGGGCCCGGCAAACGATTCTGGCCAGCGGCGGGGCTGGGCATCTGTATCGGGAAACAACCAATCCCCCCGTGGCGACCGGCGACGGCATGGCCGCAGCCTGGCGAGCCGGCGCCCAGCTGCGAGACATGGAATTCATGCAGTTTCATCCGACCGTGCTTTACGTCGCCGGCTCGTCGCGCTACTTGATCACGGAGGCTGTTCGTGGTGAAGGAGCGTACCTGCGGGACAAAAACGGCGTCCGCTTCATGCCGGAAGTGGATCCCCGAGCGGAACTGGCCCCTCGGGATGTCGTGGCCCGGGCCATCGTCCGCCGCATGGAACAAACCCGGCATCCCAACGTCTATCTCGACCTGTCCCATCTGGATCCGGAGCGCGTCCGAAAACGCTTTCCCGGCATTGCTCAGGTCTGCCGCAGTTTCGACCTCGACATTACCAAGGACCGGATCCCAGTTCGGCCCGGCGCCCATTACATGATCGGAGGCGTCACGGTGGACCTGCGTGGGCGAACCAGCTTGCCCGGTTTGTGGGCCGCCGGCGAGGTGACTTCGAGCGGATTGCATGGGGCGAATCGGCTGGCGTCCAACAGCCTCCTGGAAGGCTTGGTGTACGGGGCGTGGTGTGGCCGGGGTGCGGCTGCCGCTGCCGAAGGAATTCCGCCCATCTGGACCGCACGGTCCATCCGCTCCCAATTCACGCCGGAATCTGGTACGCTGGACATCGCGGACTTGCGGAATTCCCTCCAAAGCCTGCTTGGTCGCAAGGTCGGAATCATCCGCGACCGAGCCGGTCTGGAAGAGGCCATGCAGGACGTGGATTTTTGGTGCCGCTACGTGCTAGACCACGAATTTCGAGAACCACGCGGCTGGGAATTGCAGAACCTCCTCACGGTAGCACGATTGCTGACATGGGCCGCCTTGCAGCGGGAGGAATCCCGCGGCGTGCATTACCGCAGCGACTTCCCGCAGAGAGACGACGCACGCTGGCAGCGACACCTGACGGTTCCAGCGCGGGAAGATTGAGAGGACATGCCGATGACGATGCAGCCGACACTTTGTTTGCCTCATCGTCGCTCTCGCCCGATGGGACGACGAGAGTTTCTCCGTGCCGGTTCTCTAGGGCTGTTCGGCCTCAGCCTGCCGCAACTGCTGAAGGCTCGCACTCTCGCTGTTGCCAAGGAATCACGTTCGCCTTCCCGCAGCTTCGGTCGAGCCAAGGCGTGCATTATCCTTTTCATGTGGGGCGGACCGGCCCACCAGGACACCTGGGACATGAAGCCCGAGGCTCCGGCCGAATACCGCGGCGAGTTTCGACCCATCCCGACCAGTTTGCCCGGCTATCAGATCTGTGAGCACCTGCCGCGCCTGGCTCGCAACGTCCATCGGCTGGCGGTCATCCGCTCCATGACTCATCCCGACGTCAACCACACGACCGGAACCAGCTATCTGCTCACGGGCCGGGGAGTGTCCAACCCCGGAGCACCGCTTAACGAGGACTGGCCGAGCTACGGTGCGGTTTTAGCCCATCTCGGCCGAGGCAAAGGCTCCCTGCCGCCGTTCGTGTCCATGATGCCGAAGGTGCCCGACGGCGCGCCGCGGTTCGTCGAGGAATCGCACGGCCAAGGGGCGGGCTGGCTGGGACCGCTGTACGAACCCTTCCGCATCGACGCCGATGCCAGCAAGCCGGAATACCGCGTCGCCGACTTCGATCTTCATGCCGATGTGCCGCTGGAACGCACCTTGCGACGCAAGGCTCTTTTGCGGCAAATTGACGGGCAAATCCGGACGTTGGAGCGTCGCCTGCAAGCAGAAGCGATGGATAGCCACTATGAGCGGGCCTTTTCGCTGCTCTCGTCTCCGGAAGTGGTCCGGGCCTTCGATTTGTCCCAGGAGGACATCCGCCTGCGGGAACGCTACGGCATGAACATCCACGGGCAGGCGGTGCTTCAGGCACGCCGATTGATCGAAGCCGGCGTTCCGCTTGTGACGGTGTTCTGGCAAAACGACGGCATCACTAACGTCAGCGTTTATTGGGACACGCACAACCGCAATTTCATCGACCTCAAAACCCGCTTGTGTCCTGTGACCGATCAGGCCTTCACAGCGCTGCTGGACGATCTGGAACAGCGGGGCTTGCTGGACGAAACCCTGGTGATTTGGACCGGCGAAATGGGCCGGACGCCGCGGGTTGGCCAGAGCGTCGTCGGTGGAGCCGGAGCCGGCCGCGACGGTCGGGATCATTGGCCGCACTGCTTCACGACCGTGCTTGCCGGGGGCGGCGTCCGCAGCGGCGTTGTTCACGGCTCTAGCGACCGCTATGCCGCCTATCCGGCGTCTAACCCGGTGACACCGGCGGACCTGGCGGCCACCGTGTACCACTGCCTCGGCGTCGATCCGCACATGCAACTGATCGACCGGCTCGGTCGGCCTCTGGCTTTGTGCGAAGGCTCGCCGATCACGGCAATCCTTAAGGGTTGAGCAAGACGCTGGGATTCAGGAGCGGGTCCATTCTCCATCAACGAACCGCCAGAGACGCCCGTTCGGGTTCTTGTCCTGCAATTCCGGCGGAAGGCGGTGTGGTCGCACGTTGTCGTAGCAGGCCAGCATGGCGAAGCGGCGCAGCGATGCCGGGATACCCACCGCCGTGAAGCCGGGATGTCCCGTCGCCGGATAGGGGCCGCCGTGATTCATTCCGGGGCTGACCGCTACCCCCGTCGGCATCTTGTCATTGAGCAGTCGACCGACTTTGCGACGCAGGATCGGTTCCAGGCGAGCATAAAGCTTGTCATCACTGCCTTGGGTGTCGGTGTAAAAACAGCCGGTGAGTTGGCCTTCCAATGCTTCGAGCACAGCGGCCAGCTCGTCCTCATCGCGGCAAACTACGAAGAGGCTCTCGTTGCCGAACGCCTCCGTCTGCATGGCTTCAGGCTGAGCAAGGAACTGTCGGCCCGTGGTCTTTAACAGCGTATTGCGATGGGAAAAACCTGCTCCGCCTCCGGGCTGACCTCCGGCGATGACCTCCGCTCCCGCCTCCTGCAAGCGGCGGATGCTTTCCCGAAGGCTCTTCAACACGCCGGCACTCAGCAACGTCCCGACCGGAGCAGCATTGAATCGACGAGCGATCTCGGCGATGAAAGCCTCCGTGTCCGGTCCCGCCAGGAGCAGCACCAGTCCGGGGTTGGTGCAGAACTGACCCGTGCCCAGCAGACACGACCCAAGAAAATCGTCGGCCACCTTCGTCAGACGTTCTCGCAAAGCCCCGGGCAGCACCACGACCGGGTTGATGGAACTGAGTTCCAGATAGATCGGTTTGCCGGCGCGATCCGCGGCGGCTTTCAGCACCAGACCGGCGGCCCGCGAGCCGGTGTAGGCTGTGGCCCCCAGAAGCGGATGCGACACGAGACGTTCGCCGTCGGTGTGACTGGTCCGGTAAATCAATTGCACGGCCGCGCTCGGAAGCCCAGCTTCCTTCACCGCTTGAAATGCTTCCTCGGCCAAGAGACGGGTTGTTCCGGGATGCGAGGTATTGGCTTTGGCAATGACCGGACATCCGGCAGCCACCGCGGCAGCAAAGTCCCCACCGGCCACGCTATTGAACGCCAGGGGAAAATTGTTCGGCCCAAACACGGCAACCGGTCCGAGCGGCCGGTACATCGAGCGGATATTCCGTTGCCGGTCGATGGTCGGCAACGCCCATGAGCCTTCCCGGGCAGCAGCAGCGGCCTGCCGGAGCTGGTCCGTAGTCCGGGGCAGCTCGGTGGAGTTCAGACGTGGTTCGGCAGGCAGAGCGGTTTCGGCTTCCGCCATCGCCACGATTTCCGCGCGGCGAGCTTCGATCCGGTCGGCGTACCGTTCCAGGAATCGGGCACGCACTTCTGCCGGCATTTCCAGCATTTCACGAAATGCCTGCTCTGCCGCTTGCAAGGCGGCCTCGACCTCGGCCCACGGACTGATCGGATAGCGGTCAGGGATCGGTTCCGTGGTGCGGGGATTGGTCGCTGTAAACGTCTCTAGTCCGGCGGATGCCCGCCAGGTTCCGCCCAATAGCACCGGATGGACCGAGGACATGGCTGCCATCTCCCGGGAGGAATCGTCCCTGCTTCAGCGGCTGGCCAACTGATTTCCCCGCGTCAGCGGTTGCCGCAAGAACCGAGCGAAGGCCGCTTCATCGTTGATCTTGCCCTCGCTGTAGATGCCTCGCACCGCCACCTTGCCGTCGGCAAGCGGTTCGAGGATGACGTACAGAGGCAATTGCTCGGTGCCGAAGGCGGCTCGTTGGAACTCCAGGTTCACCTTGGCATCGGCACGTTGCCGGGCCACTCCCGATCCGAGCGAGGCCAATATCTGCGGGGGATAATACTTGTTCGGCACCTTGTCCGTGTAGAGTTGCACCAACTCGAATTGGCGTAAGGCCTGATCAATGTCGTATCGCGGGAAGACTGATTCTTCATTGATCTTGCAATTAGTGCAGGTTTCGCCAGTGAAATCCACGAACACAAGCCGACGATCCCGCCGAGCACGCTCCAACGCCGCCTGAAGATTTCCCGTCCAAGGCAACCGAGCTTCCACCGGATCGGGCAGCAGGAATGAATTGAGCCAAGCGTAGGTCGCTCCTGCTGGCTTCTGCCGGGTCCCGTCTTCGTTCACCGAGAACAGGGCCGGCAACAGGTAAAAACCCAGCCCCAGAAAAGCGCTGGCCAGGATCAGCCGCGGAACGCTTAGATGCTCGGCCGGTGTGTCGTGCGGCAACCGATAGAAATTGAGCAGGTACAAGGCGGCCAGCAGGCAGATGCCGATCCACAACCCGAGCACGAGGTCGAACGTGAACAACTGCGGAACTGGTGTCAGCACCAACTCACCCTGACGCAGAAACTTGAATGCCGCTGCCAGTTCCAAAAAGCCCATGACCACCTTGACGCTGTTCATCCACGATCCGCTCTTGGGCAGTTTCTTCAGCAGGCTTGGAAACAACGCCAGGAGGAAGAACGGGGCAGCAAACGTGGTCGAAAAGGCCAGGCCGCCGAACAGCCGATGCCAGACCGTCAGAGTATGGTGCGCCGTCGTTCCGCCAAACGCTCCGAGGAAGGGTGCCACGCAAGCGAAGCTGATAATCGTAAACGTTAGGGCCATGAACACCGTGCCG
Source organism: Gemmatales bacterium (assembly GCA_025055835.1). Classification (GTDB taxonomy): domain Bacteria; phylum Planctomycetota; class Planctomycetia; order Gemmatales; family HRBIN36; genus JANWWR01. Next base: position 8,719 of record JANWWR010000221.1, on the reverse strand, counting down.
GCGATGCCACCCTGTTCTTGACGGGCCGAAGTGACGGCCGCGAGATTGACGTGCTGTTTGGAGAAGATCAGATACCCGAGAGCAGCAAGGTCGAACAATGCGATGCCGCCTATAACCGCTTGCCACCACGGACTCGGCAGCCAGCTGTCCCGCGACTCGTAGGCGATGATGCCGAACAACATGCTGAAAAACATCAAGAAAAATCCCAGTTGCCAGCGGGAAGACAACTCGATCTCGAACAGACCGAACAAGCTGAGAGCAAAAAAGATGAACAGGATTCCCAAAAGGATGTTCGTCACCGGATTGACACTGGCAGCCCGCAGGGCCGAGAGCAACAGCATCGCCGCGATGGTCAACACGATGATGATCGTTCCCGAATAGACCAGGGCCAATGTCAGCGGCCGGTGATTCTCCTTTTCCGCCTGCTTGAGAAAGAAGGTCACGGTAATCGGAATCATCGGGAACACGCAAGGAGTTGCCAGGGAGACGAGGCCCCAGAAAATGCCGGCGAGGATGAACGGCCATAAGCCGTCATTCTGGGCAACGGTCTCGGACGTTGGCCGCACGAGCTGGGTTAGAAGCGCCTGGTAGAAGGCCTCCAGTTCCTGCGTCGTGGCTGGCATCTCGGCACGGACTCCCTTGTTCTCCGGTTCTAGTACCTGAGGCACAGGCTGCTTGACACCTGGCTGCGGATCACCAACCAAGGGTGGAAGCTGCGGGCGGCCTTGATCCCTCATCGCGGCTTCAACCTCGGCCGTATATTTTGGATCGACGGGGACGGATTCCTCCAAGATGGTGAGCGGGGCGGTAAAGCTGACCTCCTCCGGCGGGAGGCAGCCCTTGTCGTCGCAAACAAGGATGTCCGCCTTAACCGTGATCTCCACCTTGCCCGGCTTGGCGTCTGGCCGAACCACGAAGGTCCGCGTGAAGGTCGTTTCCTGTCGGTATTCCATTTGAAACTTGTCGCCGTGGGGGATCCGCTCCGCTGGCGGCTCCTGGAGTGGACCGACCCAGACGACGCTGTCCTTGTTTCCGAAATCATGGAAACTGTTCACGGCGGATTCGTTGATGGAACCAGATGGCTGCGTGGTCGGGTAGGTGTGGTAGCCCGGCGCGGGAATCAGCGTCATTTTGAAAGTGACGGCCTGACCGCGCTTGGCTTCAGATGGCTCGACAGCCGCGCGAACTTGCATGGCGTCCCAGAACGGCGATTTCTTCTTGGCGGGTTTCAGATTCGGATTGGGATTAAACAGGTCGTCAATCTGACCGGCAGCGGGCGAAACCGCGATCAAAGTAATGAGCACCACGAAAAGTCCGGCAACCATCCGATCCATTTTGCATTCTCCAATTTCGACCGCGTCTCTGCCTACTTTTCGGTGGAAAGAATTAGCGTCGCTCCGCGCCGGTCCTCGCCGGGCTTAATCGTCATCTCCCAAACGTGGCTGCGGGGCTGACAGATGCCTTCGCTGCCTTCCTTGCAAACGTAGTACGCCAAGGACACGGTGAGGGTTGCCGAGTCAGCCACTTTTTCAGCCGGCAGCCTGATCCGCATCTCCGGACCGGAATCGGCAAGCGGACCGAACTGTTCGAAGCCCTTCTCGCCCTTCACCATGTAGTGAAATGGAGCCTGGGTATTGAGCTTGAATCCGGGCGGCGGCGAGACCCGCAGCGTCAACGTGATTTCGCCCGTTCGAGGCACCACGGTCTCTCCCAGCTGGGTTTTCGTGGCGTTGACGAAGACAGGCTTTTCGTCCACCGCTGGTTGCGGCGGTTGCAGGCCAATGATGTTGAGCGTCCGCATCGCCTTGGTTTTCAAGTCCACGATGCAGATGCGGTGGTTATTCGTGTCGGCGACAAAGAGCAGATCCCCGGCGACGTGCAGTCCTGCCGGTTCGTCGAAGCGTGGCGGATCGTCGCTGCGGCCCGCCTTGCCGTCGCCGAGGAAGGTCCGACATTCCAACGTCTCCGGATCAATGACCTTGATCTTGTTGTTGTAGGTGTCGGCGACATAAACCTTGCCATTGTGCCAAGCCACGCCGAGGCAGTGTTGGAGGCGGGCTTCCTCGCCGAAACCATCGACGTCGCCGAACTCGAAAAGGCCCTCGCCGACCAGCGTTTTCACGGTGCGATCCGCGGGATCGAGGGAGACAGCCCGCACGGCGCTGACTTCGCTATCGGCCACATAGACCCACTTGCCATCGGTGGCCAGGCCGCTTGGCTGCGCGAACATGCTTCGTTCCCAAGTGCCCTTTAAGCCTTCCTTGCCGTGGCTGACGCTGGGAAAGATGTTTTCTCGACCGTTGCCTGCCCACGGGGTCAGGCGATTGTCCTTGAAGCTTAGTTTCCAAAGTTGATGATGCCCGGCCTGGGCGATGTAGAGGTCGTCACCGACGAGCAGAATGTCCCACGGACTGTTCATGCCGGTTTTCAGGGCATCCCCACCGAAGCGCCGGTCGCGGCCCTGCTCCCCGGTGCCGGCGATGGTCGAGACTTTTTTCGCCTTCAGGTCAATGGCCCGAATGCGATGGTTCTTCCGGTCGGCAACCAGCAACGTTTCGCCTTGCAAGGCCATGCCCTGGGGATCGTTGAACATCGCCTTGTCGAACGGCCCATCCTCATACCCTGGTTCCCCTCGGCCGGCCACCTCCAGCAGCTTGCCATTCAGGTCCGTGATGACGATGCGATGGTGGGAACTGTCGGCGATGAAGATGCGGTTGTTGGCCGGATCGGCGAAGACTTTGCCGGGGAAAGCCAGCGGCGAGGTGCGGCGTTCCCGATATTTGTCGAGGTCGAATCGGATCGGCTCTTCGTTGAGCGTCTTCTTTTCGCGGTGTTCCTTGATGAGCCGTTCAATGATCCGGTCAAGCAGGTCGTAATGTCCCTCCCCCGACACGCTGCCGAGGTAGTAGCCTTCCGGGTCGATAAGTACGAGCGTCGGCCAGGAATGCACATCGTAGGCTTCCCAGATGCGATGGTTGGCGTCGTTGACCACCGGATGCTCGATGTGATACCTCAGGATCGCCTCGCGGATGTTCTTGGAATCCTTCTCGCCGTCGAACTTCGCTGAATGCACTCCAATGACCACGAGTTGGTTAGCGTACTTCTTCTCCAGCCTGGCGAGATCGGGCAGGACGTGAATGCAGTTGATGCAGCAGTAGGTCCAGAAGTCGAGCAACACGATCTTGCCGCGAAGATCCTTCAGACGGATCGGGCCGCCACAGTTGAGCCATTCGAGGCCGCCGTCCAGTTCGGGTGCCTTCTGTTTGCGTTCGTCGTTGTCATCCATAGCGGCAACAAGCTTGGTGGAACGGGTGAGGGAAGCGGTCGGGTCGGCATGGACCTGACCGACTCGGTAGATCGCATAACCGCAGCCGAGCACGCCCAGGCCGGCCAGGAATAGCCCAATCCAGGTCCAACTGTTGCTCTGGTTCGAGGACGGCGCTGATGCGGTCATAAGTTTCCTCCTGATTTACTCAAGCAGTCCCGACCGAGCCAGCCACGCTTCGATTTCGCTCGTGAGGTGACCGCTGTTGTCCATCCGGGGAACCTTGTGCTGTCCGCCCAATTGTCCCCGGGAACGCAGCCACGCAGCGAATCCTCCCGGCTTGACCTGACGGACCAAAGGCCCGGCCATGCCGACGTCACCTCGTCGATGGGCCAGGTAGTCCTCGTTCAAACGACATAGCTGTCGGTCGATCTCCTCGGCGAAGCGTTCCAGACGGTCGGGCGGTTTGCCGAACTCGACGAGATAAACATGCCGTCCCAGCGCCTGCGGTTGTTCGGGAAAGCGTGGTCCGACGTGAAAATCCGTGACCTCGGCCTGACACACCCGCGCCGCCTCGGCCACCGCCTTTTCCACCTCTTCGCTGATCAGATGCTCGCCGAAAGCCGAGAGGAAATACCTGGTCCGTCCGGTGAATCGCAGCAAAGGCGGATTGCGTCGCTCGAAGGCTACCGTGTCACCGACGACGTAGCTCCACAATCCGGCGCAGGTCGTCAGGACCACGGCGTACTGCACGCCGATCTCCACTTGGGTCGCCGTATGGCGAGTCGGCCTCGCGCTGCCGAGGTCTTCCACGGGGACGAACTCGAAGAAGATGCCGTGGTCCGGGATCAACCGCAGCAGATCGTACCGGGGATCCTCGAAGGCGACGAAGCCTTCTGAGCACGGGTAGCATTCGAGAAAGCGCACCTGCGGGCTACCGACGACTCGCCGCATGGTTTCCCGATACGGATCGAACTTGACGCCGCCGTGGATGAGCAGCCGCAGCGTGGGCCAAATCTCGGCGATGGTTGCCCTGCCAGTGACTTCCCGTAGCCGGGCAAACAGCACCAAAAGCCACGACGGCACGCCGCTAATAAGCGTGATCGGCAGGTCGGCGCTCTGCTCGGCCATGCGGCGGACTTTTTCTTCCCAGTCGGTCAGCCAAGCCAGATCCGGAGGCGGGAAGCTGTACGGTCGCAGTACCTCGGGAACTTCCCGAGCGGCGATGCCGCTCAGGTCTCCAGCGAGGATGGGAAGCGGTTTGGCCCGAGGGCGGACAGTATCGGCCAGTAAATGCAGACGTTCCCGTACTTGCCGTCGAAGTGCCGAGCCGGTTCTACGTCCGTCCGCTGCCGCTGATGCCTTCTCGATCATGCCGACCTGTTGCAAGTCAGTGCTTCCACCAAGGAAGAACATCCGCCCTCGTAGCAGACCGGCTTGCGGGTATGAATTGACGAAACCGGCCAGGAGCGTCGCTGCCGCCTTGCGGTTGGAGCGGACCATTTCCCAGGTGACGGGAATGTATTTCGTCGTGCCGCTGGTCGTGCCGGAGGAGAGGGCAAAGTAGGGAACCGGGTCCGGCCAGGTCGAACCCGCCAAGTAGGGGTAGCTGGCTTTCCAATACTGGTTCCAAAACTGCTCGTAATCCCGCAGGGGCACGAGCCGCTGGTAGTCGTCCAGGGAACAAATCCGGGGGAAGTCGTGATCTTGCCCGAAGCGGGTCTGTTCGGCCCGACGCACGAGATCCAGGAGGGTGCGCTGCTGGATGCGCTCCAGCGCGAGAGCGTCCAGCCGGGCCATGCGTCGGCGGCTGTAGCGAGCAAAGGCTGCGTCAGCGATGCGCCGGGACAGGCGGTTACCGGTCAGCCAGTGGGCTAGCGGGTGCCAGTCCATAGGTCCTCAATAGGCGAAGGTCAGGGTCATGATGGGGCGGCCGGTACGGCGGCGTCGGTCGTCGGCTTGGCGGGCGGGGCTGTGGCTGCCTGGAGCAGAAAGTCGCGCACTTCCCGATTGACCCGATCCGCCATTTCAATCTGTGGCGCGTGGCCGCACGGGTCCAACACCAGGACGCGAAAATTGTCCAATCCCTGGACAGCCGCCACGGTTTGGGTCGTGTCGATCACCTTGTCTTGCTTCCCGCATATCAGGAGCGTGGGCTGTTTGACCAGATGGAGCTTATCCCGGACGCTGTGTTCGCTGGTCCCCCGCACGGTTCGCAACATGCCTTTGCGCCACTGACGGCTGACGAACTGCTGCTGATACAAACGGATGAAACCGGGATTGACCCAGCGGCGGTCGTGAAACACGCTGGCCACCAGCCCCTCAAAGTTGTTGCTGCGGAGTCCCTCGGCGACCGGCAGCTTCTCCTCGCCGCCGAATCCCGACGGGCACAACAGAACCATCCGATCCACTCGATCGGGATGCCGGATAGCGTACTCCACTGCGATCTGCCCTCCGAGGCTGCTGGCTACCAGATGGAACTGCGGCGCTTGCACGAACTGGTCCACGAACAGTTCCAGTTGATCCACGAAGAACGGCACCGTAATCGGCAGTCCTTCGGCGACCCGCTTGGCAATCACCGGACCGTCGTACACGAGCAGTTCCGGCACTTTCAGATCGAACCAGCGCTCCCAGTAGGGCCGGTTGCAGAACCAGCTTTCCGGTTGTTCCGCCAAGCCGTTGAGGAGAATGACTCGGGGCTTGCGGCGGTAATCGGCCGGTGGACCCAGCAGACTCATCAGTCTCCGCACCATTCCGTTCATCCACGACTCCCGGATCGGAGACGGTTCCCTCGGGTTGCGCGCACGAGAAGATCTGGGCGACTCGTCTTCATCCTACTGGATCAAGCGCGACCTTGCCAAGCGATTGAAGCGAAAGCGGCGCAAGCAAACTGGCCGATTCGCTGCCCGTCAAGAAGGGGTTACCGACGGGCTATTTTTCCCAGAACATGACCTGCTGGAGGGGGCTTTTCGGCTCCCGAGCGATCTGCCGGTCGGGACCGATGCGCTGCTGGAGGTACGCTTCCCACTGGTCCGCTTGGGGCGGAAGCTGTTTGCCGGTCATCTGGCGGAGCGACTCGTTGGCTTTGTGTCTCAGAGCGATATCGCGTTCTTCCTTGAGCACCTTCACGAGGGCGTTGGCGGCGTCGGCGGACTGGAATCGGCCCAGACCGTCGGCGGCGGCCAAGCGGACATCGCGGGACGGATCACGGAGGACGACCTCAGAAAGAATCGGCACCGCGGCGGCATTGCCGGTTTTCGCCATGCCCTGCACCGCCGCGATACGGACCACGGGATCCCGGGCCTGAGCATTGGCCGGGGCGTAGAACGCCTCTTGAAGCGCTTGAAATGCCTGCGGATCTTTGAACTCGCCAAGTTTTTCCACCGCAGCCAGACGCGAAACCAGGTCCTTCTCCGACTTGGCCGCCTCTGCCAACATCTGGATGAGCTTGGCCTGCTCCTCCGGGCTGCCGGTGGTTTTCAGTCGCCGATAGGCCCGTGCCCGCAGGTCGCCGTCTCGACTCGTGGCCAGCACTTCCATCGGATCGCGGCGGTCCAGCAGCAGTTGCTGCCGGTACTTCATGTTGTTCCAAAAGCCGCCTTCCGGGCTGACCGCCGTGATATCGTCGATGAACGTCGAGCACCCGCCCAGTGCCAGACCCAGGCAGGCCGCAGCTACTCCCCGGGTCAGACCGGCGAGCCGAGTCCGGGCAAACAGGCGAAGGCTGGCGAAGGACAACACCGGCCACCTCCAGCTTGGGTCTCACGCCCCGGTCGCGAAATTCCAAGCCGCGACAGAAGCGCAAACCGTCTCAATGCTTCCCAGCGGATTGGCCGCCATAGCACCTTCCAACCCACTACGCAAGAGGAGAAATCTCCTGTCCGCTTTTGGTCACGCCAAAACTCTTCGCCATTTTTGGCATCTCTCCGAGTTGAGTTCTATGCTTGTGCGTTACTTCCGACCCATGCGGAACAGTCGAAGGCAGGCATGGTCATGAAATCTTGTTTCATCCGCGTATCACTCGCACTTTCTGCACTTCTCGTCGGCCTTGAGTCTTCAACCAAGGCCGCTCCGTTCACGCCGGGCCATCTCGTCGTGCTGCGGGTCAATGGCACCAGTTCGGCCGCTCAGTCTGTGGACTTGGTGCAGTTTAACACCTTTACTCCTGGCCAATCGGGCAGCGTCATCGTCTCCCTGCCCAGCAGCGGGTCCGGGCCACTTCTCACCCAAAGCGGCAACAACAACACGCAAGGGGCGCTCACCCTTTCCGCCGACAAGACGCACCTGGTTTTGACCGGCTTCAACGCCCCGGCCGGTACCGCCAACGTCGCCGGGACCAGCTCCTCCTCCGTGGCCCGGGTCGTCGCCCTCGTGGATGCTTCGAGAAATGTGAACCTGACGACCTCGCTCAACGCCTACAGCGGACAGAGCATCACCGCGGCAGCATCTTTGACGGGCAACCCCGGCTCCGGGTTGTGGACAGCCGGTACGGGGCCTGGCGGGGCTGGAGCCAACGGCATCCGTCATACAACCATCGGCAGCAGCGGATCGGGGACACGGGTCGTCAACCCCGGCGGCGCACTGCAGCAGCCCCGTGTCGTCCAGATCGTCAACAATCAACTCTATTTCTCGGACAACGACCAGCTTCGCCGGACCAATGTGCCCCTGCCCACCACCAGCGACGTGGCCACCTCGAACGTGACCACAACTGGCCTCGCTCAAGCCCGCGGCTTCGTGTTCTTCGACCACAACAACAACGGTGTGCTCGACACGCTCTACGTTGCCGATCAGGTTCTCGGCCTGGTCAAGTTCTCCTCGGAGGATGGCGTTACTTGGACGTGGCGGGGCGTGGAGGTCGGCAGCTTCACGGGGATCACGGGGGTTTACACCGGCGGCGGCTTCGAGCTCTACGTCACTACCGGCAACGCGGTCACGGCGGGCAACCAACTCCGCCGCTATGTCGATACGGCCGCCTACAACGCCACGATCAACACGGGAGGCACCTTCGTTACCCTGGCCACCGCCGCTCCAGGGACCATCTTCCGCGGCGTGAACTTCACGCCGGTCCCTGAGCCTCAGCCGTGGGGACTCACCGCTTCTTGCCTCGGCTTACTTTTCAGTCTCCAGCTGATGCGATGCCGCCTGCCTCGCCATAGCTGAGCCGGAATTCAGGCGAGATCAGAAACTTCCTCCTATTGTGTCACAACTCTAATCGTCACCAGTAGATATCACCTGTCCTGCCGGTTGTTCTGATTTTGACGAATATGATGGATACATGAAACTTTCATAAATGGCGTGAATTCGCCTTCATATTCCTCGACACCCTGGCCCACCTCTCGCTAACGTACTCTCCGCACGACGCCCAGATTCCCCAAGCGGAGAGAGGTACGCCATCATGAAGCGTCATCTGAGCGTGGGCTGGCTGATCGGACTGGCCATTCTCGTCTTGCCTGG